>DIFQ01000127.1 GCA_002419215.1 Syntrophaceae bacterium UBA5744
GATCGCTGCGCAAAAGCACCGTTGTCGGCGCCCCCGGCGATTGGCGGCCGCTCGTTGATGACGGGACCCGCCTCTATCTCCATCGTCACTGGGATGCCGAGCAGAGTCTCGTCCGTTTCCTTCGGGAGCGATCGCAGATCCCGGCCCCCGGAGTCGACATTGCGCGGCTGCGGGAAGGGGTTGGAAGGCTCTTTTCGGGCGGCAACGGGGAGGCGGACTGGCAGCGGGTCGCGGCGGCCGCGGCCGTCCTGAAACGCCTCTGTGTGATCACGGGAGGCCCCGGCACGGGGAAGACGACGACGGTGGCGAGGATCCTCGCACTTCTCATGGAGCAGACGACCGGAAGACGGTCCCGGATTGCACTGGCCGCGCCCACGGGCAAGGCCGCCGTCCGGCTGCAGGAAGCCATCCGGGAGGCCGCCCGGGGGCTTGCCTGTGCAGACGGCATCCGGGAGGGACTTGCGGACATGGAAGCCTCCACCCTGCACCGCCTGCTGGGGCGCCGCACGGGTTCCCCCTCCCATGCGCGGGGCGATGAGGAACTGCCCTGCGATGCCGTCGTGGTCGACGAGGCCTCCATGGTTTCCCTGCAACTCCTCTATGGCCTGGTGGGGGCCCTGCCTGCAGCTGCCCGGCTCATCCTGCTCGGCGACAGGGACCAGCTGGCCTCGGTCGAAGCGGGCGCCGTTCTGGGCGATATCTGCGGCCCCGATCGCAAACTGCGGTATTCAAGGCCCTTCGGGGAGGTGATCGCCGCCGCAAGCGGCCAGAGCGTCCCGCTCTCGCCGCCGGGGGAGATCCGGTCCCCCGTCGGCGATTGTATCGTCGAGCTGAGACGCAATTACCGTTTTGGCGCCGAAAGCGCCATTGGCGCCCTTGCCCGGGCGATCAAGGGAGGGGACGCAGACGAGGCGCTTTCCATTCTCCGTGATGACCGTCGCGGGGATCTCGGCTGGCGACGGGTCCCGAGGCCGCGCGAACTTTCACGCGCCATGCGGGAGATTGTCCTTGCGGGCTGCGGGGATTACCGGGCCGCAGAAACGCCTGCGGCCATTTTCGGACGCTTCAGCCGCTTCCGTGTTCTCTGCGCCCTGCGGGACGGCCCTTACGGCTCGGGCTCCCTGAATGTCGCTATCGAGGGGATCCTGGCCCGCGAAGGGCACATCACGCCGGGCAGGCCCTGGTACGAGGGGCGCCCCGTCCTGGTGAGCCGGAACGACTACGGACTGCGGCTCTTCAACGGGGATGTCGGCATCGCGCTGGCCGACCCCGAAAGCGCCGGCGCGCTCCGGGTCTTCTTCCCGGCCCCCGACGGGGCCATGAGGAAGTTCGAGCCCTACCGGCTGCCCGAACACGAGACGGCCTTTGCCATGACGATCCACAAGAGCCAGGGCACCGAGTTCGACCGCGTGCTGCTCGTGCTGCCCGAGGGGGATGCGCGCGTGCTCACCCGGGAGCTTCTGTACACGGGTGTGACCCGGGCCCGGAGGCGAGTCGATCTGTGGGCGGGCGAGGCGGCCCTCGTGTCGGCCCTGTCGCGCAGAATCGAGAGGGTCAGCGGGCTGAGGGACGCGCTCTGGCGTGTGTGAAGCTAGTGACCGGCACTTCCCTGGTCGATACCCTGAATTTGTCTTCAAGCTCCGAGGCCGCGAAGAGCGGAAGAGCAGAAGTGAGGAAGAGCGGATAGGAGAGAAAATCTTTCATCCACGCCGCTCTTCTGCTCTTCATAACTTCCTGACTTCGCAACCAGCCTTTAGCGGCTCTTGAGGTGCCCTACCGGCTCGACAGAAGTCTTCTGCGCACGGTGGTTCGTAAATCCGGCACCCTGTCACATTTTCAACGATGCCAAAACGGAACGAAATGTCCGTCCCGGCAATCCCTTCCCTCGATCTGCCCGCTCGGCAGCTCAGCCCAGGCAACCCGCGATCATGGGGTCGGAGGAGCAGAATCCGCTTCTTTCCTGAAGCCTGGAGCCTGAAGCCTGAAGCCTGCGGCGAAGCCGCTATTTGTTGGCATGAATCATGCTCATTCACCATCTGCAGGAAGGTCTTTGTGCCCGGGGAGTAATCCGGGCGAGGACTTCGAAATCCGATTTCATTCGAGAGACGTGCCCAATGGATGCTCAAACGAGAAACAAACTGGACCGGAAGTGGAAGAAGCACGCTGACGAGATCGAGCTGGAGGTCATCCAGAAACTCAAGGGAAACTCCGACTATCACGTGGTCGAAGTCGCGCGGGCCTCGCTGAAGCGCTTCGGCGTCGAGAAGGCGGGCCTGAAGAAAGACAGTTTCGTGATGCGGATCGAGACGACAGCGGGATTTGACGAGGGCCGAAGATCGGCCGGGGGATGGCTCTGCTTCGACAGAGAGACCGACGCCCTGTTCTATCTCTTCCACGTCTGGTTCCGGTATATCAAGACGAACTGCACCGTGCTCGATGACGCGATGGCCGACACGGTGGATCTCGTGGATAAGGCCATGGGCATCGCGCTTCGCGACGGCGGCTTCGGCAACGACGTGCTCAAGGACATGATCGTGCGCGCCATCGGCCGGATCTCATCCGTTTCCTTCACGGCAGGGGTCTGCGTGAACGACGGGCAATTCGACGCCGAGGTCGTCGAGGGCTGCTCGAAACACAACGGAAAGCATGCCGAGCTTGCGGGCCTTGCCGCGAGCGGCTCCCTCGACGTGCAGAACCAGAAGCATCTCAAGATGGTGGAGAGCTGGATGACGGCAAGATAGGGTCCAGGGTTCAGGGGACAGGGTTCAGGGAAGAAAAAAAGGAAAACGGAGAACGAGGATCGGGAGAAGATATTCCCGGTCCTTTTTTTATCCTTGCCCCTTGTCCCCAGTCTCTTCTTGCTCTTTCACCGGTCACTGGCCACTGGTCACCGGTCACTGTCCTTCAGGAACTCCATCACAATCCGGTTGAACTCCTCGGGGTACTCCACGTTCGGCATGTGGCCGCAGCGCTCGAAGATGTGCAGGCGCGCCCCGGGGATTCTCCCGGCGGCATCGAAGGCCTGGCTCACGGACAGGATGCGGTCCTGGCGGCCCCAGAGAATGAGCGCGGGGGCTGTGATCGCGCCGAGCCCCTCCCGGATCGGCTCCAGGATCCCGGGCCGCGCGCCCCGGAGCGTGGCGATGTTTCGCAAGATCGACGTGAAAGACCGGACGGCTCCGGGCTGGAAGAACATTTCGTAATACAGATGTGCAAATTCGGGAGTGATCGCCGCGGGGTCGTAGACGAGACGATGGAGAAAGCGGAGGAAGACCGGCAGGGGCGGCTTGAAGAAAATCCGGTCGAAGAAGGGAAGCGACGCAATTCGCAACGGAAGGCTCGCTTCCCGCCCCAGACCGGCACTGCTCACCAGGATGAGCCTGTCCACGCGTCCCGGGTCATCGAGAATGACGCGAAGAGCCACACCTCCCCCCAGGGAGTGCCCCACGAGCGATGCCCTCCCGATGCCCAGGGCCGCCATGAAGTCCCGCACGAACCGGGAATAGGCCCCGGGGCTGTAGTCCATCCCTTCGGGCTTTTCCGTCCGTCCGAAACCGGGCAGGTCGGGGACGTAGACGCGGTGACGTGAGGCCAGGGCGCCGATGTTCGCCGACCAGATCTCCGCTGAGGCGCCGAGGCCGTGAATCAGCACGACGGGCGAGCCGTCCTGGCCGGCATGACGGTATCGGGTGCGAATCCCGCCTGCATCGATGGTCTGGTCATATCCCGTTCCCGGAACACCGGACATGTGTTTCCCTGCCCCGCCGCCCCCAGACAGCTTACATGTTTTCTCGCCATCCCTTTCGCGATGAAAGGGCAATGTGGCTGGAAAATGAGAATGGCATGGTTGTCAGCAAACGGAATCAGTTGAATGCGCTCAACCCCGTGATATCCCTGCCCAGGATCAGGGTGTGGACTTCATGGGTTCCTTCGTAGGTGTAAACACTCTCCAGATTGCACATGTGCCGCATGATCCCGTATTCGAGGCTGATGCCGTACGCTCCAAGGATGCTCCTCGCGGACCTGGCAATTTTGATCGCCTCGCTTACGTTATTCATCTTCGCCAGGGAAATTTGCTGAAAGCGGCATTTTCCCTCGTCCTTCAGCCTTCCCAGCCTCAAGGAAAGCAGTTGCATCTTTGATATCTCAACCAGCATGTTGACCAATTTTTCCTGGGTCATCTGGAATGCGGCAATGGGCTTGTCGTACTGAATCCTCTGCCTCGCATAGCGAAGAGCCCGATCGTAGCAGTCCATGGCCGCGCCCATTGCCCCCCACGATATCCCGTAACGCGCCTCGCTCAAACACATCAAGGGGCTCTTCAGGCCCATCGTGTGCGGAAGTCTCCGTGATTCCGGTATCCTTGCATCATCAAAAGTCAATCCCGAGGTTACCGAAGCCCGGAGCGACAATTTTTTTTCGATCCGGACAGCCTCAAACCCCTTCGTTCCTTTCTCCACAAGGAATCCGTCGATGCCCTCGTCTGTTCTTGCCCACACGATTGCGATATCGGCAATGTCGCCGTTCGTAATCCACAATTTTGAACCATTGAGGATCCAGTCCGTGCCATCGCGTCTCGCCCGGGTCTTCATGTTGGCGGGATCGGAACCGTGATCAGCCTCCGTCAAACCGAAGCAACCGATTTTTCTGCCCGCAGCCATCTCGGGCAGCCAATATTTTTTCTGTTCTTCGGAGCCAAACGCGTAGATGGGATACATGCACAAGGAGCTTTGCACGGACATAAAACTGCGCAGACTGCTGTCTCCCCGCTCGAGCTCCTGGCAGGCGAGGCCATATTCCACATGATTCGCTCCGGCACAGCCGTAGCCTTGCAGGTCCATACCCAACAGTCCCAATGTCGCCATTTCCCGGATCAGTTCCACCGGAAAGGTTCCGCGTTCATAATGCTCGTCGATGTTCTCCATCACTTGATCATCGACAAACTTTCTTACCGTAGCGCGAAGAATTTTCTCTTCCGCTGTCAACAGCTCATCAATCTGCAGATAATCCACACCTTGAAATTTCGACATGATTCCGTGCCCCTTCGATGATCTTACCGCTCTGTGTCGGACCGGGTGCCTCCGTTGCCCCCGGGTGTTCCTGGCCTGCGCAGCATCGGGCGAACGGTCGCGGCGTAGTATTGCCGTCCCAGCAGATTCAGGTGCTCCCATGCCTTGACGGCCATTGACGGCAGCTCGCCTGTCCAGAAGTCTTCGGGAATGGGCGCCGAAACTCCGGCAACCTGACCCGGGGTGATTTCGGCCGTGATGACGCCTTCGCCATCTTCGTATGTCATGCGGGCCAGCACCCGGCCGCTGCCGTCGGCGATCTGCGTCTCCCCCAGGTAGCGGGAGACGTAGGGCACGGACTCCTTGCCCGGTGTCAACCCCTCGAACTCGCCGGCGTGGGACGCATGCACAACGGGCACGCCGAGCATCCGCGCAAGATGCGCCGGCGCGTTTCTGAGCAGGCCTGCCAACCGCGCCTGATCCCCGGCATATTCGGGCGACACCGGGAGGCGCAGATCCCACCAGCAGGAGCCGCCGACGACCAGGTCCACTCTGCCCGACAATCTGCGCGCTGTCCGGGAGCGAATGAGCTCCCAGCACATGGCGACGCCGACCGAACCGGCGGGTGTGCCGAGGATCCCGTCATCGGAGCCGCCGATGTAGTAGCTGTTCTCCCACATGGTGGGTAAATCCTTGTCGTGACGGAAGTACCGGCCATCCGGGAATACCAGCAGGAAGCTGTTGAAGCAGTCCTCCCCGGACTGTGCGATGAATGAACCCCCTACGACGCCGTCGTGTTCGCGCGCAAGTCTGCGCATAAGCTGGAGAGCAGGACCTTCCAGCGGTTGCCACGCCGAAAGCATCGCCGGTGTGAACGCGACTGCGGAGGGGAAGAACTCGGGAAGGATGACCCATCGGGCGCCTTGCCGGAAGGCTTCTCTGGCCAGCGCCTCGGCCGATGAGAGGTTCCGTGCAACGGCGCCGACCCGGGCCCTCATCTGTACTGCAGCGACTCGCACGCCATGTCCTCCTTTTTGGTCTCATGCCTGGGTGTAAATCGTCGTCATCCTGGCGTCTTTGCGCCCCGGAGGCTTCCGGACCCTTCGTGTCTCAGCCGCCGCAGTGCGATAGAACTATACACGGGTTTGCGGGTTGTTGTAAAAGATATTTCAGAAAATGCTCGATCGGCAAACGGCGCACGCACCGGCGGGACGGATGAATTGCGGTTGAGATCGGCCGGAAATCGTCCTATGATAGCGGGCCCTCCCGGAGCGTGCAGTCAGCCGCGGGGCATCGTCACTTACGGGATTTCATGAATCAGTCTTCCATAACGCCCGAGCCGTTCTCCGATCGCCGCCGCTGGGTCCTTTTCGCCGCGATTTCGGTTCTCTTCGGGCTTTCGATGTTTTACCGGTCCTCCATCGCCGTGCTGACGACGGAGCTGATGCGGGACGTCCCCATGGACATGGGGGCCCTGGGCCTCATGTCGGCGGCCTTCTTCTACACGTACGGCCTGTTTCAGATCCCCGGGGGCCTCCTGCTGGATCGTTTCAGCCCGGCAAAGGTCATGGCGGCCTTCTATCTCTCGGCCCTCGCCGGTGTGATCCTCTTTTCGATTGCCGACTCGCCGGGCGTCATGGCACTCGGCCGTCTGCTCATGGGGGCCGGCATGGCCTGCGGGTTCATCGGCGCCCTGAAGATCATCTCCCTGCAGTTCCCGCCGGACCGATTCGCAACCCTTTCCGGTATTGTCGTGTCCGTGGGCAACATGGGCATCGTCGCGGCCACGACACCGCTTGTGCTCTGGGCGCAGGCCCTGGGGTGGCGCACGACCTTCCTGCTCGTGGGGCTCTTCCACCTGGCGGTGACCCTGACCTTTGTTTTTGCGTTCCGGGACGGGCGGGGAGGCCGCCGGGACGTGCCGGCGGCAACCGGTGCGGACTGGGGGAAGCAGCTGCAGGGACTTCGCCTCGCCCTGCGGGACCGACAGGTCTGGCTCATCTCCGGGTCCGCCTTCATCCGCTACGGGATCCTCGCTGCCGTCCAGGGCCTCTGGGCGGGGCCTTACCTCATGGACGTGATGGGCTTCTCCCCCATGGCGACGGGCAACCTGCTCTTTCTTCTTACTCTCGGCGTCGTCATCGGGAATCCCGTCAGCGGTTTCCTGTCGGATCGAATCTTCAGGAAAAGAAAGGGGATCATGGTCGTTGCCCTGGCGGGGCTTTCCCTTACGCTGACAGCCCTGGCCCTGGTTCCCGTCGGTGCGCCGCTCTGGCTTGTGGCGGTCCTTTTTTCGGCCTTCGGAATTCTGGCCGGCACCGGGAGCATCCCCTACGCCCATCTCAAGGAACTCTCGCCGCCGGAGCGCTCGGCGACTACCTTGACGGTACTCAATTTTTTCGCTATTGTCGGCGCCGGTGTCTTCATGCAGGGGCTGGGATTTCTCATGGAGGCCCTCTACCCCGAATCGATGCTGAGTCATCAAGCCTTCGTCACGATGTTTCTCGTCTGTGCGTCCGTGATGGCGGTGGGCGTCGTTCTCTATGCCTTCACACGGGAAAGCGCTATCGGGGCGGGAGACAGGGGTGGAAAAACAACGACACCATGAAGGGGCGGAAAAATGATCGCTTATTTCAACGGCAGTTTCCTGCGCAAGGAAGAAATATCCATCTCTCCCGATGACCGGGGCTTCCTGTTCTCCGACGGGGTGTACGAAGTCGTCCGCGCTTACGGCGGCAAACCCTTCAAGATGGCCGAGCACATGGACCGGCTGGCCCGCAGCCTGCGCGAGACGCGCATCGATTTCCCGGGGGTCGCGGAACTGGCAGTGGCCGGTGCGAAACTGATCGCCCGCAACGGGCTGGAGACGGCGGACAGCATTCTCTATTTCCAGATCACCCGCGGTGTGGCCCCGCGCAAGCATGCCTTTCCCGATCCGCCTGTCCCTGCAACGGTCATGGTGCTCATTTCCCCGGCCCCGTCGTCCGTGGAGATGCGCGAGAAGGGCGTGGCCGCCATCCTCGTCCCTGAATTCCGATGGTCCCGCTGCGACATCAAGGCAATCGGGCTGCTGGGCAGTGTCCTGGCCGTTCAGCAGGCAAAAGAGAAGGGGGCCGAGGAGGCCCTGTTCGTCCGGGACGGCGTGGTCACCGAGGGAACGCACACCAACGTGCTGGCCGTATTCGGCGGCAACATCCTGACGCACCCGCTCGGCAACTTCATTCTTCCCGGGGTTACCCGGGGTGTCGTGCTGGATATCTGCCGAAAGACTGGAATTGCCTACAAAGAGCAGGCCTTCCGGGGGGAGGAGCTGAACCGGGCAAGCGAGATCATGATCACGGGCACAAACAAGGAGATCACGCCCATCGTCCGCCTGGACGGTCGGCCCGTCGGCACAGGCGCCCCCGGCCCCGTGACGCGGCGCCTCCAGGCCGCCTATTCGGAACTGGTGCGGGGTTGAACCCGGGGACTCGGGTATTGGGTCTCGGGTCTCGGAAAACAAAAAAGGATCGTGGAATTAAGTTCCGCGATCCTTTTCGTTTCTGAAGCCTGGCCCCTGAACCCTTGACCCTGTCTTCACCGTTTTGTCGCGATGACCTGCTCGAACCAGCGGAAGGTCTCCTCGTCGGCGATGCCGAGCTTTCGCGCCGAATCCGACGTGAAGGTGGCCCAGAGCCCCGTAGCCCGCGTGCAGATCTCCCCCTCGTCGTTGGTGATGAGGCCCTCGGCCGAGGCTTCCCGCTCGCTGCGGACCTCCAGGATCCTTCCCTCCACCTTGAACTCCCGGCCGAGCGGCACGGGCTTCCGGTATTCGATCGTGATCGACTTGGTGAGAACGAAGCGCTGCAGCAGGTAGATCATGGAGCGGCCCATGATCTCATCGAGCGCCGTGAAGAGGATGCCGCCGTGGGCCAGATTGCTCCACCCGCAGAGGTGGGGCGGAACGGTAACCCACGAGGCGACCGTCTCGCCGTTGGTGTAGAACTGCATCTGCAGACCCACGGGGTTGGCGGGCCCGCAGCCGAAGCACTTGTGATCTTGGCGGTTGGGAAGCAGGGTGTAGCCGCTCTTGTCCATGGGTTGCTGGTCCTTTCTCCACAGGAAAGGTCATTGCGAGCCGAGCCCCAGAAACCCTCTACCGTTTTGGCTCCCTCTCCCTTGAGGGGAGAGGGTCGGGGTGAGGGTGGATTTCCCGAGGCGTGGCAATCCACGGATTCACATCCGAAGATGCAGAGATGGCTTCACTTCACTCACAATGACGATTGTGCAGACTGGCTGCGATTCTTCTCGTGAGACTTGCCGTAATTTATAAACCTGCAGGCCCTGAAGTGCAAGAGATGTCGCTTGGGGGTCATGGGCAGTGGCGAAAAAAGCCCCCTTCCGCCGGGCAGGCGAGGGGGCAGTTGGGTGCGTCAATTTAAACTTGCATCTCGCCGGCGAGCCTGGGTGTCGTCGGGGGCACAAGGCGCCTTTTCGTGCCCTGCTCGTAGGCGTAGCCGATCTCGATGAGCAGCCCTTCCGTCCAGGGCCGCCCGAAGAACTCCACTCCCACCGGCACGCCGATCCTGGCCGTCTCCGTGGGCTTCGTGAACCCCCCGGGCACCACGATGGAGGGGAAGCCCGTCACGGAGCCGAGGCTGCCGTTGCGCTCCGCCTGGTTCTCGCCCACGGGGACGACGGGCCGTTTCTGGTGCGGGAAGATGAGAGCGTCGAGTTTCTGCTCGGCCATGAGCGCCATGACGCGGTCCTGGAGCCTGGTGCGCTTCGCCAGGCGTTCATGGTAGATCGCGTCGCGCTTCAGGGTCATGGCCTCCCGGATGTTCTTCTCGATGCCGGGGTGATACTTGCCCGAGGCGATGATCTCGCCGAGGGATTTCACGGGGGTGTTGGCCTTCGGGTCGCCCAGGTACGAGTCCAGGTCCGGCCTCAGGTCGTAGAGGTGGACGCTGATCTCGTTTGCGATCTTCCCGGAGTCGATGTCCGGCGTGCTGAGATCGACCATCGTGGCGCCGAGCTTCCTGCAGTCCTCGATGGCCCTGTTCGTGACGGCATTCACTTCCTCGTGGATGGGCTGTGTGCCGAAGAAGCTCCGGAGGATGCCGATGCGCCTGCCCTTGAGGCCGTTCTTGTTCAGATGCTTCGCGTAGTCCTTCTCGACGTGGCCGACGCTCCAGGCCGTGGCGGCATCTCCGGGGTCATAGCCGGAAAGGACGTTGAGCATCTTTGTTGCGTCCGTCACGGTTCTCGCCATGGGGCCCGCGGCGTCCTGCGTGAAGGAGTAGGGGATGATGCCGCCGCGGCTCACGAGGCCGATGGTAGGGCGGATGCCGACGATGCTGCAGGCCGAGGCGGGGGAGCGGATGGAGTTCACCGTGTCGGTGCCGATCCCGAGGATGCCGTAGTTGGCCGCCAGGCCCGCGCCGGTGCCTCCGCTCGATCCGCCGGGTGTCCGGGTCAGGTCATAGGGGTTCAGGGTCTGGCCCAGCATGGAGCTCACCGATTCGCCCCACACGGCGAACTCGTGCAGGTTCACCTTGGCGAGGAGGATGGCGCCCGCCTCTCGCAGCTTCTGCGCGATTGCAGCATCAGAAGGCGGCACATAGCCCTCGAGGCTCTTGGAGCCGCCCGTCGTGGGCAAGTCCTTCGTGTTCACGTTGTCCTTCAGAAGGACGGGGATGCCGTGGAGCGGGCCCGTGGGGCCGGACTTCCTGAATTTCGCGTCCAGCGCGGCGGCCTTTTCCAGGGCCCCGGGATTGACGGTGATCACGGCGTTGAGCCCCGGGCCTTTCCGGTCGTAGGCCTCGATGCGCTTGAGGTACATCCCGACGAGCTTCTTCGCCGTCAGTTCGCCGGACTTGAACGCCTTGTGAACGTCCGCAATCGTAGCTTCTTCGAGTGTAAACTTTGCCATGGCCTATTTCTGTTTCGGCAGGATCATCTGGGTGCAGCGGAACAGGGCAATGTCGCGGCCGGTCTTCTCGTCCCACACGCGGGCATCCCAGACCATGGTGCGCCTCCCGATGTGGGCGGGAGTTCCCTCGCTGAGGATGGCCCCGTCGCGGGTCGTGCCGAGGAAGTTGGTCTTCAGCTCGATCGTGGTGAAGCCTCCCGCATCTTCGGGCAGGTTCATGATGGTTGCATAGCCGCAGACCGAGTCGGCCATGGCGACGACGGAGGCCGCGTGCAGGTAATCGTTGGGCGCCAGGTGGTGCTTCTTGATCTCCATGCGGGCCCGGACGCTCTCCTTCGACACCGAGGTGAGCGTGAAGCCGAGAAGCGACATCAGGTACCCCTCGCTCTTGCGGTTCATGAGGGTGGCCAGCTGCTCCGGCGGCAGGTCCTTCCAGTTGGTCGGTTTCTCCGTGTAATCGGTCATGGGTTGTAAGGTAGGCGATTGCGGTGCTCAAGTCAAGGCAGCAAACGACCGGGACAGCAGCCCGAGCCCTATCTGACCTTTCAGATCACTCTTTGCGCGAGTGGTCGATAAATGTCAATAATCAGGCCTGACCCCAACATCGCGAAAAGAGAAAAGGGGGCCGGCTGCGGCAACCGGCCCCCTCTCTGATTACTTCAGGTAGCCGGGCAGATCCTTGTCGTCCTTTCCCTTGAAGCTGCAGACGCCGATCGGGCAGGTCTTGCAGGGGCCCTTGACGCCGGGCAGGGCGGGCTCGCCCTTGATCTTCCCCTCGATGAATTCCATGCACTTCGTCACGCCGTCATCGGGTCCCTCGACGATGATCGTCACGCAGCCTTCGGCGCCGCCCCAGCCGCCCGAGGCGTAGTGAACCGCGGCCACGTCGAAGAGGGTTTCCAGGGCGTCGATCTCCGTGAAGGGCCTCCCGTCGGCCACGCAGGCCATGCCCACCCGGCATCCGATCGCCTTTTCGAGGGCCATGGTTCCCCCATAGCGCGCCGCCTCCTCCACGGAGGGGATGAGTTTCTCGAGGCCCACGGGATAGATGATCTCCAGGCCGCGAGCCTTCATGCCCATGTAGAAGGCGCCCATGGTGCCGCCCGCCGGGTTCGCCATCAGGACGCCCACGTTGCCGAAGGCATCGAGGGCATTGCCTCCCTTGAGAAGGACGTCACCGGGGCCGAGCTTGTCTGCCACGGTGTTCGGTTCGACGGGGAGCACATCCCCCTTGTGGAAGGTTACGGGCTTGGCGCGCTCTCCGGCGTCCAGTACGCAGAGGACGCCCCGGATGGTCTGGCCGGCGAGGTAGCGCTCCTTGGCGACTTTCTCGCCCAGGATTTCCTCGAGGCAATAGGCCGTCGTGGAGCCGCGGCTCACGAGGAGGTAGCCGTTCTTCTTCGCGTTCTGCACCTCGGGGAGGGCTGCGATGCCTTTCCCGATGAGCCGTTTCGATTCCGCCGGTGTAAGGGTGAACAGAGCCTGCATCGCTGAAACTCCTTTCATGCTTTTTCAGTGAAATCTTGTGTAGATCGGGGACGGGATCCAATGTGACAGGCTTTTTTTCTACCATAATTCGCAGGGCGCGAACAGGTGGAAATTCGGCGTGTCGCGAAACCTGACGGCTGCCATCTATTTATGGTTGCAAGGCAGACCCCTTTTTTGATATTTTGACGCCCTGCAGTCAAATACCACTCCCGGAAGGAGGGGTTCCCGAAAGGGTGACGTCCGGGATGGCATCGGGCTGTTGCCTCCTTCCGTCTCGGTATCAAAAAACAAGATATTTCAAACTGTTGACAGGGTAGAGTCTGCCGCCGTCTTCCGGCGCCCTTTTTTTGCTTTTGTGCCATTATGGCACTATGATTGCAAGTGTCACAGTGAAATGCCATTGCTCGAGATCGAGCCTGGATTGCGCGTGAGACACAGAGCCCTTAACCGAATCAAAGAGCCCCCGAAATTAGGGAAACCATGCCCAAGAGAGCTGTAACAGCAGCCCTTGTCCTGGCCCTCGCTTTTGCGCTTCTGCCCTCTCCTGTCCTTGCCGCTCCCCCTGAATCTCCTGCTCCCACGGACCCGGCGGCCCAGGCGAAAGCGGACTATCAGGAAGCCCTGAAGCTGATCCAGGCCGGACGCAACGACGATGCGATCCCGCTGCTGGAGCGGGCCCTGAAGGCCCTTCCGGACGACAGGCACCTCCAGGCCGACTATGCCCTGTGCCTGGTCTGGACGGGGGCTTACCAGAAGGCCGTAGAATTCTTCGGCGCCCGCGATAAGGACCTCCGGCAGATCCGCTATCTTCCCCGCCACATGGGCAGGGCCTACTACGAATTGAGGGAGTACCCGAGGGCCCTCGAGATGTATCGCCTTGGCCTTTCCTACGACCGGTCGGATGACGAGGCCTTCAAGGGCATCGTGTACACGCAGATGCGCATGGGCGACGGCGCCGGGGCCTATGCGTCGTGGCTCGAGGCGAAAAAGGGCGGCCAGGTATCGGGGCCGGCGCTCGAGGCCGTCAAGGTGGCCCTGCTGGAGCAGTACGGCGCAAGTCTCGAGGCCCTCGCGGTCGCAAAGGAGGGCAGGGTGGGCGGGCCTGCGCAGCTGCAGTCTCTCGAACTCGACAGGGCCGTGACGAAGCTGCGATGGGGGCTCGTTGACGAGGCGATCGCGGAGATCGAGGCGATCCTGGTCAAAGACCCCTCGAATCTCAGGGCCCGGGGGGACTACATCGTCGCCCTGCGGCAGAAAGACCGGATGACGGAGGCCCTGCGTGAGTTCGGGACCTACAGGCAGGCAGGCCAGCCCATCCCCTCCTGGGTGAGCCAGGCCGTGGCCGACGCCTTCCTCTATCTGCACAAGCCCGAGGAAGCTGAAACGTACTATAAACTGACCCTGGAGCAAGACCCCGACAACTTCGGGGCGACGATGGGGCTCTATCACGTCTACTCGGATCTGAGGCAGTGGGAAAAGGCCTCGCAGACCCTTGGACGCCTCGAGGAGATCGTCGAAAAGGAAAAGAAAGCCCTCGCCTGGAACGAGTCGGTCCTGGCAAAACAGCGCTACCTGGCCGATTCCAACAGCCTGATCAACACCCGGGGATGGTTCCTGCTCTACCAGGACAAACTCGAGGAGGGCCAGGCGTATTTCGATTACTACCTGGGCGAGGCGGCCTCCGAGACGGGCCTGCGCTCGGGTCTTGCCCACGCGTACCTCTGGCGCCATTGGCCCAGGCGGGCCCTCGAGCAGTTCGAGATCAACCGCAACCTCGATCCTCAGGATGTCGGCAGCCTTACCGGCCTGGGCTGGACGCTCAATGCCCTGAACTACAAGCGCGAGGCGAGGGCTCTG
The DNA here is from genome assembly GCA_002419215.1 of Syntrophaceae bacterium UBA5744. Classification (GTDB taxonomy): domain Bacteria; phylum Desulfobacterota; class Syntrophia; order Syntrophales; family UBA2192; genus UBA2192. The sequence continues at coordinate 14,266 of DIFQ01000127.1, forward strand.
GCCGACGACCTTCACCGGAAACACCCGACAAATCTCAACGTCTACGATCTCCGGGAGACCCTGAAGGTGGAGGACATGTGGCGGCTCCAGCCCGAATTCCGCTTTACCAAGGAGTTCGACGGCGCCACGGAATACTGGGCCTCGCTCACGCTGGAGAAACCGATCACCCCGATCTTCAGCCTCTATGCCCAGATCCTCCGCGAGGAGGTCTGGGGGGACGACGACGGCACGACAAACCGGGAGGACTGGGACCGGTTCGGCCTGGGGTTCCGCTGGATCGTGATGCCGGAGCTCATCTGGTGGCAGTCGGTGAGCCTCGATTACACCGGGGGCGATGATTTCGGCTTCGACACGCGCCTCTTCTGGTGGCCCACGGACCCCCTGCGCATCTCGGCGGGGTACAACAGCTTCAGCTTGAGCGTGCCCATCCGGGCGAGAGTCCGGGGAATCACGGCGGACAGCGCCTATGCGGATGTCCTGTACCGCGAGAGCGACCTGCGCGAATACGGCGCGGCGGTGGGCACCCAGTGGTTCTCGGACGACAACCTCTATGTTGCCGGTACGGCCCGTTACGATCAGAATGTCTACCTCACGCCCGACCTGAAGGTCCGGGGCGGGTTCGCGCTGGGGATCGGCACCTATTCCAAGCAGGACGTGGACTATTACAGCCCGCAGTACGAGTGGAGCGCCCTGCTGACGTCGGCCATCCAATGGGTCAACCACATCCGCTACGAGAAGAAGTGGACGTCGGCCGTCTACCTCCGCGCAGGGGTGAGCGGCGAATACGACTACGGCGCCTACCCCGTGGCGGGGGTCACCTTCGAGCAGAGCTACGTCCACTCGAAGACCTTCAACATTACGGGAAACGTTTCCTATGATCTGAGAGTATACGATGGGGATTACACGCATGTCGTTGGGGCCTATGTCACGCTCAACTGGTACTTCTAAGAAAAGGGTCCAGGGTCCAGGGTCCAGGGTTCAGGAAATCCTGCTTATCGCCTTGGCGGTCCTGTTTCTCGCGGTGTCGCCTGTGCAGGCGGCGGAGAGCTTCATCACGCTTTGCTACCACGACATCCCCGAAACCCCCGTCGAGAAGGACGACATCTCCCGGAAGGACTTCATTAACCAGATCGAGTACCTCCGCACCCACGGCTTCACCTTCGTGAGCCCGGCGGACATCCTGGCGGCCTCGCGGGGCGCGAGGGCGCTTCCCGAAAAAGCCGTCCTGGTGACCTTCGATGACGCCTACGAGAGCTTCTACCGGTTCGTCTACCCGGCCCTGCGTCTCTACAACATCCCCGCAGTGCTCTCCGTCGTGACCTCCTGGATCGACAACCCCGAGACGTCGGGCTACAAGACGAAGCGTTTCATGAGCTGGCAGCAGATCCGGGAGGTCTCCGACTCGGGCCTCGTGACGGTCGCATCGCACAGCGCCCGGCTCCACCGGCTGCTGCAGGCTAACCCCGTCGGGAACATCGAGCCGGCGCCGTCGGCCTTCCTCTATTTTCCCGAAAGCAGGCGCTACGAGACGGAGCCCGAGTTCCGCGACCGCATCGGCGGGGACCTGGCCGCAAGCATCGAGGTCCTGACGGCGAAGCTGGGCCGAAAGCCCGCCATCCTCACCTGGCCCTACGGGAGCTACAACGCGATCGGCGTCGAGGAGGCGAAGAAGCTCGGCTTCGAGATGATCCTCACCCTCGATGACGGGTATTCCAGCATCCTCCGCCTCGACCGGGTCAACCGCTATTACCTGGAATCGCACCTCGACTGGCTTGCGGCCTTCAAGGACTCGCTGAAGCGCGGCCTGCAGGAGGATTACCGCATCCGGGGCGTGCAGGTCGATCTCGACCCGATCGTCAGCAAGAGCTCCGCCGGGGAGAGCGACAAGAACCTGGGGCTTCTGCTCGACCGCCTCGTCCGGATGGGCGTGAACACCGTGTTCCTCCAGGGTTTCTGCGACCTGGGTGCCACGGGAAACGTGAAGTCGCTCTACTTTGCCAACTCGGTGCTTCCCGTCGAGATGGATTTTCTCAGCCACGCCGTCAACCGGATCCGGTCCCGCGAGATGAAGGTCTTCGTCTGGATGCCGGCGCTTGCCTATGAACTGCCGGACCCCGTCCTGAACGAGGCCCTCAAGGTCCGGGAGTGGAAGGGCGGCAAGCCCGAAGTGACCTCGTCGTGGTACCGGAGGCTCTCCCCCTTCGACCCCAGAAGCCTGGAGGCAACCCGGAAGATCTTCGCGGAGCTGGCGGCACGCGTGCAGTTCGACGGCATCCTGATCCAGGACGACGCCTACCTGGCCGAGACGGAAGACTTCCACCCCGCAGCCGTCGAGGCCTTTCGAAGTCGGTACGGTATTTCGCCGGAGCCGGAGACGCTCAAGGCGGACAGGGAGCTCAACGCGAAGTGGGTCGCCTTCAAGACGGAGGCACTCGAGCGCCACGTCGGCGAGATCGTCAAGACCGTCCGGGCCTACCGTCCCGGGGCCGCCGTCGCCCGCAACCTCTACAGCTCCGTCGTGACGAACCCGGATGCGACGACATGGTTTGCCCAGGATTTCAAGGGCTACCTCGAGACCTACGATTACACGGTGGTGATGGCCTACGCCTCCATGGAAGGCAGGAAAGACAGCCGCAAGTTTTACCGCGAGCTCTTCGAGGCTGCAGGCGGCCGGGAGAACGCCTCCCGGGTGATCTTCAAGGTGCAGGCCTACGACTGGAAGGGCGAGAAGTGGGTGAGCGACAAGGCGATGAAGGACGACCTGACGTTCCTTCTCTCCCTGGGCGCCCGGCACGTGGCCTACTACCCGGACGACGTTTACCGGAACAGGCCGGACGTCGATGCGGTGGCCGTGATCCTCTCGGCCCGGGATGAAGTGAAGAGAATGGGGACGCCGCCGGAGATTGCACCGGAGGGCGCACTCGAGAGGCTGTTCAGGAGGCTGTTCAGCCAAAACCCGTAACGGACCCATTCAGGAAAGCCGGCGGGACGGGACCCTGCACCACGCCCGCCCCCGCTGACAGGAAACATGTCGATATACGAAATCATAGGGCTCTTCGTTTTCCTCTACCCGCTCTACATGAGCATCGTGTGGATGATCGGGGGCATCATCTTCTGCCTGCGGCGCGAGGGCAAGACGGAGCCGGGCCTGGAGTATTTCCCGTACTTCACCGTCATTGTCCCCGGCCACAACGAGGAGCAGGTCATCGAGGAAACGGTCCTCAACCTGAAGGACCTCAACTACCCGAACTACGAGGTCATCGTAGTCAACGACGGCAGTTCGGATGCCACGCGGGAGATCCTCGACCGGCTCGTCACGGAGAACTCGAGCTGGCTCCGGATCATCCACCTGGAGCCCAACAGCGGCAAATCCAAGGCCCTCAACGCCGGCATCCTGGTGAGCCGGGGCGAGTTCATGCTCACGATCGACGCCGACTGCCTCGTCGACAAGGACGTGCTGCAGTGGATGGCGGTGCACCTGGTGAACTTCCCCCGCGTGGGGGCCGTCACGGGCAACCCGCGGGTGCGCAACCGCACGTCGCTTCTGGCCAAGATCCAGGTCGGCGAGTACTCCAACATCATCGGGCTCATCAAGCGCACACAGCGGATCCTCGGGAAGGTCCTCACGGTTTCCGGCGTGATCGCGGCCTACCGCAAGAGCGCCGTCATCGAGTGCGGCCTCTTCGACAGCGACACCGTCACCGAGGACATCGACATCACCTGGAAGCTCCAGCGCAAGTTCTGGGACATCCGCTACGAGCCGCGGGCCATCTGCTGGATCCTCGTCCCCGAGACGCTCAAGGGCCTCTGGCGCCAGCGCGTGCGATGGGCCCAGGGCGGCGTCGAGGTGCTCAAGAAGCACCGCGACCTCTGGAAGGACCACCGCCACCGCCGGCTCATCCCGGTCTACATCGAATACTGCCTGGGCCTCCTGTGGGCCCACACCTTCATGGCCATGGTGTTCCTCTGGCTCTCTTTCGTCGTCATGGACGGCGTGTGCCGCTACACCCAGGTGCCGATCTGCCCGCCCGTTCTCGATGTCTACCAGACGTTCTTCGTCGGCTGGAACCCCCTGTTCCCCCGATGGTACGGGGCCATCCTGGGGTTTGCGTGCCTCTGCGAGTTCCTGACGAGCTTCCTGATCGACTATCGATACGAGAACAAGGCCTTCGCAAAGTATTATTTCTTCGTGATCTGGTACCCCGTGGGATACTGGATCCTCGCGTCGCTTGCGGCCATCAAGGGCGTCTACAATTTCACATTCCGGAGCAAGGAGGTTACAGTCAGATGGAAAAGCCCGGACAGGGGCCTCCACACCCTGAAATCTTCGTCAAAGACGAAGTAAAATCACCTCTCCGGAGGGTCGTCGAGGACTTCATCACAATCGTCTGCTGGGGCATCTACCTCTACCTGCTGCTGCCGATCTTCACGCTGGTGTTGTGGGTCTTCGGCATCCAGACGATCTACGACCAGATCATCGGGGCGAAGGGCTACGAGGAGCTCATCCGGCTGCTCGCAAACGGCGGGATCACCGTGCTGGTGGTTCTCCTGATCGTCACGGGCTGGACGTACTACAACTACCTCTGGTTCCTGCGACGGGGGGAGAGGCGCGGAGGCCAGGTGCGGATCAGCAGCGACGTGGAGATGGCGGGGCTCCTTTGCACGGACATCGATGCCATGGAAGAGATCCGCAAGTCCCACCGTATGGAGGTCCGCGTCGAGGGCCCCAAGTACCGGATCACCGCCAGGGATTGACGGGCCGCGCGTTCAAGGCCGCTCAGCTGAAAGACCCCGAGCGATACGGGGTCTTCTTTTGCAAATCATCGCCCGGTGTTTTGTGGTCTGCGACGGTTGCAACCAATACGACGATATTAGTTGAAATCGACTGCTTGATGACCGCTTTCGAAAACGAGACGAAAATCATCCGAGCCAGCCCGTGCACAGAAGTTAGGAAGCTTTGAAGTTGAGAAGTTCGGAGAAGCGGGAAGCGTGATATGGACATTCAACTCGTCCAAGCTTCTCAACTTCCCAGCTTCACAACTTCTCTTCACAAGGGTAACAAAAAGATTTCAGCCCGAGGAAAGGCGTTCCATGACCAGACGTCCCCCGTCCATCATCACCGAATTCATCGTCATGATCATCGCGGTCGTTCTCGTTGCCGCGGGGCTCGAGGCCTACCTCCGGGTTACGGCCGGCCAGAAGTCGAAGCTCTACGAGGGCATCGAGACCGTCCCGGATATCGCCGACACCTACTTCAAGCTCGTCTTCCTGGAGAAGCACGCCACGAAGGACGCCTGGAACAACGCCAATTACGACCCGCAACTCGGATGGGACTACCAGATCGCGGCCTCCCGCATCCGGGGCCCGCGCAAGACCGGCCCCAAGCCGGCCGGCATGTTCCGGGTCATCACCCTGGGCGACAGTTTCACCTGGGGCATCGAGGCGGGAGAGGATGAGCACTTCCCCCACTACCTGGAGAAGATCCTCCAGGGCCGGCGGACGGCGGAGGTCTTCAACATGGGCGTGGGCAGCTACGGGATCGACCAGATGCTGCTGAAATACGAGCGGCACGGCCGGCCGCTGCGGCCCGACGTGGTCGTCCTGGGGATCTTCCCCCACGACTACGACCGCACGCGGCTCTCCTTCTACTCCTACAGCAAGCCTATCTTCAGACCCGGAGGGAAAGACGGGCCATACACTCTCGAGAATGTCCCCGTACCGCCTCCGAAGGAGGTCTACGCGTCCCTGAAGAATTCCCTCGACGGCACCGGGAGCCATGCCTGGGTATTCGTGAAAAACCGGGTGCGCAAGCTGCTGTCGACCCTGCCCGGCGGCAACGGCTACTACGCGGAGACGGACCGGCTCGTGGAGTACCTGATCACGCGCCTGAAAAGTGATCTGGACAGGACGGGGACGAAACTCCTCGTCGTCCACATCCCCCGCGGAAACGCCTTCGAGAACGGTGATTCCCTCTTGCGCGCCCGAAGCGAGCCCCAGACCGCCCATCTGAGAGCCCTGTACGAGAAGCTGAAGATTCCCTGTGTCGATCTGCTCGATGCGCTCCCGGCGAAACACAAATCGGCGGTGATCTACAAGGAGTTTTACACCCACCGTCCCGACGGCTCCATCGGCCACTTCACACCCCGGGGCAACGCCGAGGTGGCGAAGATCATCGCCGAGGCGCTGAAGGAGAAAGGCATGCTGAAAAACGGCGGCTGATCCTCAGAAGAAGCGTCTGACGTGACTCGGTGATCCCCTTTCCTGTCGACTTGATCCTTGTCCTTCCCTCCCGGATTTGATCATCCAGATATTCACATTCCGAATGCCCGATCGGTATCAGATTTGCATCATCTTATTGATCAATATCGGTTCCGCAAGGAGTGAAAAAGGTGAAACGTTCAATGGGCAATAAACGCGAATTCGGGTTCTTATCGAACATGTTGGCACGAATGATATGGGCTGTCAGTCTGCTGGCCATGCTGGCGTCATGCAGTGGCGGAAGCGATCCGGTGCCCAGCTTCCTGGTCGGGGGCACGGTCAGCGGCCTGGCAGGCAGCGGGCTGGTCCTGCAGAACAATGGCGCAAATGATCTGAGTATTTCGGCCGACGGTACGTTCAGCTTCACCGCGCGGGTAGCGAACGGCGGCGCGTACGCCGTGACAGTGAACACACAGCCGTCCGGTCCGTCGCAGACCTGTACGGTCACCAGCGGCAGCGGAACCGTCTCCGGTTCCGATGTGACCAATGTGACCGTAGCCTGTTCGACCAACACCTACACGATCCGCGCCGCGGTCAGCGGCCTGACGGGCAGCGGGTTGGTGCTCCAGAACAATGCAGGCGATGATCTGAGCGTCGCAGCAAACGGCACCTACGCCTTCACGACCCTGGTGGCCAGCGGGGCTGCCTACGCCGTCACCGTGAAGACACAGCCGACGGGTCCCATGCAGACGTGCACCGTCACCGGCGGCACCGGCACGGTCGCCGGCGCCGATGTGACCGCCTCCGTTCAGTGTGCAGCCGCCTACGTGCTTCCCACAACGGCCACCGACGTGAGCCTGGGGGCGAACAGCGTGCTGGTTGACGGCAACAGGGCCTACCTCATCGCGGGGACGGACTTCAAGGTGGTCGATGTCACAGATCCGCTCAACCCGTCCGTGCTCGGCACCGTCAACCATGGGTTCACCGAACTTCGCGTCGAACCGCAGGCCATACACGACAACATCGTCTGGTGCGTGCGGTCATCGTCCGGCGGAATGGGAGCGGCCACGCACGTATTCGGCGTCGATGTCAGCAATCCGGCAAACCCCGTCGTTCGGGGTTCTCTGACCCTGCAGGCGGCGACGTCGCTGCTCTCAACGTCTTCGCTCATCTATTCGGGGTACTGGCTCGTTCACGACTACAGCGACAACCTGATCTACGTCATCAACATCAGCAATCCGGACGCGCCGTCCGTCTACAGCCAATGGGGAGTCCCCAACATGGTCAGCGGCGGCCCGGGCCGCATGATGGTCGATGGAACATTGCTGTATCTGCCCTGCGGGGAAGACGAGACTTTACGGATATACAATCTGGCAAACCTGGCGTCCGTTGTCCAGTTCGGCTCCGTTTCGACCGTGGCGGAGGCTTATGGGAACGCTGTCAAGATCGGGTCATACGTATATGTCATTGCAAGTGTCTGGGGGGGAGGCTCTTCGATGCAGATCATCGATGTTTCCAACCCCGCAGCCCCGGTCAACGCAGGAAGTGTGGTGGTCAACAACGGGGCGGTTATTCGGGCGAGAAACGGCAAGCTCTTCCTGTTTGAGGCCACCACGCCGACCGTCCGCGTCTATTCGCTGGCGAACCCCCTGGCTCCCGCGGTGGAGGCATCCTCGACCGTCACCTTTTCCGGTCCCACCGCTACATTGAGCATCACTACGTTGACCTGGTCCAGTGCCGACTGGGTCGGGAACTATCTCGTCGGCATGACGTACGGGAGCGCCGCTGCGTACCACGGGGCACGAGCTCTGGACTTTACGGTGAATTAAGCGCTCAGCGGTGCCCCGGGCCGCCTCGGGAGAAGGGGATGATGAAGAACGGCAGCCTGGCCGCTGTCCGGCAGTGATCGCTGACCGGCCTGCAGGGCCCGGTCAGGTTGCATCGTGATTGATCTTCCTTACAGCGGCGGCCACCGGTCCGCCCAGGGGCTGGCTTCCTCGAAGCGGGCGGAAGCCCGCAGCACCGTCTGTTCATCGTATTTGCGCCCGACAATCTGGAGCCCCACCGGCAGGCCGTCTTCCGTGAAGCCTGCGGGGATGCTGGCCGCCGGCTGCCCCGTCAGATTGAAGGGGATCGTGAAGCAGAAGGGGAGCAGGGGGGGCACTCTCTGGCCGGCGACTTTCTTCGGCCCGGCAGCCCCCAGTTCATACGCGGGAGTCGGGAGGACCGGCGTGAGCAGCAGGTCATAGGTTGCGAAAAAGACATCCATCTTGTCCCGCAGCGCCTCCGCGTCATGGATCGCCCCGATGATGTCGCGGGTTGAGAGGGCATTCATCAGGGGGATAAACACCGCGAGCATGGGATCGAGCTTCTCGCGGAAATTCTCCGGCAATTCACGCTCGAGCCAGACGACCATCCGGGAAACCAGGATGTTCTGGAAGATCCTGTCCGGGCAGGGGATCTCCGGCCGGGCCTCCTCCACCAGGCAGCCCGACTCTTCAAAAACCTTCACCGCCTTCTCACAAATCCCCCTGACGCGCCGGTCCACTTTTTCATACCCCATGTCGGGGCTCCAGGCCACCTTGAGCCCCCGGATGTCCCCATCGCAAGCCTGCAGGTAGTTTGCTGTCGACAAGGACAGGCTGGTACGGTCCCGCCCGTCGGGCCCGGCCAGAATATCCAGGAGGGCTGCGGCATCCCGCACCGTCCGGGCAATCGGGCCTTCGTGGATCAGGGAACTCCAGCCGTCGTGACGGGGCCAGGAAGGGATGCGCCCGAACTGCGGTTTCAACCCGTACACGCCGCAACAGGACGCGGGGACCCGGATGGAGCCGCCGCCATCGTTGCCCACGGCCAGAGGGCCCATCCCGGCGGCAACCTGGGCCGTGGCACCTCCGGAAGAGCCTCCCGGACTCAGCTTCAGATTCCAGGGATTGAGGGTGGCGCCAAAGACGAGGTTGTCGGTTGCAAACTTGCAGCCGAACTCGGAGGTATTGGTCTTCCCGATGATGGGACAGCCCGCGGACCGCAATCGCTCTACCAGCACCGCATCCGCCTCGGGAACGTTTTTCTCGAAGTGAAGGGAACCGAAGGTGGTTCGCAGGCCCCGGGTCGCAATCAGGTCCTTGATCGAAACGGGGACGCCGAAAAGCGGCCCCGCGGCCTCTCCCCGAACGATCCGCTCATCCGCTTTCCGGGCTTCCGCCATGGCCCGGGCTCGATCCACCGTGCAATAGGCGTTGATCTGCGGATTCGTCCGGTCGATCCGATTCAAGACGGCCTGCATCACCTCGGAAGGCTTGATCTTGCGCGATGCGATCATTCGGCCCAGATCCAAACCCGACAGTCTGCAGAGGTCTGCCATGGGATCTCTCCTTTCTTTCATTTTCTATCCGTAATCTTCGATCTCCATCGCCGGCCCTGTTCCCTAGAACGACTGAATGACGAAGAGCAGCACCGGCAGGACGATGGCCAGCAGCGCCGTGGTGACGAACCAGCAGGAGTTGGCCAGGTCCAGGTCCAGATCGTAGATCGAGGGCGGGATCAGGGCGTTGAAGGCCACGGGCATCGACGAGAGGATCATGACGACCTTCAGCGGAAGCCCCCCGTCGATTCTGCCGAAGCCGAGACCCCAGGCCACCGTCGACGCCAGCACGGGCACCGCGGCGAACTTGATGGCGGCCACGACAGCCGATTCCCTCAGGTAATTCCCCACCTTCCGGAACCGCAGGGCAAGCCCGACGGACACGAGAAGCATGAAGGCTTGCAGCGGGATGAAGACGGCGTTGACTGTCCCGTAGATCGCGGGCCGCTCGAGGCCGCCGAGGTTGAGGGCGCCGCCCAGGAGGAGGCTCGAGACCGAGACGATGATGAGGGGATCCCGCGCCAGGCTCTTCACTCGGTCCCAGCGCCCTTCCGCCAGGCTGCTCCCGCTGTAGTACTTCGCGATGGGGAAGCCCGTGGAGTAGTACGAAAGCTCCTCGAAGATCTTGTAGATGGGCACGAGAGCAAAGCCGGGCTCTCCCAGGAACATGTAACAGACGAGTGCGCCGATGGAGCCGATGTTGGTGAAGGAGCCGCAGCAGAAGAGCGACCCCTTCTTTTTCGGGGGAAGCCGAAGGAGCCTTGCCGCCCCCAGGGCCAGCACGCCGCCCGTGACGATGGCGAATAGGCCGACGAGGGGCAGGGCCGCGAGGGCCGCGTCCCGGATGCTCACGATCCAGGTGGCGCCCACGATGGCCACGGGGTTCACGACGAGGAGCGCCGCGCGCTGGAGACCCTTGCGCAGGGCGTCGATGGAGAGGGGGAGCCGGATGACACCGCGGACGGCCAGCGCCTGGAGGGCGTAGCCCAGAAAAAGCCCCGCCAGGATGATGGCGAAGGAATAGAGGAGTCTGGAGACGACCATCTGCGCGCGCACCCGCCGGGGAGACACCCCGCCCGTGTCTTATACCCCGGCTGCCGCGCCGTGTGCAACTCAAACATGACGACCTGCAGTGCGGACGTAACAAAGGGGCCCGCCGATATCCGGCCAACCCCTCTGTTTTCTGACGCCGATTGTCGGATTGCTCAGTTGGCGGCGGGCTGCACGATCCCGATCAGCTCGCGCGCCGTGTCCATTTCCCTGACCAGCCGGGCCAGGGCTTCCTCGAAGTCCTGCTGCGACAGGCCGAGACGGCCCAATGCCCCGTCCATCCCGTCGTAGGCCAGCCCGTCCGCACCCCGGCCGATGCCCAGCATGAGGCAGCCCTGGTCGGCAAGGTGGACGATCCACGGCATCGTGGCCGTTTTGTCCGGCAGGCGGTCCGGCCGGTGATGGTAGGCGATGGCGTTCCGGATGTCCTCCGGGAATTTCCAGGAGGCGGCAATCATGCCGCCCAGCGTGGCGTGGTTCATGCCCAGGACTTTCTCCTCCGCCTCGAGAAACGAGCGGGATTGTTCCGAAACGATCTTCTTGATCTCGGCGTACTTGTCCTTCACGAACTCGCCGAGTACGATCTTCCCGATGTCGTGCAGGATCGCCGCCGTGAAGAGGCTCGCATCATCCCGCCTCGAGATTTTCCTCGCCAGGATCTGCGCCATCAGGGCCGTTCCCACGGCGTGCTCCCAGAGCTCTCTCGCCTCGGTCTCGTAGCCCGGGGTGTTCTTGAAGAAGCGCGACGTGCCGGCGGCCAGGACGGCCCGGACGACATTCTGCCTGCCGAGGTACAGGATCGCGTCCTGGACGTTGTCCACCTTGTGCCTGAGGCCGAAGTAGGCCGAGTTGCACATCCGCAGGATGTTGGCCGTGATGGACTGGTCGAGCCGGATCACATCCACGAGTTCCGTCATGGACGAATCGGGGTCGTTGATGAGGCTCGTCACCCTGTGCACCGTGGCGGGAAAGGCCGGAAGCTTGGTCATCGAACTCTTGATTGCACTGTCCAGGTTCATCGAAACTCCTCCCAACTCCCGTTGGGTCCTTTCAGGAAGGTTTTCCCCGTCGCGATTTCCAGCCGGACGGCGCGGTTGTGATTGCCGCCGGTGTCTTCCGTCGTCAGGGGGATCGAGAAGCCGGCGAGGATTTTTCTGGCTGCGGCAATGTTGCCCTCGCTGATGCTGCGGGAGATCCCCTGGCCCATCAGGATCGAGCCCCCGGCCAGCCTTGCCGTGAGCGACTCCCTGCGCGCGCCCTGCCCGATGCAGGACTCTACGAGCAGCGGGATCGCCACGTCGGCATACATGGCCGGATAATCCGTCGCCCTGCGGGACTCCGACGCGGAATTCGGAAGCATGAAGTGGACGATGCCGCCTACCCGGGCCCCGTCGTCGTAGAGGATCACGGCCGCGGTGGACCCCAGCCCGTAGACGACGAGCAGGTCCTCCGGGTTCTTGCTCACGGCGAGATCAGCCAGTTTGACGAGGATCTGGGGCATTGGGCACCCTGGTTCGGTTGTGGCCGCGTTGGCCTGTGTCCGGAACGGTTTTCCGTGTCGATCAAGCGCCGCACGTCCCGGCAGGGATGAGCTGATGGATCGCGGCTTTCAATTCATCCATCTTCACCGGTTTCTCGAAGGCGAAGGCTGCGCCCAGGATCTTCGCCATCTTGAGGTACTTGGAGGGCCCGAGCTGGCCGCCCCCCGATATCGCGATGATCTTGACGCCGGGGTCGTCGCGGCGGAGCTCCATGATGGTCTCCAGGCCCTCCTTCTCCGGCATGATGATGTCCAGGATGATTACGTCCGACGGGCTCTCCCGCTGCAGCCTGCCGGCCACGAGGCCGTTTTCGGCCGTGAGCACGTCATGCGAGTCCCTCTCGAGAGCCCTCTTGAGCATGAAACGCACATGATCGTCATCGTCTACTACCAGGATCCTTGCCATCGGTCTCCCGTGTGTTCCTTCCGGTCCGGTTGCCCGGCCGCGCAGTTCTGAGAAGCTTACAGAATATTTGCATCGTTCGTGCCACGCCTCACTGTTAAATCTGTCTATCTTGGCAAAACCTAATTTCCTCTACCAACCTAAATCGTCTTAAGAAATATCCATCTTTTTCTTTGAGATTGAGATATATCTCCAAAAAAGAGAGGGCTTGCCGGAATATCGTAACCGTGCAAGCCCTTGATTTTATATGGCACCGGAGGACGCAATCGAACCGTCGCGCCCCCAGGGGACGGGGGATTTTGAGTTCAAACCCGCATCCCGGGCGATTTTTCCATGATTTCAAATCTTTGCATATCAAGTGGTTGCAAGAGAGCATGTTTGGTTCCGTTTGTTCCCATATGGGACTATTTTGCTTGGTCGGTGACGAATAAGTTACAGGTAATGGATGTTAAGGCAGGCCGAAAACGATGGCATCGCATGATTTCACGCAGGCGAATAGTCACTTTCGAAAGATAGGATCAGACATGACCTTGTGTTATGTAATCCATCAAGAGGCTATAACGAAACGTATGCTTATCATCGCCTGCCGACTTGAAGCGATCCAGTTCGCTGGCAACGAAGTCGCTGATTCGCTGCATGCCTATTACCATAGGTGATTTTGACAAGTCGACGACCTTCATCCAATCAAGAATCAGGCAACCATCATGGTCTTTTATTATCATTTTACTGCAAAGTTCGATCAGTCCCTTCGCAGTGCGGGCATAGTCATCATTGATGATCTCGCAGTCCCTGAGGGATGAATCCAGCAAGTTGACGATGTTCTCTCCCACAACTATTCGGGGATATCCTGCCTTCCGGCTTTCAAGCTCGTAGGCTTCAAAGGGGGCCCTTCCGTAAATGCCCGTCTTATGCATCTCCAAGGATATGCCGAGATCGATCCCCCCTCTAACAGGCTTCTTGTCCATCAACTGAAGGTACATTACGCTGGCGCATAGACGAAGCATGCTTTGGATTCCTTCGAAAATGGTTACAAGGTTGATGCCCGTCGAAATATCCTTGCTTTGATACAAAGGAATGTAGATGACAAGACCATCTGCTAAACTATGAATCCCCATTTTTCTTCGAGGGATGTGAAGCTTGGCTGTTTTTGTTTTCGTCCAGTATTGACCGTAAAGCTCTTCAAATCTATCTCGCAGCTTGATTACAGCACCGAATGTTTCCGCCCAGATGCTTTTATGCTCGCCGTATTCTTCTTCCGGCTTGGGAAGGGTATTGAGCTTTCGCAGTCTGCTGCGTTGCCCCAAGAGGTCGATGTAAGCGGCAACGTAAAAAGCAATGCTTCTAAATTCCTTTTTAATTGATTGCTTGATTGCGTTCCGGACATCCTTAATGAACTGATCAACCTCGGACAGCTCCAACGTTATCATATCGTTCGACAGGTTGTCGAAGTGGCGGATAACGATCTTCTTCCCGGCGACGCTCACTTCTTTGAGATGAAAAATAGGATCAAGAGGGCAGCCGCTGGATGCGTTAGTTAATGCGTTTTCAATCGAAAGTATAAGATCGTCCGATCTGTTCATCGGAACATGGATAAGATTACCTCCTCGCTTCACCATTAATAGGCCATTCCCCATCTTGATTTCGATAGCCGGCGAGGCATTTGGGGGTCGTTTTCCTTTTTTCGTATGCTTTTTTGCGGTCATCGTATCATTCCTGCTACATGCGTTGCATCATGGCTAGTTATGACTTTCCGACTTCCCCCTCACCGGCGTTGAATTGGATGATCTCAGGACTTATTGAATTGGCGACTTTCAAGATCGCGATCGGGAACTCGGATGGCGATCCTATTCCGCCTTCCATCCTACTTATCTCCCGACCTCCAAAAACCCAGAACCCCGCATCACTGAGCTCCTGAAGCATTTCGCTCATTCTATATGCTGCTTTGACTCGATCATAAGGTTCAAGAACGTGCGAGAGATCCCCCCAATCCTGTGCCTCTTGAAAAAAATTACCAAACATTTCAGCCTCTGATTCTGATTTGGGCTCGTCGTGGACGAAAGAGTAGGCCATAGCACTATCAATAATATTGATGACGTCTTGTCCCGTAGTTAACCGAACGAGGTGGCTGGGAATATTCTCCTTGATCCTGCGGATCCGGACTGGAGGCGGTTCTTTGCGGTCGTTAAGGCTTGAGGATACCCATTTTTCGTGGTTTGACTTAATTTTTTGGAGTAACTCTGCAATATATGTATCGCATTGGTCATCGACCATCTTGTGGTGGACCCGGCAGAGAAGGATAAGATTATCGAGTTCATTGAAGCGATCTCCTGGGAACGCCGGATCGTATCGCGGCCCTTGGGTTTTAGATGACAAAATGTGGCATTCGTCGCCGACAACTGACTCATCATCTCCTGCCGAGGAATCTATCACGAGTTCACGTCGGCAAAAGGCGCACCTGTTACCCGAACGGCCCCATAGAATTTTTCTTGTCTTATCGGATATCGGCATCGTTTCTGACAGACCTGGCATTTGGTTTTGCTCCGCCGCTGTCGATCTTGATCAACTCAACGGGGAGCGTGTTCAGAAATTTTCTATACGACCAAGCTTTCGGAGAATCATCTCACCAAGTTGCTGGGGCGATGTATCTCGGAGATCGACATGCCCGATCGTCTTCCGTACACCAGGAACTTCAGTAGCGTCGAAACGAGCGGGTAAGATATACTCACCCTTCTCTTCGACTGCACGAGCCAAAGCACTCCTTCTCTCATGATTCGGCCATACCTTTTTGGCGTATGCACCCGAGATGAACATGACGCAGTACCGAGCCGAACGATAAACTATGTCAAGGTGCTCTGTCAGTTCCTTGCCCCACATTGTAACGTCCTCATAGCGATCATAGAAACACCTGACGTCATGTTCTTTCAAAAAAGCTGCTACCTGTTCTACGTAAGCTCGATCTTCTCCGGCAAAAGACAGCACGATTTCATACACATCAAGATCTCCGGATCCTCCAGCTTCAAATAGGTCGACTGCTTTATAGATAGGTCGTCCCGATATGTGGGATGCAACGACCAACTTCACGCCGTCTTTCTCGAGAAAGGAATTGAATTCTTTTGACAGTGACGACGCCTCTGCATCATCTTTAACTGATAACGGATGGAGACAGGTTTCCAGGAATCTCAAGAAGATTGCATCGTCACAACCGAGAAGATTCAATCTTTCGCACAGAAGGTATTGATGATCCCAGTCATCATTCCTGATCATGTGTTGCCAGATATCACCGTCCGCATTGTTGAAGCGATGATCAGTTGATGGCATCTCTGATAAATTCCATATACGTTTCAGGAATGTCATAAGATCCATCCGCCCATGAAATGATCTCCGACCGCCGAGTAGTATGTGATCAATAATTGAAGAGCGCGTGATTTCTGTCAGCTGCATAAATTCCTCATTATCAGAGTTGACTGGCCCACTTGAGATACTCGTCCATTCCGGGAATGTCCATGCGCAGAAATTGATCCTGCAGAAGAACGGCACGGCGAATCAGTTCTTTATCATCAGTTTCATCCGCCTCCCGAAGAATACTGGACAAAGCAGCAACAAGGGGCTCGGTGTGCCATATCCGATGAGGCGGGTCCACTTCACTCAGCTTAGTAAAAAGGTGTTCACAGATATCGATAGCAGAGACCGGATCACGTCCAGCAAGGTCTGCAAGCCAGTCTAAAAAGGAGTGAAGATTGAAGTTGCTAAGATCTATGGCACTGAGGAAATTGAGAGCGAAGTCTCGATCTAAGCGCCGGCCCTGAATCTTTGGCGCAAAAGCATGCTCAATAGAGCCGTGTATCCTCATGTCCAGTTTGTCCCATTTTAAAATGCGTTTCAGACCATTTACACAGGCATTGTTGTATTGATCCAAATTGGCCGTAAAAACCTGAGCAACTCCAAGCAACGCCGTTTCAAGATTCATTGATTCCAGATGGGAAAATAGGACATCATGCTCTATGTGGCCAGACAGGGAGGACAGTGCTGCAATTCTCCCCCAGGCTTCGCCTGCTTCGGCAGGCGCTTCAAGGCGCATTCTCTCCAGATAAGGAGCTACTTCGCTAAAATGTTCATGGTACTGATAGTATAGGTGTCTTTCAGCAAGGGGCCACAAATGGATTTGAGGTTCGCGGAAGATTTTGTGAAACAGTTGCCAACCCAGTGCATGACGTCTGGCCGTTAGGTACGGCAAATGCTCCAACAAGGCGGCCCGGACAGCCCCTACAGGGTCATATGTAAAAAGGCATATGAGGGAGAACAGGCTTTCGGGGGGATCTATATCCTTTTCCAGTAGACGATTATACAGCATTATTGCCGAGCCAGCGGTAATTCCTCGTATACTGCTTATGGCGTCACTCCGGAGATCCTCTGCTGTTATCCCTTTCTTGTTCTGACTGAAGATTCTCTGCCGTTCTCCTTCCGGATCAGGGTGCTTGGAAAGACGGAATAGCTGTAGGACGAGTCGCCTTACTGAATCGCTGTCCTCTAGGACTTCGCAACAGGCTTCCAGAATCCGGACTACTGCATGGCCATCCTGCAGTAAATACGGTCTGCTTTCTATGATGTCCAGCAATGAGCCGGCCAGGGCTGCCCCATCCGGCAGAGGCTCGGTCGCTTGCCACTTTTCAGGCGGTCTCAATCGTCCGAAGCGGTAACGAAGGTGGTCGGCCGCGCCGTTGAGCAGACTGCTTATATAGCCGGTCTTGAGGTATTCCCGCTCAACTTTGGGCAACAGGGTGAGGAAGCGCATCGGATTTCTTGAGGTTGCCTCATCCAGCGTGCGCTCTACCATGTCACGACCGCCCTTATTTATATCTGCGGGATGACTGCTGTGATCACTATAATCGTTGTAGTAAAGGAACAACCGGAGCAGATCGCTATCATTCAGCATCATGAAATTCTCCAGAGGGACCGGAGAACCTACCCAGCCACCCCGAGAATAGATGCGTGCCCTCGGTGTATATGGACCGAAGTGGGGTTCGAAGCGCTCGATGAATTCTTGGCCAGTAGGAAGCCGGAATATCGAGGGTATCCAGATAAGGTAGTTGTAAATGGGGCGGTAATCCCATATTGTCACTTCAGCACTCCAATTTTTCTCATCGTAAAGCGCGAGAATAGCTTTCTGATTTGTTTCTTGAATTTCCGGCGTCAGAAGGTGGTATCCGGTACGTATCAATTCGCCCAATTCATGCTCGATGTGACCGTAGCGGAGCAGTTTCTCGTTCGTAAGAAGGGCACTCATTCCATCAATATTCGCTTCGGGATTTTCCTTATAGGCCTGTATGAGAAAGTAGAGTAGTACCTCCTCCTGGGAGGATCTAAGCTCCGGCTCTCGCCTACGCCACCACTCGTCATTTTTCCGGGCGTGGTGCTTGAAGGCATGCTCAACGGCAGACAGAAAGATAGTGAAAGCGTCAGCCGGGTGCATGTCATAATGGCAGTGGCTGTATTCCCAGGACGAGCTATGGAGAAAAGTCATTCTTTGATACCTTGCAGATATTGCGCTATCGCTGGTCGCCCACTCCTCCAAGGCATTTGTGGCGGTATCCAAAAGCCATTCTGAATAGAGCATCCTATTAAGAAAGAATTCTTTTTCATGAAAGACATGGGGTTCGCAGTGCAGCTTTTTTCCTACGTCATAGGATTTAATATCACTCGGGTTTACATCCTTGATGATGTATCTCCACAGCAATTCGTCGCCCTGATTAGTTGCATCAACATAACGGCTGATCACAGTCCCAAGAAAATCTCTTTGGGCCTTGCTCTCTGCGAATAACGTTTCCATCAGATCAGGGGTCCCTTCAATATCCCAGTGCTGAAAGTTGCTGAGCTGGAAGGTGACTTGTAAAGCGAGTTCGCTCGCATCCTCCCATCCGTCGGAGAATGCCCTCCTCCATAAGGAGACCACCTCGCCGGGATGGGAGTTCATCCAGCGCTCGAATTGTCTCACGAATAACTTGTACCACTCACCATCCGATGTAGGTGGTGCGAGCGATGGAAGCCATCGATCGAGGAGCATCTTAAACCACGCGTCACCATTAATCCTCCAAAACAAACGGCGGAATAGCTCCGGTTCCAGACGAAAAAGCCGCTGCAATAAGGGCCAGTCCTCACTCTCAGGATTAATTTCAGCAAGTGATTCAGCAATCAGACGTCTAAAGTGATAGGCAATCTCCGTGTCGTGTAAGGCAGCCCATATTTGTCTGGGGAACAGGTCAGGGGCGTGAGTCCGCAAGTGGAATACGAAGGTGCGCACAGCAGCACGTAGAAATGGGAAGGGAGGATGGGCTTTTATGAACGCAGCAAGATCTTCATTGCGTGCGATAGAGGAATAGACCGCCATGTTGTCAAGCAGGGTCTGATGACTGAATCCGAAATTGCCATTTGGATCTTCATATAGAACTCCATTGCTGACTAGGGACCGGCGGATATATTCCCCACCTGAAAAGGCTGCAGGATGGATAAGGTTAGTACGATCACGAAGCAACCGAGAGGCCAACGCTTGCAATGCTGCAATTGCCGGTTGTCCTAGGGCAGGATCTTTGCTGACCACCTCTTGGAGGTAAACTTCGTGTAATTCATAGGCCGTGTGTATGTCGCATCGACCGCCGCGCGATACGATTGCTTCAAACAACCGCAGATTCTGCGGGAGCAAAAGGAGACGCCGCAATTCCGCGTCCACCTGTATTTCTTGAATGCCCCATTCTTTCAACAGCGGGGCCACAACTGCGTCATAGTCGAAGTCTGCAATGTGAATTTTATGATCCCATTTTCGATCACGGAGTTGCTGATCGTACTGAAGATCAAATGTACGGCATGCCGCGACTACTGTTACGTTCCGCATCGGATTCAGACGGTCAATGAGTCGCAGGAACATGCCAAGAGCCCCATGCTCGCGGTTCATCGACAAAACATCCAGGGAATCAATTATCACAATCACACGGCGGTGCTCAGAGAGTCTACCGCAGAGACCGACGATATCTCCCGGCAAGCCGGCGCTCTTTAGATCCCCTTCGTTGCCGAGCCGCGCGAAAAGGTCTCCTTTAATGAACAACAGGCCGAAACGAGAGTCCTGCTCAATGCGGTCTGCAAGATCCAGCAGAAGGCAGGTTTTTCCGCTACCTGGTCGGTCGAGTACAAGCACGGTGTCGGCGCCACCTTCTATCAACTGGGCTAATTTTTCTAATTCAGCTCTCTCGATCCGATGTCCCCCGACCGCTCGTTGCCACTGTCGACCAATGCAGGATGCCTGTTCAAACTGTTTAAGAATTACGACCTCGCTTATCATGGGCGCCTGCACTAGGCCTTTCTGAGCGAGATGTTGGATAACGTCGTTTCGACGAATGGTCCATGTTGTGGCCTGAATCTTGGACTGGTGTGCATTGAGAAATGATTCGAGAACCGGTAGGGCCAGGTCGGCGTGGGAGACCAATTGTTTCAGGTCCCACTTATTTTGCCGATCCCAATCATCAAAAGAATGGTGCGCCCCGAATTCGAGACGGCGTAAGAGATGGAGAGATTTTGCCTCGGAACATTCCCATTTAGTGGCTATTGCTGTCAGAGCGGCTTGCAGTTTCTCGCCGCTTTGTCGTTTGAATGATGCAAGATCTGGGTACTCTCTGCTTGCCTCCGCAAGGGACTGAATGTCTCCAAAGGGTGTACGGGAATAAAGTTCGACAACGGTATTATCGTTGCTTTCCAGTTGACTTCGGATTTTGGGCAATTCATCAGCCAGGCTCTGGTCGGATAATGACCATGCGCGATTTTGCGGCTGATTTTTCTTGGCTTGTATGTGGCGTCGCCGACCATTGGTGTAAACGACCACTACATCATCGACACTGATTTGCTCGTCGACACCCGGAAGGCCATTCGATTCAGCCTGAATGAAGTCGATTCCATCGTCGTCTTTAATGAGACGGATAATCCAGTGCAGCGCTATCACACGTTGATAGTCATCCCCTTGGCTCGATTTAGTGCCGGCTCTACTCATGGACGTAATTCCAATGGTATTTAGATCATAAGGGATGGTCCTTTATGCTACAGATATGCTACAGCATTTTTTTGTATAAGGGCCACGATTTTGCCGATGATCCCATCGTTTTTCTGATTTTTTTCAAAATCCGTTGATACGGGTTCTGCAATAGTGACGATCCGCGAGGCCATATCGCTGACCATGTTGAGGACGTACCGGCGTTTTAAGGAAACGGCATCAGCGAATCTTTCCCAGTTTCGCGTGTGGAGCCAGCGGGCCCTGTTCTCCCCTCCGATCTTCATCGCGAACTTTTCAGCCAGGTGCGGGTAAACCTGCGTCGAAAGCAGGTCGTAGAAAGGTGCCAACTGCGGGCCCTTGTCCGTGAACAGGATGGATAGATTCTTCGCATGGGCGTCGGCATTTCCGACGACGACGTTGAAAATAACCCATCTGAGGAGGGCCCGCTGGTCCGCCGCCGGCCGGATGCTGTGCTCCTTGAGAAGGGCAAAACATTGCTCGAGCGATGGACCTCCCTCACTCTCGTATTTCTGCTCCGGCAAGATTCCCAAGGCCTGACAAAAGTCTTCCTGATGAAGTCGGACGACCGTACCGTCCTTTTTTCTTTCCCGGTCATAACGCGTGACGACCAGGATTGTATCCTGATTTTTCCTGATGATCACATCTGCAACGGGAATATGCATTCTCCATGCGAGCGTCATGCAGAAGGCCTCATTTTCAACGGATTGCTCTATGCGGGGAATGGGTGGCTTGAGAACGTGCGTGCTGGGGCTGGTCCCCGTAGCAATATAGATTTTATCCTCGTCATCTATATAAACGGGTAGTTTATTCTGCGCACCGGCAAGTGATAAACGAATACCCTTATCCCCGGCTAAGAGTGGTCTCCTTGGGAGCTCGGCAAGCATCTTGTGGAATGCCTCTTCATCGAGTTCCCTGTAGCCGGAACGGTCAACAGGCTGTGAGCCCCGCGGGAGAATTGAGACGGCACCCGCGCATTCTCCTCCTATTTTCTCGAGCAGGGAATAGGCGTTTTGCTCTGAGACACGGAACTGCTTGGCAATCAGCTCCCGAATCTCCCCTTCGGGCAGGAGGTTCGCAAAAAAAGGACGCGCTGTGTCATCGGAGTAGGGCTCCGGCCGAAGAGGCAGTGATAGAGATAGCGGGAAAATGTGTGACCCCTTAAGCCATCCGGTATCGTATTGAAAGACAAATCGACGTCGCTCGTCAAGCCAGAGCTTTCCGGCAAGCCGGTCGCGGAAATAAACGTCGAGTCCTGGCGATTTCTCACTCATTCGACCATGTCCTCTCCTTGATTTCTAGTTCGAGGCCGAGGGCCGCAAGGACCTGCAGGACTTTGTCGAGGCGCACCGTCGGTTTCCCGTTTTCTAGATTCGATAAGAAACGGTAATTCACATTGCACAGACCGGCGGCGTCTATGAGGGTCAAACCGTCCCCCTTACGCTTTCTCCGGACCGCCGCCCCGATATCCGTGACGGATTTTACGAGCATCATCACGCTATTCCTCCGAAAATGTATTCCCGATCGGGAATATTAATAGAAGAAAAGTGATCTGTCAAGTGATTTATTCCCGACCGGGAATAAATTGCACCGATCGAGGCAATACGATATTGAATATTCCCGGACGGGAATAATAATTGCCGCATTAAGCACATCGGCATTGTGTACCGGGCGGAATCAAAGTTGACATCGCGTGTGGCATTTGTTAACGAATTGAGCGGAATAATTTGGCAAGTCAGGGAGTTATAATAAATAACTTAATCGAGGCAGGGTAGGGCACATGCCAGAAACTCCGGAACAGAAAGCCCGCCGTGAAATCGATTCCGATCTTGCATCGGCAGGCTGGATCGTCCAGAGCCGCGACGAGCTCGACCTGACTGCCGGGCGGGGCATCGCCATCAGAGAATTCTCGATGAAACCTGGCTTCGGTTCTGCGGACTACCTCCTTTACCTCGATCGTAAGGCTGTAGGCGCCGTCGAGGCGAAGGCGAAAGGAACGCTTACCGGCGTCGAGGAGCAGACCGCGAAATACGCCGCCGGCTTGCCGGACAATCTGCCCGCACACAGACGTCCCCTGCCGTTCCTGTTCGAATCCAACGGGTCGATTACATACTTTACCAATGGTCTCGACCCGACGCCGCGCAGCCGCCAGGTCTTCAACTTTCCTCGACCAGAGACCCTCGGTGAACTCGTTACCCAGACCACGCAACTCCGTACTCGCCTGAAGCAACTGCCGCCCCTCGACGAATCACGTCTCTGGAAGGTCCAGGTACGCGCCATCCTCAAGCTCGAAGAATCCTTCAAGCGCGCCGCTCCACGTGCGCTCATTCAGATGGCCACGGGCTCCAGCAAAACCTTTACCGCCATTACGGCTATTTATCGCCTGCTCACTTACGCCAAAGCCGGGCGCGTCCTGTTTCTGGTGGATACCAAAAATCTGGGCGAGCAGGCCGAGCAGGAATT
>DIFQ01000137.1 GCA_002419215.1 Syntrophaceae bacterium UBA5744
GTTTGATTACACCAAAAAGTAGGGTTTCGGGTATCGGGGCTCGGGTATCGGGAAGGAAACAGATTTTGTTTATAGAAATTCCCCGGTACCTTCGGCCCCTATACCCTATACCCTAGACCCGATACCCTGACACTGGCGCTTCGCGCCAAAGGGAGGAAAGAGATGAATATCCGATTATCCGAAGAACTGAAGATGCTGAAGGAGATGGCGTACAAGTTTGCCGTGGCGGAGTTTACGCCCCACATCCGCGAGTGCGACGAGCACGAGAAGTACACGCCGGAGATCCGCAAGAAGGCCGCGCAGAACGGCCTCGTGGGGGCATGGATCCCCGACACGTACGGAGGCGCAGGCGCCGGCATCCTGGGCAACGCCGTCATCACCGAAGAGCTCTCCAAGATCGACATGGGCATCGGTCTCAACGTGGTCGCGGCCTGCTTCGGCTGCGAGTCGATCTTCCAGTACGGCTCGGAGGAGCAGAAGAAGACCTGGCTGCCCCCCGTCTGCGCAGGCGACTGGGTCAGCGCCGGGGCCTTCACGGAGCCCAACGCGGGCACCGACGTGGCCGGATACAAGACGAGAGCCGTCAGGCAGGGTGATCAGTACGTCATCAACGGCAACAAGATGTTCATCACCAACGGCACCGTCTGCAACTTCATGGTGGCCCAGTGCATCACCAACCCCGACCAGAAGAAGCACAACAGCTTCAGCCTCATCATCGTGCCGGCCGACGCGCCGGGGGTGACGCGGAACAAGATCCGGGGCAAGATGGGCATCCGCTCCAGCGACACGGCGGAGATCGCCTTCGAGGACGTGAAGGTCCCCGTGACAAACCTCGTCGGCAAGGAGGGCAAGGGCTTCTACGAGCTCATGCACTTCTTCGACACGACACGGGTCATGGTCTCGGCGCAGGGCCTGGGCCTCTCCGAGGCCTGCCTGGAGACGGCGGTGAAGTACTGCAAGGAGCGCACGGCCTTCGGCGCGCCCCTGGGCTCCTACCAGCTCACCCAGAAGAAGCTTGCCGAGATGGCCATCATGATCGAGGCGCTGCGGGGGCTCGTGTACCAGTCGGCCGCGCTCATCGACGAGGGCACGCCGGACTACACGCTGGCCGCCATGGCGAAGTTCTACAGCGGGCAGACGGCCGTCTTCTGCGCCAACTACGCCGTCGAGCTCCACGGAGGCTACGGCTACATCGACGAATACGCCTGCCAGAAGTGGTACCGCGACGCCAAGATCCTCGAGCTCTACGAGGGCACGAAGGAAGCGGAAATCATGACGATCGGGCGGTTCCTGCAGACGAAGTAGCCCCCTTGATGCCCGTCTGTGGGTCTTCTGCAGGAACGGCGACCCGCCGGGAGACAGGGGACGGCCTGTCTCCCGCGGGCTAACCCCGAAACCATTTTGCGAAAGGAGGGCGTTCGAGCATGGCAGATTCCTGGAAGCCTCTCACGAACAGTGAAAAGCAAAAATACGACGTCATCAACAAGGAAAACCTGGAATTCCTGATGAACCGCTACAACAGGGTCAACCGGTGGGTCATCGCGGATATGATCCGCCGCAGCGCCTACCGCTACCCCGACAAGACGGCCCTGATCTTCAAGGACCGCGCGCTCACCTACTCAAAACTCGAAGAGGACTGCAACCGCGTGGCCAATGCGCTTACGGACCTCGGCGTCAGGAAATACGACCGCGTGGCCATACTGGCCCACAACACGATGGATCACGTCCTGACCTGGATCGGCTGCGCCAAGATCGGGGCGGTCTACCTGGCCATCAACTACCTGCTGCGGGGCAAGGACATCGCCTACTGCATCAACCACTCGGAGAGCACCGTGTTCATCGTCGAGGATTCGCTTTTCGACCTGGTGAAGGATGTGCTGGACGACATGCCCACGGTGAAGACCTGGATCTGGTCCAAACAGGGAGCGGGCCGGATGCAGGAGGACAATCGTTTCCTCGACTTCGAGAGCTGGTATCAGCGATACCCGGCCACGGAGCCGGACACGATCCTCCACATCGAGGAGCCCTGCCAGATGACCTACACGAGCGGCACCGAATCGCTCCCCAAGGGGGTCATCATCTCGAACCAGGCCCTCATGGCCCAGTACATGGGCGCCATCGTCGACGGGCAGTACGACGAGACGGATATCAACGTCAACGCCCTGCCTATCTACCACTGCGCCCAGCGCGATGTGTTCATGAACCCCATCTTCTGGGTCGGCGGCACCAACATCCTCATCATGCCCGACATCGGGCAGATCCTGAAGAGCCTGGCCGATTACAAGGCCACCATGTTCTTTGCGCCGCCCACGGTGTGGATCGGCATGCTGAGGCACCCGGACCTGAAGAAGTACGACCTGTCACACCTGAAGAAATGCTACTACGGGGCCTCCATCATGCCCGTGGAGATCCTGAAGGAGATCATGGAGAAGTTCCCCGGAACCGGGATCTGGAACTACTACGGCCAGACGGAACTGGCGCCCTACCACACGGTCCTCAAGGCCAGGGACGCCCTCTCCAAGCTCGGATCGGCCGGCATGGGCGGTCTCAACATGGAAACGCGCCTGGAAGACGACACATACAACCCCATCACCCAGCCCGGCGTGCCCGGCGAGATCTGCGGCAAGGGCGCCCACGCGCTGATCATGTACTTCAAGGACCCCGTGAAGACCGAGGAAGCCATGAAGGGCGGCTGGTTCCACTCGGGCGACATCGGGGTCATGGACGAGGACCGCTACATCACCGTCGCCGACCGAAAGAAAGACATGATCAAGACGGGCGGCGAAAACGTCCCCACGCGCGAGGTGGAGGAGGCCATCTACCTGGATCCCCGCGTCCAGGAGGTGGCCGTCGTCGGCCTGCCCGACCCGAAATGGGTCGAGAAGGTGACAGCCGTCATCGTGGCCAAGGCCGGTCAGAAGATCACCGAGGAGGAGGTCTTCGCCCACTGCCGCAAGGAACTGGCGGCCTTCAAGTGCCCCAAAAAGGTCATCTTCGTGGACGCCCTGCCCAAGACGCCCACGGGCAAGATCCTCAAGCGGGAACTGCGGCAGAGGTATAAATAAGAACAGGGTATCGGGTATCGGGGCTCGGGTATCGGGAACGAAGAAGATTTCATCTATAGAATTCTTCTACCTTCGGACCCTATACCCTATACCCGTGACCCTAGTCCCCAGAGACTTTCCGGCGCTTCGCGCCACGGAGGGAGGATTATGAAAGACGTTGTCATCGTATCGGCCTGCCGGACGGCCATCGGCGTTTTCGGCGGCACCCTGAAAAATTCGAACTGCGCAGCACTGGCCAGCGTGGTGATGAAGGAAGCGATCAAGCGGGCGGGCATCGACCCGGCCTCGATCAGCGACATCCGTTTCGGGAACTGCATGGAACCCCCTGACGCGCTGAACGTGGCCCGCATCGGGGCGCTCCTGGCGGGGCTGCCGGACACGGTGCCGGCGGTCACCATCAACCGGGTCTGCATCTCCGGGATGGAGGCGGCCATCTCCGGCGCCGCCATGATCAAGGCGGAGATGGCTGACATCATTCTCGCCGGCGGAACCGAGCACATGTCGGGCTGCTCCTACTCCGTCCCGAATGCACGCTGGGGCTGCCGGCTCCAGGACACGGTTTTCCAGGACGACATGATCCACCGGCTCCACGGCGGCTCCTTCCTCGTGCCGGGACCCGAGAGCGGCCCCGTCAAGGACGGCCCCATCATCGACCGCTACCGGGGCAAGCCCTACATTATGGGGATCACGGCGGAGCTGGTGGCCCAGATGTACAACATCAGCAGGCTGGAGATGGACGAGGTGGCCCTGCGCAGCCACAACAACGTGGAACGGGCCACCCTGGAGGGAGATTTCAAGGAGGAGATCGTCCCCATCGAGATCCCTCAGAAGAAGGGCAAGCCCCCTTTGATCTTCGACAAAGACGAGCACTTCCGCCCGAAGCTGACCATGGAGGAACTTGCGGCCCTGCCCCCGGGCTTCCTCCCCAAGATCGGCAAGGTGACGGCGGGAAACGCCTCGGGGATCAACGACGGGGCGAGCGCCATGATCATCATGTCCGCCGAGAAGGCGAAAGAACTGGGATTGAAGCCCATCGCAAGAATCAAGGCCGTGGGCTACGGCGGCTGCCACCCCTCCGTCATGGGCCTCAGCCCCGCGCCGGCCGTGCGTGACCTCATGAAACGCTCAGGCCTCAAGCTGTCCGATTTCGAACTGATGGAGGTCAACGAGGCCTTCGCGGCCCAGTATATCGGCGTGGAGAAGGAGCTGGGCCTGAACCGGGAGATCACCAACGTGAACGGATCCGGCATCGGGCTCGGGCACCCGGTGGGAGCGACGGGATGCCGGATCATGGTGACGTTGATTCACGCCATGAAGAAGCGGGGCAAGACGCTGGGCCTCGCCACGCTCTGCGGCGGGGGCGGCGTGGCCATGGCAACGGCCATCGAGATGATGTAGGGTAAAAACAAAGCCCCCCGCTCGGTCATCTGCGGGGGGCTTTGTTTTCGATCCGGGGCCTCCCTTTGCCGGGCATGGCCGCCCGGGGGGAGATTCGGGGTGGCGGCTTCCTCAGGGCTTCGGGAAGGCCCAGAAACCCACGCTGGTCCAGACGACCTTCATGGTGTGATCCAGTTCTTTGCAGGCTTCCTGGATGTTGTTCAGGTTCCCGCAGACGATATCCTTGCGGCCTGCGACTTTCTTGGTTTTTTTTGCTGCCTTGGCTTTCATGATGGTCTCCTTGGTGACGGGTTCAGGCCCCTTCCCAGTGAAAGGGGTATCACAGAAACCCTCCTGCCGCAGTAGGACCGGGCCTGTTTCTTCCATCGGACCCCGTCCTATTTTGCTTACGGACCCCGTCTGATGTCCTGAAGGATGAAGCAACAGAAACGAGGGCGACGGAAGGACATGGTAAGGAACGGCCTTGACTCTGCAGTCCCCCCGTACTAAGTGTTACCTTGAAACGGGAGGGGGAAATCATCGATGGGCGGCTTCTTCGACTTCGGGAAAACCCTGATCATCATCGGCCTCGTCATCGCCATCGTGGGCATCCTGCTGGTCACGGGCGGGAAGATCCCCTGGATCGGGCGCCTGCCCGGCGACTTCACCATCAAGGGCGAGAAGTTCACCTTCTACTTCCCGCTCGCCACGAGCATCCTCATCAGCATCGTCCTGTCGCTGGTCTTCTGGTTCATCGGAAGAAAATGAAACAGGGGCCAGGGTTCAGGGTCCCGGGTTCAGTTAAAAAAATCCCCCTCTGTCCCCCTTTAATAAAGGGGGATGAAGGGGGATTTGCCTTTTCTGTATTCTCTTATCCCGAAACCCGACGCCCGAATCCCGATGCCCTGTTTTGTGGCGCTAGCCCCACAGCACAAGCCCCAGCTCCTGCTTCGTCGCGAGGTTGCGGTTGTAGGGCAGCACGCGCACACCGTAGAGATGGGGGCCGTTTTCCTTCACGATGTAGACGCCCGTGAAGGTGAGGATGCCGGAGGCATCCTTGCCCATCATCGTGAGGGGCACGCAGTCGGGCTCGCCGTTGAACTCCTGCCCGTCGCGCCGGCCGATGACGAGCTCGGCCATCACCTCCTCGGGATCCAGTTTTCCCGGGTCGATCTTCACGCTCACCACGAAGGGGTTCCCCACGAAGACACAGTCGCCCGTGACCCCCTCGACGCTCACCTCCAGCAGGCGCGTGGAGGAAAATCGCATCGGGACCTTTCGCTTCCAGTCGGCCACTTCCTTCGCAAGCCGGTAGCCGTTTTTCCCGAGTTCCTGTTCCCGATCGGCCGCGGGGATGTACAGGTTGGCGTAGTATTCCAGGAGCATCCGCTCCGTGTTGAACTGGGGCACCAGCGTCTCCATGGAGCGCTTGGCCATGTGGATCCATTTCTGCGGAAGCCCCGAGGAGTCCCGGTCGTAGAAGAGAGGCACCACGGATTCCTCCAGCAGGACGAAAAGGGAGTGGCCGTCGGCCTCGTCGGAGACGGGGATCTCCTCCACCAGGTCTTTCACGACGGGGCCGATGGTCCAGCCGTTCGTCCCGTCGTACCCTTCGGCCCACCAGCCGTCGGAGACGCTCATGTTGAGCACCCCGTTGATGGCCACCTTCATGCCGCTCGTGCCGCTGGCCTCCAGGGGCCTGCGGGGGTTGTTGAGCCAGACATCCACGCCCTGGACGAGGGCTCGCGCCGACGCAATGCCGTAGTCCTCGACAAAAAAGACCTTCCCCCGGAAACGCTCGTCGCGGGTCATCTCGACGACCCTGTGCACCAGGTCCTTCCCCATCTGGTCGTTGGGGTGGGCCTTGCCGGCAAAGACGATGTGGACGGGCCGCGTTTCGTGGTTCAGGATCCGGTTGAGCCGCTCCAGGTCCGAAAAGAGCAGGTCGGCCCGCTTGTAGGGGGCAAAGCGCCTCGCGAAGCCGATCCAGAGCGCCGCGGGGTTCATCCCCCCCAGGACGTCCTCCCGCCAGGTCTTGGAGTAGCCGTAGACCGCCCTGTGCCGCGAGATGTGTTCGCGCAGGGCGTTGATCAGGTTCTGCTTGAGCTCGTAGCGCACCCGCCAGAAGACGGAGTCGGGGATGTTGTAGACGCGCTTCCAGCGATTCGGGTCGCCGATGTTCTTCTCCCAGTCGAGCCCCAGGTACGTGTCGAGAACCTCTTTCATCCGCGGCGCGACCCAGGACATCATGTGTACCCCGTTGGTGACGTTGAGGATGGGGATGTCGGAATCGTGGAAGCCCTTCCAGACGTCGCGCCACATGCGCCGTGCCACAATCCGGTGGATGCGGCTCACGGCATTGTTGCGGTGCGAGAGCTTGAGGGCGAGGTTCGTCATGAAGAAGGGGCGGTCCTCGCCGATCTCCTTGCGGCCCAGGTTCGAGAACTGCGACCAGGTGATGCCCATGCGCTTGACGAAGCCCGAGAAGTAGTACTCCATGAGGTCCTTGCTGAATCGCTCGTTTCCGGCCTCGACGGGGGTGTGCGTCGTGAAGACGGTGCTGCCGCGAACGACCTCCTCGGCTTCGTCGAAGGAAAGGCCTTCCTCGGCCATGAGCCTGCTCATCCGTTCAAAGAGCAGGAAGGCCGAGTGCCCCTCGTTGATGTGCCAGACGCGGGCCTTGATCCCGAGCTTCTCCAGGAGCCTCACGCCCCCCATCCCGAGCAGGATCTCCTGCTCGATGCGGGTTCGCTGGTCGGCCGTGTAGAGCCGGTCCGTGATCTTGCGGTCCTGGACGGTGTTGCGCGTCACGTCGGTATCGAGCAGGTACAGCGAGATCCTCCCCACCTTCACCTCCCAGATGCTGGCATAGAGGGTCCGGCCGGGCAGCTCGATGGAGATCTGGACCTCGTTGCCCCGGTCGTCCTGGACGATCTGGACGGGCATGTTGGAGAAGTCGCTCTCGACGTACTCGGCCTGCTGGATGCCGTCCTTGTCGATGACCTGCCTGAAGTAGCCGCACTTGTAGAGCAGCCCCACGCCCACCGTGGGGATGTTGAGGTCGCTGGCGGTCTTCAGGGTGTCGCCCGAGAGCACACCGAGGCCCCCCGAGTAGATGGGAAGACACTCGTGGATGCCGTATTCCGTGGAGAAGTAGGCCACCGGCGCCGACCACTTGATGTTGTTGAGGCCCGCGGCCGCCTTGGCGAGCCCACGCTCGCCCATGTAGTCGTCGAAGCGCTGTGTGATCTGGGTGTAGAGGTTCATGTAGCTCTCGTTCTCGGCCGCCTCGGAGAGCCTCTCGGGGCTCACCGTCTCGAGCATGCGGACGGGGTTGTTTCCCATCCCCTCCCAGAGCTTGGGATCGAGAAGCGAAAAGAGATCCATGGCCTGCGGGTTCCAGGACCACCACAGATTGTAGGCAAGCTCCCTGAGGCGGATGATCCTCTGCGGCAGGTTCACGACGGCCGTGAACGTCCGGAAGTGAGGCTGGTTCGAACCCGTGCTGGAAAACACGTGGCGCATCTCGCCGCGGGTCTCGCCAAGCCGGGAGGCGCGGGACCCGGCGCCGGCCAGCGCCTTCTCGAAGGCCCGCAGGTATTCGGGGTAGAAGGCCTCCCAGCTGGCCTGCACGGCGATACGCCGGGCTTCCCGTCGCTGCTTCCGGATCTCCTCGTCGGCAAGGCCCGTGAAGTCGTTGAGAATATTGTAGAGGCTGTCGATGATGGCCGCCGTGTCCATCCCGCGCCGCCTGAGGACCGTGATGGCCCGGCTCTCACCCTCCGTGGCGAGCACCCAGGAGCCGAAGCCCGCCTGGTCGACCGTGACGGTGGGCACCGTCCATGCCGCGCACTCGTGGGGCGAGTATCCCCAGGGCTCGTAGTAGGAAGGGAAGACCCCCAGGTCGCAGCCCGACAGGATCTCGCAGTAGGGCATGTCGAACAGCCCGTCGTGGCCGTTCAGGTATGCGGGGTTGAAGATGACGGTGACGCGGTTCTGGGGGCTGTTCTTGAGCCCCAGGCGGCTGCAGGTCTCCAGGATCGGGTCCGAGGCCTCGTAGCTCAGGCGGTGCGTCGCGATGGGCACGGGTCCGCCTTCGGTCTTGGTGCCTGCCTGCAGGGCCGGGACGAGGTCCATGTGGCCCCCGATGAGGCAGAGCAGCGCGAGCACGTTGCGACCGCCCGCCATTTCCTTCTCCATGCGCCCGAGGGCCTGCAGGAAAACGTCCACGCCCTTGTTGTGAAACTCGTAGCGCCCGGAGATCATGAGGATCTTCGTGTCGGCGGGCAGAGGCCGGCGCAGGAAGTTGGCCGCGGAGGCGAGGATCCGCTCGCGGGCTTTCGGCGCGGGCCCGCGCGATTCGGACAGGTCGGGGAGGCTCGCCACGTCGAGGCCGTTGGGAGTGATCCCCTCGGGGGAGCGGCCGAGGAAATTCTTCGCCTCGAGGGCCGTGATGTCGCTCACCGACGTGAGACAGTCCGCCTCGCGGGCGCAGGCCGCCTCCAGGGAATACTGGGCGGTGCAGTTGTGGGCGCCGGCCTCGCGCTGGGGCGAGATGTGATCCATCTCGGAGTAGATGTCCATGCCCGAGGAGGCAAGGGTCCGGCCCAGGACGGTCGAGTGGAGCGTGAGGACCGTACCGACCTCCGGGACCATCTTCTTCACGCAGAGCAGCCCCGCCCCGCTCACCGCGTCGTGGAACTGGGCGACGGCCTTCAATCCTTTCGGCTTCACCTTGAGGTTGTGGATCGTCTCGATGACCTCGCCGCAGGCGTAACCGAACATGACCCGCTCGACATAGTCCCAGCCGCCCGAGATGGAGTCGATGCCGTAATCCTCCCAGAGCTGGAACAGCAGCTGATCCTTGTTGTACTTCTTCGTGAAATTCACCAGGATCACCCTCGGCTCGCCCGGGACCTTCCAGCGGCCGAAGCGGCAGGGCAGGTCCTTGATGGCCGTGTTTTCCCGGATGGCCGACCAGAAGTCCTCATCGGTCTCCTCGAACTCGAGGTTGTTCTTCAGGTCCGGCCCCAGCAGGATGTAGCGGTCCCCGAAGGCACGGGCCGCGCTGGGGATCTTGCTGCGGATGGCCGAGTAGACCTCGCCGACCTGGTTGCAGATCTCCCAGCTCACTTCAAAAAGATAGTTTTTGCGATCAACGCTCATGGACGCTCTCCCGTCTTCCCCGCAATCCTGCCGGAGAAGTCTTTCAGAATGCTCATCTGGTGGATGTAGGCGTCGTACGGGGAGGCAAAGGGGTTGGAGGCTTCTTGAATCTCCCCGCCCGCCGGGTTTTCCGTGCTCATGTGGCAGAAATGGTCCGATGCCTGGAGGTTGCGCCAGACGCCGATCCGCTTGCGATTCTTCGTCGCCCGGACCCGGTCCTCGAGGCCGTAGAGGGTCCTGGCAACGTCCATCTGCATGTGATTTCCCGGCCATGTCAAACCGACTGTTTCGGAGCCGGCCCTGAAGAGTTGCCCGGGCACGTCGATTTCGCCTGCCGGAGCGTGCTGGGCCGCCGCGGCGGAAGGCGTCAAAAACCGCCAGTTGCGCCGCTTCAGCAGGACAGCGGGAAACGCCTCCGGGAAGCCCACCATCCCCGTCGCAGTGCGGTTGATGTCGCCGAAGGTCTCGTAATCCATGAAAAGGCTGATGATCTCATCTCCGTGAGCCCCTTCGGCCAGCCTTCGGGCGAATTCATCGGCGGTGAGGTCCTGCCTCTCCGCCCCCGCAGGGCGCAGGGCAAATTCATCGGAAAACCGATCGTGCCGGAAGAGGACCTTCAGTTTCCTGCATCCAGCCGGCCGGTAAAGAGCCTTTGCGTCGCAGCCGTGAAGCCGGCCTGCGCCGCCGGCGAGAATGACCCGGAAGCCCATGGACTCGGCGATGCGGGCCACATCATTCCCGTAGACGAGTCCCGTGTTTCGGAAAGCCTGCGTCCTCTGGCCGAAGAGCGACCGGACCAGACGCCGGTGAAGGGCGACCTGCTCCCGGAACTCCGTCTCGGAAAAAAGCGAGGCCAGGGAGTGGTGCGAAGGCCCGATCACAAACTCCGCGCAGCCCGTGTCGGCAAGTCTCCGAAAGCTCTCCAGGACTGCATTCTGCCCCTTTTCAAGTTGTTCAAGAAGCATGCCAGAAACCGAGCAGGAAATCCTGAAGTTTCCGCGGTGGCGCCTGATGAGCTTGAGCAAGGTCCGGTTGGCCGGCAGGTAGCAGTCCTTCGCCACGCGCTCCAGGACCTGTCGGCTCTCCTCACCGTCGAAATAATCCTGCGAATGCCCGATATCGAAGAATCCG
This sequence comes from Syntrophaceae bacterium UBA5744, assembly GCA_002419215.1. Classification (GTDB taxonomy): domain Bacteria; phylum Desulfobacterota; class Syntrophia; order Syntrophales; family UBA2192; genus UBA2192. Next base: position 10,740 of record DIFQ01000137.1, read on the forward strand.
TACTTCTTCAACCGAAGCGGCAGGTGGGCATGGAGATGAAGTACTACGGAAGGCACGATCGACCCCTCAATCCCTTGATTTCAAATACGGCCTAGTCCTTTGTGCAGGCACCATGCAGGGTATCGGGTATCGGGTCTAGGGTATCGGGATGGAAGAAGATTCCGTCCATACAAAATAATCTGCGGTACCTTCCCTGAACCCTGAACCCTGGACCCTATACCCCTTCTTCTGCATTGACCACTTTCTTATAGACTTCCTCGATCTGCCTGGCTGCCCGGCCCCACGTCAGGGCCCTGAGCTCCTCGCGGCTGCGCTCGACCATCTCGCGCGTGAGTGCATCCCAGGTGAGGGCCGCGCAGATCTTGCCCGCCAGATCGTCCACATCCCAGAAATCGACTTTCAGGGCATGGTGGAGCACCTCGGAAACCCCCGACTGCCTGGAGATGATCACCGGCACATCGTAGAGCATCGCCTCCAGCGGGGCAATCCCGAAAGGTTCGGAAACGCTCGGCATCACGTAAAGGTCGCTGGCGGCGTACATCCGCTCCACCTCGCCGCCGCGCAGAAAACCCGTGAATAAAAACCGGCTGCCCATGCCGAGTTCGGCCACGCGCTCCACCATCCGGGGCATGAGATCGCCGCTGCCTGCCATGACGAAGGTCACCTCCGGCAGAACGCTCAGGACCTTCGCGGCCGCTTCGACGAAATACACAGGCCCCTTCTGGTGGGTGATGCGTCCCAGAAACAGGACGATTTTTTCGCCTTGCGCCTTCACGACACCGTAGGCCGCCGCCGCTTCGCCCCGGGAAACGGCGTTGTGGACAACGGTCACCTTGTCCGCGTCGATGCCGTAGCGCTCCACGATCATGCTCTTCGTGAAGTGACTCACGGCGATGACGTGGTCTGCCTCGGCCAGGCCCTGCCGCTCGACGGCAAAGATGCCGGGGTTCACGCCGCCGCCACTGCGGTCGAACTCCAGTGCGTGGACGTGAAAGATGAACGGGCGCCCGCTTTCGCGCCGGGCGTGAAGGGCCGCGGGGACGGAGAGCCACTCGTGGGCGTGAATGACATCGAAGGAAACACGGCGGGCGATCAGACCCGCTGCTTCCCCGTAGCGCCGCACCTCGTCGAACAGATTGGGACCGTAATGCCCGGGGCTTGCGAGGAGACTCCCCTCCCGGAACATCCCGTAGTCCGCCTCCGCCATGTAGGGCCTCAGGGGCGAGTCGACGGGATTCACGGTGATCCCCTCCGGGAGTGCCTTCCCGGGCCCGGCCGGGAAATCCTCGGCCGCAAGGAGCGCCACATGCGACGGCCGCTCAGGCCCGGGCAGGGAGGGAACGACGAAAGTGATCCGATGCCCTCTTTCAACGAGGGCCTTCGTCATGCCGTAACATGCCGTCCCGAGGCCGCCGCTGATGGTTGGGGGAAACTCCCATCCGAACATCAGGATTTGCATCGTGCGCGCCCCATCCACCCGTTCTTCCATCCTTTCGACATTTCTATAGGAAAAACAACGTTGCGTCAACGGCCCTGTCGTGGCTAGTGGCAAGTGGTTTGTGGCTTGTGTCATGTACGATGAAATAGATTTTTTATATTTTCACTAGTCACAAATCACGAATCACTAACCACTGACTTGTTGTCACGATACTTGCATGGCATCAGCACGGTTTCATGCGCCCGCGGGTCGACGATGGGCAGGAAGCCCGTAACGCCACCATATCATGAGCTAAGAGGACTTCTTCCACGATGGGCATTCTCAACATCAATGATCTCAAGGAAGGCATGACTCTCGCGGCCGATGTGAAGAACAAGCACGGCAACATCATGATCAAGCAGGGCATGTCCCTCAGCGAAAAGCACATCATGCTCCTCAAGGCCTGGGGCATCGCGGAAGCCGACGTGGAAGGGTTCAACAGGGAACAGCTCCACCAGGAGGAGTTGAAGACCGTCTCGCCGGAGGTGATCGAGGCCATTGAGAAGGAGTTGAGCGATTTTTTCCCGCCTCTCGAGGGCAACGAGATCATGTCGGAAATCTACCGCATCACAAAAAAGCTGAAGATCAAACAGGTCATGGAGTCGTAGAGGCGCATGCCTGCAGGAACCGGAGAGACCCAAAAGACCATGAATGCCAAGGAAATAGAACGGATCGTCAGCTCCCTCGACAAGATCCCCACGCTCCCGGTTATCTACTCCAAGCTGGGCAAACTGCTGCAATCGCCCGACACGACGATTGCGGCCGTGAGCAACATCATCTCCGAGGACCAGGTCATCGCCGCCAAGGTGCTGAAATTCGTCAACTCGGCCTTCTACGGGTTTCCCCAGCGGGTCGGCAGCCTCCAGCGCGCCATCGTCATCCTCGGGTTCAACACAATCAAGAACCTTGTCTTTGCGACCTCCGTCTTCGACATGTTCCGGGGTATGGAGACGGGAGGCGCCTTCGACAAGAAGAATTTCTGGAAGCACTGCATCGGATGCGCCGTGGCCTCGAGGGTGCTCGCCGAGGCGGCGGATCTGCGCAACCCCGACGAGGTCTTCACGGGGGGATTGCTGCACGACATCGGCAAACTCGTCGTCGCCGTCCACTACCCCGAAAAATACAGCAACGTCATCAACGAAGTCCAGCGCACCGGCACCCCCATGGTCGAAACCGAGCGGAAGATCTTCAGCTACGATCACTGCCAGGTGGGCAGTGCGCTCGCGGTCCAGTGGCGCTTCCCTCCCGACACGGCCCAGATGATCGGCTCCCATCACCTGGCCGACGGGGCGGCCCCCACGCGAAAGGACATCGCTGCCGTGCACATCGGAAACATCCTCTGCATGGCCCTCGGTCTCGGCGCGGGCGGCGAGAGAAAGCTCGCAGACGTGAACCCGAAGGCCTGGGAGCTGCTGGGCCTGAGCTTGAGCAGCCTCGAGCTCATCATGGACAAGACCGTAAAGCTTTACGGGGAGAACACGGAAATTCTGGAGATGTAACCGACCGGCACGCAGAGAGATGATGCAGGAGTTCGCAGACACATCGGTCGGCGCCACCGACCACCGGACGATGCAGAAGAGGCTTCATTACCTCGACGAGCAGAACCGCGCCCTCGTCTCGATCCAGGACAAGCTCGAGCGCCTCTCCGATTTCCGCTCGGACATGATCCTCTCGCACGACATCCCGGAGATCCTCCAGTCGGGCATCGCCAAGTTCCAGGAGCTCGTCAAGACGGAGGCCTGCTCCGTTTTTCTCGTCGACGAGAATGGTTTCGAATTCCGCCACGAGATCTCCATCCCGGAACGCATCGCAGAGCTCATGGAAAAGGAGCTCGACGCCCAGATCATGTCGGGCACCTTCGGCTGGATCATCAGCAGCGGCACACCCGCCTGCGTGCCTGCGGAGGTCTTCGGCAGGGATGACCACCGGAAGCTCAGCATCATGATCGCACCGCTCTCGAACAAGGAGCGAACGCTGGGCGCCGTTTGCATCGTCTTCGAACAGGATGAGGACTTCATCCGCCAGCAGACGCTGAAGCTGCTCTACATCCTGTCGGGTTTTTTCTCCCTTTCGCTGGAAAACGCCTACCTCTTCCAGGATCTCAAGAAGAGCTACTTCGACACCATCCGGGCCGTTGCCAACTCCGTCGAAGCACGGGACGCCTACACGCGCGGCCATTCGAACCGCGTGGCCGAGATCTCCAAGATCATCGCCGCGGAGATGGGATGGGGCCGCAGGGATCTCGAGATGATCGACTGGGGCGGCGTCCTTCATGACCTCGGCAAGGTCGGGATCAGCGACTCCATCCTGAACAAGCCGGGAAAGCTTACCGACGAGGAATTCGCCATCATGAAGTCCCACCCGTCGATCGGCTCCCAGATCATCGGCGGCATCGCCTTCCTGGAGCCGTTGATGCCTTATATCGCCCAGCACCACGAGCGATACGACGGCCGGGGATATCCCGCAGGGCTCAAGGGCGAGGAGATCGCCATCCAGGGCAGGCTGCTGGCCATCGCGGACACCTACGACGCCATGACGTCGGACCGCCCCTATCGAAAGGGCCTCGCGGCCCGGATCGCCTACGACGAGATCCTCAAGTGCTCGGGCAGCCAGTTCGACCCCGTCCTGGTCCGCGCTTTCGATAAGGCCTTCAAGGCGGGAAAAATCATTTAAAAAAACGGGTCTCGGGTCTCGGGTCTCGGGAAGAATCCGACAAAAAAAGGACCGAGGCAATCGCACTCGATCCTTTTTTCTTTTCTGTTCCGTCTCTTCACCCGATACCCGAGACCCTAGACCCGATACCCTGGCTTCTATTGTTTCATCACTTCCACTCCTGCCGGGGGCTTGAAGGTGAAGAGGCTGTCGGCCAGGTTCTTGTTGATCTCGATGGCCGAGAAAGCCAGGGTCGTCACGTTTCCATAGGGATCGAAGAGGATGACCTTCACGATCTGGAAGCTATCCCGGTTCACGGCAACCTGGAGTTTCTTCACACCCTCCTCGGGTTTCACGGGAACCAGATCGAGAAGATAATTTCCCGCCTTGTCCACCTTTTTGTCCCCGGTGAAGGAGATCCTGAAATCGTCCTTGAGCTTTCCGATCCCGGCGAGGAACCGGACACTCACGGTGGACTTGAAGATGCCGTCCGCGTTCTGCACGTAGGCCACCTTGTCGGCGGGAACATAGAGCCAGGCTTTCTCCGGGTTGATGACGAGTTCCTTTGCGGCCGGCCTGGTGTAGACCCAGCGCATCCGCTTGGGTTTCTTGAAATAGAAGGTCCCCTCCTCGAGCTGGGTCTTCTGCATCGCCTTGAGCGTCACGGTCTGGGTGAAGTGAGCCTTGACCTGTCCGGTCTGCTCATAGGTGTCCTGGATTTTCTGGACAACCTCGTCGAGGGTGAGAAGTTCACCCCCCCAGGCAGGCACAGTAAAAAAAAGTAAGAGCAAAAAAACAAGGATTGAAAAGGAGTTCCTCATCAGCCGTTCCACAAAGTGGGAAAAGGTGATTCCGGGATGACCGGGCTGGCACGTTTTTTTAATGGTGAATAAATCGCATCCGGACGGGCCGATAAAACGCCGAAATGACGATATAATATTCAAGTATTTGATATTATTTATATATTTCAATGCTCAATCCGTAGGCAATTTGGTAAAAAACATCGTCGTTACTGAACTTGGCGATCCTGCAAACAACTTTATCAACAGATTTATCCACATCGCTGTTGATGTTCATTTGCGGCCCTTATGCCGCCCCTGATATACCTGTTTTTCACGGCAGAGGTGCCCTGCAACATGCACGTGATGAGGATTTGAAAAAGGCATCTCCGGACGTTGAAGCAGGACAACCTCCTTCAGCCTCACCTGCCCGCCATCCCTCTCGCAGCAAGGATGCGGGGATTTCACCCTCACCCCGGCCCTCTCCCGGAAAAGGAATGGGATTATTCACCCTCACCTCAATCCTTGTA
>DIFQ01000128.1 GCA_002419215.1 Syntrophaceae bacterium UBA5744
GGCCCGGCTCGTCGGGTCGCGGCACAGGATCAGCGGATACCGGGCGGCCGCGGAGGCCAATCGCGTCGACGCCGCCATCGCCCGGCCCCTCGCGGCCGACCTGGTCGAACGGCGCATCCTGAACATCGGCATCCCCAGGGGTTCCCGGGAGGCCGCCCTCGGTACGGCGATCCGGAAGAGCGGACGCACGACGGGCTTCACCACGGGCGACATCCAGCAGATCGACGCCTCGGTGCGGGTGAGCTACGGCAACTCGGGGACGGCTCTTTTCCAGGACCAGTTCGTCGCAGGGGCCATGAGCCAGGGCGGGGACTCCGGCTCGGCGGTTCTCGACGGCGAGGGCTACGTGATCGGCCTGCTCTTCGCCGGCTCCGACACGACGACGATCATCAACCGCATCGCCAACGTGACGGCAGCCCTGAATGTCTCGATTGCGAGCTGAGTGCGAACGGGGCGTTCTCGTCTCGCGCCGATGCACAATGCTCCTGTAGAATCACAGGTCTCAGCAGTTCCGGCCTGCGGGACACTTGCAGGCGCCGCTCTTGACTGCCTTGGAGCACTTCTTCCAGAATGAACAACTCCAGAAGCATGATCTTCCTCCTTCACGGACCCCTTGCGGGAATCGGCTTGTTGTGAGGCGAATAGAGCGGGCGGGGTATCTCGCGTCAAGCAGCAGGAAAACCGGGCCCGCGAAAGCGCATCCCCGGGGATGGGCATTTTACCGACTGTGGCTGAAAAAATCCCCGCACGAGGGCGGGGATTTCCATTTTCCGTGCATGTGCGGTGTTTTTAACGCCTGTGGGCCTTGAAGCGGTATTGCTTGCCGTCGAAGGTCGCGACGTAGCCCGTCATGAACGGTTTGCCCTCGATGACGAAGCGTACGAAGTGGAACGGCTTCTGGGTTGATTGGGGGTTGTACAGGATCACCTGGCCGACCTTGTAGTACTCCGGGACGACGCCTGAAGTGACGTCGACCGGCTTGAAGCCCGGCACCTCGATTTTCCCTTTCGACGAGAACCCCGTCTTGGGGTAATTGTCCGACACGAGGTTCGCCCAGCCTTCCCGACCGTCATCGAACTTCAGCACCCAGTAGCCCGCCATCACGTCCTGCGGAGCGGCAGCCCTGACATCCTGGGGGTCAGGCGGCAGAACGAGAAGCACAACGAACACGACCGAGAGAAAAATCAGCGTCTGCTTCATGAGCACCTCCTCAGATCAATCCCGCATGCAGCGATTCTGATTCCAACAGCCCGATCTTGCAAGAAGGGTGCCTCGCGAATGCTACCCCGAGTTGTCTGATGGGGGCCTTCACGAACAAAAAATGCTATCACCCTTTGATGAAACAATGATAGTTTAGATCAATCCGTGTCCTGTGACACCCCGCTTCCCTGTAATCCCCTTCGGCAAGCGCCGTCGACCCTGTCAACCCTGAATGGCGATATCCTCGCAGAAATGAGGGAGCGACTATGGCGAAGAATAATCCTGCCGGCCCGTTTCAGTTTCCTTTCTCCGGCGATGTCACCCAGGCGATCAACCCCTGGACATGGTGGCTTCGCCTGATGAGCCAGATCGGGTTCATCAACATCAACCTGACGAAATCCTCCGATCCGGAGATGGAGCGCCGGATCACCGAGAATGTCGCCGGCTACGGCAAACAGCTCGGCCGCGTCATCGAGGTCCTCGAAGCCCTGCTTGCCAACTCGGCCACGACGGGATGGTCGGCCGATCAGAAAAAAGCCCTTGGCGATTTCTTCGAGATGGCAAAGGAGATCGCCGCCGTGAAGGGCGACTACATCGCACCGACGAAAGTCAACGTCGATCGTTTTCTCGAAGGAATCCGTCAACTCGAGGAGAAGGATGAAAAGGAGTACCGCGAGATTGTCGAGCGATTGAGGAAGGAATTATCAACCTGACAATACCGCGATACGGAACGGGTAACCGACCGGGCAGCAGGAAGAGAACGGACGGCGACATGCAAAAAGAGACAAGCCCTTACACCTGTCACGTGTTTGTCTGCACCAACGACCGCCACGGGGAGCGGAAATCCTGCGCCGACGGCGGCGGCAACGCGGCATTAAAAGATTACCTTAAAGAGCAAGCCGAGAAGCGGGGATGGAAGGGACGCGTCCGTGTCTCGAGCGGGGGCTGCATGGGGCTCTGCGGAAAGGGGCCCAACGTCTTGATCTACCCGCAGAAGGTCTGGTTTGCCGTGGCCTCGCCCGCCGACGGCGAACAGATCCTGGGGGAGATCGAAGTGCTGCTCTCTACGCCGCCGGATAAATGAAACCCTTTCGAGCCTTTCGTTTTTGCGCAAGCCGTTCGACAAGCCCTTCGGCCAGCTCAGGGTCGTGAGCTTGTCGAATCGATTCACGGCCCTGAGCCTTTCGAAAGGGCAGGAATCCATCGTTGAAGATGGATTCCGGGTCGTGCCCGGAATGACAAATTTTTCAGGAGGCAGCGGTTGAACCGTCGACAATTCCTGAAGGCTCTCGGGGCGTCCACTCTCGCTCTCGGTTTTCCGGATACCCTGGCATGGGCCGACACCGCCAGCGCGGGCAGCCGGAAGAACCCCCTCGAAGGGCTTCGCATCATCGACGCCCACGCACACCCGGAGCGGTACCTGTCGGAGGGCCAGCGCCCCGAGAACTCCTCGACCGTGAAATTCATGACCGAGATGGGCATGGCGGCCAGCGTCTTTGCCGCCGTGGGGGACCGGGTCTATCTTTCCGGCAACCGCCTGCCCGGGACCGAATACCAGAACACAATGACGCAGCTCGACCACTGGAAGAACGGCGTCGTGAAAGACGGAAAGGCGAAGCTCGTCCGGAACGTGTCGGATATCCCGCAGGACCCGGCACCGGGCGGCGTGCCGGGGTGCATCCTCACGATTGAGGGCGGCGACGCGCTCGCCGGCCATCCGGACAGGGTCGACGAGTTCTACAGGCACGGCGTGCGGATGATCACGCTCGTCCACTTCAGCCACAACGAACTCGGCGACTGCATGCAGAATCCGGGAAGTCTCGAGTCCAGGCCGCGCAACAACGGCCTCACTGCGGCAGGTTGCCGGGTCGTGGAGAGGATGCAGGAGCTGGGCATGGTTGTCGACGTGGCCCATGCCGATTCGCTGACGCTCGAGCAGATCGGCGAGGTCACCCGACGGCCGGTGGTGGATTCCCACGGCAACCCCTGTTCACTGGCGGACACAAGGCAGTGCGGGCGCTTCCGAACGTGGAAGGACATGGAGGTTGTGGCAAAAACGGGCGGCGTTGTCTGCACCTGGACGTGGGGAATGACCCGGGGAAAGACAAGGAGGGAAACCTTCCGTGACTGGGCTCGGGAAATCATGGAGATGAAAAAACGGATCGGCATGGAGCACGTGGGACTGGGAACCGACGGCGGCGGGGGCATCCCGCGGTTCATCCAGGGCTACCGGGACATCCGCGACCTCTCCCGGCTCGTCAAGGCCATGCAGGAGGCGGGCTTCACCCGGGAGGAGATCGCGGCCTACATGGGCGGCAACACGTACCGTGTCCTCGAGGCCTGCATCGGTTGACGCTGCTGTAAAGAACGGAGCAAACGATGAGCAAGACCAGAAAAATCAAGAGAGTCTTCAAGGGCAAGCCCACACTGGAAGGGGCCGGCGTGCATCTGAAGCGCGCCTTCGGGTTCGCCGAGGTGCCTCTGTTCGATCCTTTCCTGCTGCTCGACGATTTCCGCTCGGTCAACCCCGCGCATTTCCTGAAGGGGTTCCCCTGGCATCCGCACCGGGGAATCGAGACGATCACGTACGTCCTGCGCGGGGACGTGGAACACGGCGACAGCATGGGGAACAAGGGCGTCATCGGCGCGGGCGACGTGCAGTGGATGACCGCGGGAAGCGGGATCATCCACCAGGAAATGCCCAAAGGAGACGACAAGGGGTTCATGTGGGGCTTTCAGCTCTGGGCCAATCTGCCGGCCTCCCACAAGATGATGGATCCCCGATACCGGGACGTCACGGCGCGCACGATCCCGGAGATCAAGCTGGACAACGGCACCCTCGTCCGGATCATCTGCGGCAGGCTGAAGCAAACCCGGGGCCCCGTGCAGGACATCGTCATCGATCCCGAGTACCTCGACATCACCCTGCCGCCTCACACGGAATTCATTCATCCCGTCAAGAAAGGCTATACGGTATTCGCCTATGTCATCGACGGGACGGGCTACTTCTGCAAGGAGAAAGACCCGTTCTCCTACGAAGTCGAGGGAATCAACTATTTCGACATGCAGCGGGATCCCTTCCTCGGGAATGAATCCCTTGTCCTGTTCGGTGACGGCGATGAGATCTCGGTTTCCACGGAAAAGCAGCTTGTCCGGTTCCTGCTGATATCCGGCAAACCGCTCCAGGAGCCCGTTGCCTGGTACGGCCCCATTGTCATGAACACCCGCGAGGAGCTGCGCATCGCCTTCGACGAGTACCGCTCCGGCACATTCATCAAGCACAAACGTGCGTGAGACGGCTCACAGGAGCCGAACCGGAGTCCCCGGGATCAGATCTTCGGAGCCGGTGCATCATTCTCGGCCGGTGATGGGGATTCCCGGGTCTCCAACGGCAATGCTTCTGTTTCCCCTGCCGCAGCATCAGGCGGGGCCGCAGACTCTCCCGATCCCGATGCCTCTTCTGTCGGAGGCGCCGGAGACTCCGCCTTTTCGGCTTCCGCGCCTTCGATCTCCGCAATCCAGAGCGGGTGTCGGTGCCGGGCGTAGTCCAGGCTGACGGCACCGGTCAGGATCCCCCGCAGCATGGGCCGGTTCGGCTTCAGGACAATCGCCGCCATGTGGGCAAGGAAGGCGAGGACGAAGAGAACGAAACCGATGTTGTGGACCCAGGTGGCCCAGAGGACGACCGTGTAGGACATGTCCGGGGCGTAGATGTTCTTCCAGGTCTTCACGAGCCCCGAGACGATCAGCATGGCGATGATCACGACCATCCCGACGTAAGCCAGGCGCTGCTCCGGCAGGTACTTGTCAAAGGGCGGCTCCTTTCCCTTGCCGAAAAAGCTCTTCACCACCTCGATCGACGTCCGGATATCCCCTTTGCGGGGAATCATCCCCCGATCGCCCCGCAGCCCGTGATAGACGGCGTGGAACAGGGCGGCGGCGACAAAGACGATCGACGCCGCGTAGTGGACCTCGAGCGAAACCATGTAATCGCCCGCCCACGCGAGGCCCGGCACGGAGTTGATGTAATAGCGGCTGCCCATGGGCAGCTGAAACATCCCGGACGCGAGGAGCGCCAGTCCGGACAGGGCAACGGCCCAGTGCTCGGCGAGTTCGACGACACTGTGACGGATCACGCGGTTTTCTTCTCGGACAATCCTGTCAGACATCCTTCTTTCCACCCTCCGCCAGCTTCGACTTCCGCCCGGCGAGCCACTTGAGCGCCCCCGCCGCACCGGCAACGATCCCGATGGCGGGAGCCGTAAGCACGGCCTTCCCCAGGGGATCCGTCCCGGCCATCTGCCTCTTCACGCCGGGCTTCATGTCCGGCCTGCCCGGCCCCTTTTTTATCGTCGCGTTGATCCGATCGAAGGACACCGGCGAGATGTAGAATGTCGATGTGCCGCCGTTCTCGTCTTTCCCGTAGAGGTGCCCCTTCATCTGCCGCGCCCGCCTTTCCGCCTCGGCGAGCATCTCGTCGCGCGGCCCGATGAGCATCGCCTTCTGCGGGCATGCCTCGATGCAGGCCGGCTGCTTTCCCCGTACAAGGCGATCGTTGCAGAGATCGCACTTGTACATGACGCCGTTTCCCGCGTAATCGGGCAGGATGTGCAGGTAGATGCCCACGCCGGACTGCCGCTGCGGGATCTCCCAGGGGCAGACCGTCTTGCACTTGGCGCCGCCGAAGCACAGTTCCTGGTCGATGATCACCGCCCCGTTTTCGTGCTTGTGATTCGCCGCAAACGGGCAGATGGTCGCACAGGCCGGGTTGTCGCAGTGCATGCAGCGCCTCGGGACGAACAGGGTTTTCCTCTCGCCATCCTGTTCGACTTCGGCCCTGTGCACGTAAAGGTAATTGTACGGGGTCAGCCGGTCGGACACCTCCCGCTTCCGGGACCAGTCCTCGACCGTTTTTCTCGGCCAGGGCACCGGGATGGGGTCGGCAACGGGCGGGATCGTGTCTCCGTTGATCGTCTTGCATGCGGAAACACAGGCAGGAACCGCCCTGTCAAGACAGCCGTCGCAGAGACTCAGGTCGATCAGGGTTGCCAGCTGCCCGACCCTCGCGGCCTGCGCTTTCTCAGGCCATGCAAGGCCCGAAGCCGCAAGCACCCCCGCCGAGGTCTTCAGAAAGGACCTGCGGCTCAATGTTGGAAAGTTATTCGATTTCATCAGCTTCCTTCCTCAGGCCAGATCGATGTACCTTGACAGGGCCGCCTGAAAATCCTCCTTGCCCTGCCCCGCGCCTGCCTCGGTCATGCATCGGGTCATGTTTGCCCGGATAATGGCGGTCCCCGTCTTCTTCATCGCCGATGTCACGGCGGATACCTGCGTGAGGACGTCAACGCAGGGCGCCTTCATCTCGATCATCCGCTGAAGCCCCCGGACCTGCCCCTCGATTCGCCGGAGGCGCCCCAGGATCTTTCTTCTCTCGTCTTCCATGATATACCCCCTGGGGGTATAAATAATCCATGAGAGGCCTTCCTGTCAAATGTTTTTTATCGAGCGCATCGAGGCCCTGCCTGAGGAGGAAAGTTTACCGCACACAGAGCATGGCTTTTGGGCAAGGGTCGCACCGAACATGCTCGCGCCCAGGAATACTTGAGGAGCGGGATTCCCCCTCACCCCAACCCTCTCCCTCAGCGGGGAGAGGGAGAACAGGGTAGTGATTTTCCTGAAGCGCATGAGGCTCCTGCGATTGCGGATCAGGGGATTAGGGTGTGCGGGGAAGGTTCGATACCGTATCGGGTGAGCGAATCACAAGGTGCCCCAAAAAGGCGTGGCCCCGCCGTTTTCCAGCGGGGCCACCCATGCCGAACCCCGGCAGCATACCACCGGGAACGTTTCTAGCGTGCCTCTTACAAAAAGATTACAAAATTGTCCATCAGACAGAGTCTGATTTTTCCATAGGACATTGTCTGATGGCGGCGCATCGGTCAGGCGAGGGGAGGCAGCCACTCCCGGATGGTCTCCACGATGGAGTCGGGGCGTTTGACCCACCGGAAATGGTCGAGGTCCTCTCCCGCGAGGGTGACGTGGGTGATCCGCGCCCGTCGCATCTTTGCCAGGAGGCTCGCGACAGCCCGTTCGGGCGACAGGAAATCCCCCTCGAAGGAAAAAGCCAGCACGGGGATCTCCATCTCCCCGAGCAACCCTTCGTACTCCAAGCCGCTTCCCGCCGGCTCATAACGCCCCGTGCGGGCCTGGCGGGCCCAGTCGCAGATCACCCCGCACGCCTCCGTCCCGCCGAAACCGATCTTCCTGCCCGGGAAATACCCGAGGACCTTTGCCAGAGCGCAGGCCGCCTGGGTTCCCGCCAGGACGAACAGGCTCGAGGGAAAATCCCACGCACGCCAGTGGACCGATGGCGCGGCAACGAGAATGAGGCCCGAGGCCGCCCCCGGATGGGCGGCGGCGTAGAGGGCGCTGAGCTGCCCGCCCAGGCTGTGTCCGAGCAGATAGACGGGTGCTCCGGGAAAGAGTTTCCTTGCCGTCTCCACGACGGCGGGCCAGTCGAATGCGACCATCTCACGGTAGCCGAAGGAGACCCCCCGCCTGACCCGGATTGCGCTGAGGCCGTTTCCCCGCAGGTCGACCGTGACGAAGCGCCAGCCCTCGTGCAGGATCGGAGGGGCCAGCGGTTCATAGAACTTCGCCGCCACACCCAGGGCCGGCATGCAGATCAACACGGGCGCAGAAGGCGCCGGATCCGCCGTGAACACGGTGATCTTCGAAGCGGCACCGTCCTGCGCCGTGACGTCGATTTCTTCCCGTTTCATGCCGTGCATGGTATTGCTTCGTTCACCCTCCCCTCCATCCCCTCCCGTCGAGGGAGGGGAAAATAGCAGAGTGGATGCCGCCCCGTCAAGAGCGGAAAAGTCGCAGATGCCTCATTCCGAAAGAAGAGGTTGAGGGGCACAAGGCAACGAAAAAAGCCTTGCGCAAGACCGCCGAAATGGTTCTTAATCGAACCCGGCGGGAACCGCCCCGGAGACATTCTCCTCATGCCGGAGACCATGCGGTACAAACTCGAACTCGATCCCCTGATCATCAAACAGGAAGTCACCCGGGGCGATATGGGCGCCCACGGCCACGTCAACAACGTGGTCTATTTCCGCTACATGGAGAATGCCCGCGTCGAGCGTTCCAGGCGCATCGCCAAGTACGAATTCGAGCAAGGGATATCGGAGCTGCAGAAAAGGGAAAACCCCTTTCCGACGTCCACCTCGCGGGGCATCCACGGATGACCATGGACATCAGGCGCTTCGGCAACATCGTCTTCATTCCCGGCTCGGGCGGGGCGCGGTACCCGCACTGCAACTCCCTCTTCATCGACGACGAGGTGAAGGCCGTCATCGACCCGGGTTCCGACGAAGCCTGCTTGCGGGACCTCGCAGCAGGCAGGCGCATCGACGTGCTGCTCGACACGCACTACCACGAGGACCACACGGCCTTCAACCACCTCTTTGCCGACGCGGCCCTCTGGGTCCACGAGGCCGAGGCCCCCTGCCACCGGTCCTACCGGACCTTTCTGGAACACTACGGGCTTGCGGAGACCCCGTACCGGAAGGAGTGGGACGAGTTCCTGATCGGGAAATTCCACTGGCGGGAGCGCACCCCCGCGCGGGCGCTGAAAGACGGCGACATCCTCGATTTCGGCCGGACCCGGGCCGAGGTCATCCACACGCCGGGCCACACGATCGGCCACATCTGCCTTCACTTTGCCGACGAGGGAATCCTCTTTCTGGCCGATTACGACCTCACCCCCTTCGGCCCCTGGTACGGGGATTACTGCTCCGGCATCGAGCAGACGATTCATTCCATGAACCGCCTGCTCGCGATCCCCGCCCGTGTCTGGATCACGGGCCATCAACTCGGGATCGTCGAGGAGGGGTTCGAGGGGCTCGCCGAGGCCTACATCGACGCGATCGACCGGCGCGAGGCCAAGCTGCTGGACGCCCTCGAATCTCCCCTCAGCCTCGACGAGATCGTCGAGCGGTGGATCATCTACGGCCGGCAGCGCGAGCCCCGCTATTTCTTCGAGTTGGGCGAGCGGGAAATGATGCGCAAGCACCTGGAGCGACTCGTGGCATCCGGGCGCGTCGCGAAGAAAAACGGCCGGTACGCCCTCGCATGAGTTTCATGGAAGGCGGGGAACGATTCCCACTCCAGATGACGCGTTTTTTGCATGGCATGCCGTCATCAACCTTTGTGGAGGACGGAACGCACGGCATCGACTCGCCGTTTCGGAAGATTCGTCATTAAATAGGAGGGCCCATGGACCTGCGACAGACGATCACGGAAATCGGGAAGACCTTCCCGGGACAATTCGAAGTGCAGAAGGACGGCTCTGCCAGGATGGAGGCCGTCATTGCCGAGCGCAAGGCGTTTCTGTCGAAGAAGAAACTCACCTATATCTGCCGCTTTCGCGTGGACGAGCCGGCCAAAGAGGTGCGCTTCTTCGAGATGCTCAAAGAATCGGGGTTCGGCGTCTCCAGCGGCGGGGGCGACGGCGAGATGAGCAGCGGCTTCGGCTTCAAGAAGGAGACCTACAACACGTTCGGCAAGGAGCGCAACGGATCGATCGAGGAGCAGTCGAAACTGTTCGGAAAGGACTATTCCTACAAATTCGATTTCGGGGCCTTCCGCGGGGCCGTCCGAAAGACGGCCGAGGGCGCCGGTTACCGGTTCGAGGTCAAGCTGATGGAAAGGTCGGTGTAACCGGAAAGCAAAACGACCGGAAACTGCAAGCGGGGCACCCCCTCAGAGTCGGGTGCCCCGTTTCATTTCCCGGTGCGCGGGACAAAAGATGGGTCCGGGCCCGGAACCCGCATTTCTATATTTGTCGGCCAGGGAATTTGTTGTAAAATGAATCGATATGGATCGGACGGTGCCGGACCAGAGAGAGGGAGGATAAAACAGCATGCGGAGAATCATGGTCTGGCTCCTCGCCAGCGGAATACTTGCCTGCCTTGCCGGATCGGCATGGGCAGCCGACGAAGCCATCATGAACGATACCCTGAAGACGATCCTCTCGCGAAAGAGCGTGCGGACCTTTAAAAACGAACCCGTATCGAGAGAAAAGCTGGACAAGCTCGTGCGGGCGGGCATGGCGGCGCCGACGGCGGTGGACAAGAGGCCCTGGGAGTTCATCGTCGTAACGGACCGGGCCGTCCTGAAACAGCTCGCCGACGCCCTTCCCTATGCCAAGATGGCCGACAAGGCGGCCGCTGCCATCATCGTCGGGGGTGATGTGCGAAAGCAGTGGGGCGGCCGGGATTCGGACTACTGGATCATGGACTGCAGCGCCGCAACGGAGAATATTCTGCTTGCGGCAGAGTCGATGGGACTGGGCGCCGTGTGGACGGCCGTCTACCCCGAGGAGAGTCGCATCAGGACCGTCAGGCAGATCCTCGGCATCCCGCCCCACATCGTGCCTCTGAACCTCATCCCCGTGGGGGTGCCCGCAGGCAGGGAAAAGCCGAAGGACAAGTATAACCCGGCGCAGATCCATTGGAACAAATGGTAAGGAGCGATGGCGCCGGTTGCCGCGGGCGCTCCGAAAAAGCGCAACCCAGGACGCAGGTGGACTCGCACCGAAGCCTGACCCAGTGTACGGTCTCGACAGGCAGGGGGTTATGCAAAGGAAGTCTACACGGGGAGACGATCCATGAAACTCTTTATCCTGGCCGTCCTCATCGGCGTTGTCGGACTGGGCGTCTACGAGCTCTCGATGCTGGGCATCCGCATCAACCGGGGCACGCAGATCGCGGAAGCAAGCCGGCCCTTCGAGCTGAGAAACCCGGGGGCGACTCACCGGCTGCTGGTCGTGGGGGACAGCACCGGCGTGGGAACCGGCGCGGCGCGTCCGGATGAGTCCGTGGCGGGCCGGATCGCCGCGGAATTTCCCGCCATCGAGGTCACCAACATCGCCCGGAACGGGGCGAAGGCGAGGGACGCCCTGAATCAGCTCGACTCCGTCACTCAGGCCGGGTTCGATCTCGTCCTGGTCCAGGTCGGGGGAAACGACATCCTCGGCTTCACCGATCCCGGGGAGTTGAGAGACGCGATCACGCAGGTGCTGACGAGGGCCGGGGAAAAAGGTCGAAGCGTCCTTTTCATGAGCACCGGCAACGTGGGGCTCGCACCCGCCTTCTTTCCTCCCATTTCCTGGATATACACCGCGCGGACCCGCGAAGCCCGGGCCATTTTCATGGATGTCTCGAGAACGCTCGGCATCCGGTACGTCGATCTGTTCCGGGAGAGGGGAAACGAACTGTTCCTGAACGATCCGGACCGCTACTACACGCCGGATTACCTCCACCCGAGTTCGGAAGGCTATCGGGTCTGGTACGAGGAGCTCAGGAAGCAGACGGGGATCGTTGAAATCCTGGGGAAGGCTCGGAGCATCCCCGGCAGGTAAAGGGAAAAGGGTCATCCGCCACCCGCGAAGGCAGAAGGTACATGGGATGGCGAATGACCCTGTTTTGCGCGGGTCGGGTATGACCTCACTGAACCGGTGCCGTGGTAACCCCTTCCTTCAGAAGGCCCTTTTTCAAGAGCCCGCAGCCCGCCTCGACCTGCTGCACCCAGCAGGCGACGGATTCCTTGAGGAACGACTCGGTCGTCTCCAGGCAGGTCTTCATGGCCTCTTCGGCTTCCTTCCTGTCCGATGTCAGCTTCTGGCTGTGAAGAAGGCCCAGCATCCAGCTCATACAGGCGGAATGCGCTTTCGATCCGTTTTCCCAGGAAGTTTTCCCGTACTGCTTGAGCTCCTCCGAGAAACCATTTCCTGAAATCGCCACCGGCATCGCGGCGACAAGTTTCTTGAGTTCGCCGGTATAGGCATCCAACCTTGCATGGTCCCCGAGCGTTTCCAGGGGAAGCCTGCACAGATCGAGCATATTCCCCTGAAGTCTTTTCAGAGACTCCTCGGGGACCTTCATCTCGAATGACTCCCTGACTACGCCGAAAAATGATTCGGTCGCCGCCTTGTATATCTGCTGTCTCCGATTCAACAGGCCCAGGTGCCCCTCCGACAATTTTGTGAACAAATCCGATGTGTTATGCGCTAATGACCCACCACTGTTCATCACGCTACCTCCTCTTTCCCGTTTCCTTTTTTGTTCAGGAAATCCGGTGTGTTTTGATTGGGATGATAGCCCGTTATATTGTGCAGTGCAATATCAATTTATTTACAGGTTATTATCAGTATTTAACTGATTATTAACCGTATTTATTTTAATTTTTGCATTGAATTACATGCATTTTTATTTGCATCGCACAATGGATGAACCTTACAATCATCCTTCATTGCTTGCACCTTTGCGATGGGTTGGCCGGGGAGAATGGCAGGGGACCTGCTAAAGAGCTCGAACCTTGTCCACGAAAGCCTGGACGACAAAGACCCTCATGTTGTTGCTCTGACCGTCAACCGGTTGGATGAAAAAGCCCGGACGGCTGGGCTCGTAGCCCAGGGTCGAACCGGCGAGTTTCTCGCCGTCCTTGAAGAGGATCTCCATCTTCCGGCCCTGCGGCTTATCGCCATCGCCGAACTGGCGCCGTTCGTCGTAGGCGGGGTTCCCTCCGAAGTCCTTGACGAAGAAGATCGCCTTGAGGTCCTTGATCAGGACCTGCCGGGTATCCTGGCCCGAGGATTGCTGCTGGGGCTGCAGGTGAAACCGGTCCTTGTTCGGGAAGAAATCCTGGGTGTACCCCTTGACCACCTTGCCGTCGGCATACCGAACAACCACTTTCACAGGATCCATAAGCCCCCCGGATCTTCACGTCATATGTTGGGCGACCGGCCCGATGCCGGCATTTCGTATCGTTTGTATCAGCAATTTCCGCGCCACCTGTAAGCGATTGATCCCCTTCATTCCCTGTACCCTGTTCCCTGTACCCGAATTTATCCTTGACACCCCTCTTGCCCTCTCCTATACTCCCGCCGGTTTTTTCGGTTCACGCGAAGCCTGTTTTCCGGGGAGAGAGCGCTGTCTATTCATGCAGAAGATCATGGTGATTTCCGACACCCATGACGATCGCGACGCGATCCGGGGCGTCATGCGATATTTGAAGAGCTTCAAGGTGGATCGGATCATCCACCTGGGCGACTATTACGACGACGCCGACGTCCTGGAGCAGGCGGGCTATCCCCTCACGCGTGTCCCGGGGACCTGGGACACCGTCTATTACCCCGATCCCGGGGTGAACAATCGTACGTTCATCGAGGTCTCCGGCTGGCGGATCTTTCTCACGCACACCCCCGAGTCCCACTACAACGACCGCGCCGACGATATCAAGCCGGAGACCATCATCGGCAGCGGAAGGGCCGACATCTTCCTCTTCGGTCACACCCACATCACCGAGATCCGGCGCCGAAACGGCACGATCTGCATCAACCCCGGACACATGAGCAGCGACGAGAGCCGGGGCTGCCCCCTGACCTTCGCCCTTCTGGAAATCGACCCCGATCAGCTCACGGTGAGCATCTTCCAGCTTCCCGGACCCCACCCGAGGATTCGGAAGAGCTACAAAAAAGCCGACTTGAAGTAGCATCCACCGCAGCGTCCTGGTGAGCTCCCGGTCCTGGCGCCTCAACAGGCCCTTCTTTTAATGATTGACATTCATGCAGTTATTCTTTAGCCATTTCTTATAGGAACCGCACCCTGTCCCCCGTTATCCGAACCGGCCTACCCCGCTGAATGCATCCATGGACGACGAATCGAGACGGCATTTCCTGAGGACATGCCTCCACCTGGCCATAGCCGGGTGCGGAGCGCCCCTGTTCTCCCTGTGGCAGGGATGCAGCGACGACAAGCGCGCCCTGGGATCGGTCCAGCCCGAGGCGCACAGCCGCGAGCCGAAGCTCGCCGCCAATATCGGAGCGGGATTCGAGCCGGCCTACCTGAGACTCCACCGGAGCGGCGAATTGAAAAGGCGCGGCGAGTCTCTCCTGGAGCGGATGAAAAAGTGCGACCTCTGCCCCCGGGAGTGCGGGGCGCAGCGCCTTGACGGCCAGAAGGGGTTTTGCGGCTCCGACGCGCAGCTGGTTGTCTCTTCCTATCACGCCCATTTCGGCGAGGAGGCCTGCCTCGTCGGCCGCGGGGGGTCGGGGACCGTCTTTCTGACCCATTGCTCGCTTCGTTGTGTTTTCTGCATCAACTGGGAGATCAGCCAGGGCGGCCACGGCACGGCCGTCAGCATCGATGACCTTGCAGCCATGATGCTTACCCTCCAGGCCAAGGGCTGCCACAACGTGAATCTCGTCACCCCCACTCACTACTCGCCCCATATCCTGCTCGCCGTCGACAAGGCCGCCGCGAAGGGGCTCCGCGTGCCGCTCGTCTGGAACACCTGCGGCTGGGAAAAGGTGGAGATCCTGAAAACGCTCGACGGCGTGGTTGACGTCTATCTTCCGGACTTCAAGTACGCCGACGGCCCCATGGCCGAAAAATACTCCTCCGGCGCCACGGCCTACCCGAAGATCACCAGGGCCGCCCTCGTGGAGATGAACCGGCAGGTGGGCGTGGCCAGGCCAGCGCCGGACGGTCTGCTTTACCGCGGCGTGATCATCCGCCACCTCGTCATGCCCAACCGCGTGGCAGGGACGAAAAAGATCGTCGACTGGATCGCCGCAAACCTTCCT
Organism: Syntrophaceae bacterium UBA5744; assembly: GCA_002419215.1. Classification (GTDB taxonomy): domain Bacteria; phylum Desulfobacterota; class Syntrophia; order Syntrophales; family UBA2192; genus UBA2192. The sequence continues at coordinate 14,849 of DIFQ01000128.1, forward strand.
AAAGATACTTTCGTCAATCTCATGTCCCAGTACACGCCAACCTACCGGGCCCACGACTACCCCGAGATCTCGCGGCGGATCACCCGTCAGGAATATGAAGAGGCCGTTAACTGGGCCCGCGCGGCGGGGCTCACCAACCTCGACATCCAGGGGCCGCGTTTCCTGTAGAAAATCACGGCGTCAACACAGAGGGCCGTCACCATGGAAGCGAACAGCATCATCAAGCGGGAGGGATGAAGCCATGAAGAAGAGTGTTCTTTCCCTGATGCTCGCCACCCTGTTTCTCATCTGCGGATGCGGCGCGAGCCTGATTTTCGTGTCGGACCGGGACGGCCGCGACCAGATCTACAGCATGGCCGGAAACGGGTTCAGTCAGCATAACCTTTCAAACAACAGCGCCAACGAGCATTTCCCGGACCTCTCCCCCGACGCCACGAAGATCGTCTTTTCGTCCTTCCGGAATCCCCCCGGGGAAAACATCTACATCATGGACCTCGACGGGCAGAACATCCGGCAGGTGACGACCGGCACCGGGCAGAGGACACGGCCGAGATGGGCGCCGAACGGACTGATCGCCTTCACCTACCCTGCTCACACCCAGGGCGCCCGGATATGGACGATCCGGAGCGACGGCAGCGGTCTTGCCGCGGTGACGAGCCCCGGCCCGAACGAGTCCGATGACAACGGCCACGATTTCTACGACGCGGGCAGGATGATCGTCTTTTCGCGATATGACGGAACGACGCAGAAGCGCGATCTCTACGCGACGAAATCGGATGGCACCGGAGCGCCGCAGCAGATCACGAACACGCCCGATGTCAGCGAAGTCGCGCCCGTGGTCTCCCACAACGGACGCCTGCTGGCCTATCGCGCCTTTTTTCACGGGACGGGACGGGATGCGATCCGCGTCGTAAGCACGGGAAACTGGGCTCTCGTCCGCGACATCACGCTGCAGCCGCCTGCGGACATCAACATCTCGGGCATTTCATTCCGGGGCGACGACCAGGGGCTCTACGTCTCGGTCCAGGCATCCGGAGTCCCCGGCCCGGATATCGGCAGGAAGCAGGAGATTTTCTCGATCGGGATCGACGGCCAGAATCAGCAACGGCTGACGCACAACGAGCGGGGCGACACATCGCCCGTTGCCATCGCGGCAACGCGCCAGGTCGAGGCTCTCCCCGTTCTCTTCGTCCACGGCCACAGCGGAGGAAAGGACGCGGCGTGGGAGAACCCCGGCAGCGCGGGGACGACCTCGATCAAGGCCGCGCTCGAGGCAAACCCCTCCCTGTCGATCCGACCTGTCTATCTATCCCTGCCCCTCCACGGGGGCAGCGACCCCGTCATCCAAAGCCGAAGCATTGCCGATGATGCCACGGACATTCTCGCCGCCATCGAGGGAGGCAACGATTCGAACAATCAGCTGCAGACGGGCATCCTGAACGACCCGGCCTACGGGGGTGCGACGAGGGTGGCCCTTGTCGGCTACAGCCAGGGAGCGATCAGCAGCCGGTACTACCTGAAGAATCTCATGGGAAGCCGGAAAAACGGGGCCGTCACGGTTTCCGAATTCGTGGCCCTTGCCGCGCCGACCCACGGTGCCGGGGGGTCGTTTTCCTGCGGCAATGAAACCGAGCCCGATCGCTCAACACGCCAGCTCTGCGGCGGGATGACGGCCACCTTGTTGAGCCAGGCACTGCCCTGCGGTTCGTGCGTTCCCCCGCTTGCACCCTTCACGACCAACGCGGCGGGAGACGAGGCCTTCCTGAATGACCTCAACGGACACGATTACAGGCTCAACTGCAACGAGCCGGCCATCCCCTCCCCGGCGCTGGAAGCGCCGAAGAGCAGGCCGGATCTGCCGGACGGTGTGCTCTACGTCAACCTCTATGCCGCCGGAAACGCGGATCTCGTCGTGGGCGGGCATACCCAGTCGCTCGATTGCCTCGGCCGGCGACTGGCCAGGAATCACGCGCCCAATGTGTTCAACCTGGAGGTCACGGGCGTCCCGACCGAGACCCACGGTAATTTTCCCCACCACTGGCCGACGATCTGCGTCACACTCAGGACGATCGTCAACCACCAGGCTCCGGCAAGCCAGGCCGAAGCCTGCCAGGGCCTGAACCAGCCGTGAGGGGTTGAACGGCCGGCCCCGGGATCGAAAGGAGACGGGCTGGCCGGGCGCGAGCAAAAAAGGGAAGCACCCGACGATGCCTCCCTTCGCGTTTCACGTCTTTCACGCCGGCGGCATCACCCTGACGGATGCCATGCCTTCATGTGCCCGGCGTGCGTCTTCAGGCAGGATCCCGGCTTGAAGAACCGATCGTAGAATTCCAGGTCGAGGTGGTGCGCCTGGAGGTGCATGATGAGGAAGATGGAAGGCACCGTGCCCGGGAACTTCCCGAAGGTGTCGAAGACGTACTGGGCCTGCAGGGCCACGCACCGGCGGAATTCCTCGCCGTGGACCCTGGCGGCGGAGCGGACCGCCCGGGAATCCTTCCAAGGGCCGGGGGTGTCGGGATGGAAAGGGCCGCCGGGGCCGAATTTACGCTCGCAGACGGCGTCCACGGCGGCACGCATATCCGGGTAATGGGGAGGGCAGTGCCCTTCCATGATGCCCGCGAGTCCCGTCGGGTTTGGGTAGGGCCACCGTTCGTCCGTGTCGTAACGGAACCCAAGGCCGGGCACATCGGGGTTCCCGCTCGCCCCGAGGAAGGCGAAGGCGTCGATGCCGTTGAACATCCAGCCCCCCAGTCCCATGGCCTGCAGCATGAGTGCGCCCGCGTAGCAGCTTGTCGCCAGTTCCGTCGTCAGTTCGGCCAACGACCACTGCTCCACGAAGGTAAGGGGCCAGGTGTTTCCCGCATCCACGATACCCTTGAACTCTTCGATCCCCGGGATGGGCCTCCGGTGGATGTCATCGGTCAGCACGAGACCGTTCTGCAGCATGTAGCAGAGGTTCAGCAGGACGTGCTGGGCCAGGTCCCCCACAGGGGTGACGAGAAGCGTGCCGGGATGATTCACCACCCAGGTGTTATGCGCCTCGACATAGGGAACCACGGAAGGGAGTTGCAGCCGGCCGTAACGGAGCTTCTTCACACGCCCCCTCATCGCTTCCAGAAACGCTCCCGGATCGAGGGAGCCGTCATCGGCCCGCTCGGCAAAGGCCGGGGCATCGCGGGCATCGAGCACGCAGACCCCTTCGTCATCGGTGAAGAAGGTCATGCTTGTGTGGAACCCTGCAGACGAGGGAAAGGTCCTGCCGCCTGCCGCTGCGGCGTAATTGGACAGATGCGGAGCATATCGATCGGCCCGAAAAATCAGGTGATGCCAGGCCGTGTTGCCGCCGCAGGCGGCCACCACGAGAAGCTTTTCCAGCTCCGTGAGGGGCATCGGTTCAAACCGGGACTTGAACTTGAGAACCCCGTCGGGGATCTCTGCGCCCTTGAAGAAGCGGCGGGAGCGCCGGCCCAGCAAGGCCTCGACGAGTCCGAAGGACTGCATGTCGCGAAAACCATCGGGCAGGTCTGATGTCTTCATGGAAAACCTCTCTGATCGTCGCCCCCGGTCAATCCATGCTGACCTTGTACCCCAGATCTTCCACGGCGCAGGTCAGGTCGCTGTCGCAGACGTTCGGATTGTCCCAGATGACCTTGACCCTCCTGGTTGTTGGATCGATCCGGACATCCCTGACGCCCTCAAAGGCCTTGAGTTTTTTCAGAACGACGTTCACGCAGGACTTGCAGTCCATGTCCTTGACGCTGAATTCGATATTCTGCATCGCTCGCACCTCCTGTGATTTCGGTCGAATTGCACATTTCTGATCACTATAACCGATTCCCCGCAGACCGCAATCATACAGACCCCTACAACCCCTCCCGAAATTCCTTACCGGGCCTCAGGGATTGGTTCAGCCGGAAAGCGTCACAAGCCGTCAGATCGATCCTGCATGGAAAACGGAGCTTGAAAGAAGGCCCTGTATGCTGCTAAACACTCCTCGATGCGTGAACAAACGGTGATTCGTGCCCTTGAACTCTTCTGCGGAATCGGCGGGTTTGCGGCCGCCTCGGCGGGGACGAATATCCGCGTGGCGGGGGCCGTTGACCAGAGCCCGGCGGCTCTCGAGGTCTACCGGCTGAATTTCCCCGGCCACGACGCCTGGCAGCTGAACCTGGAAAACGTGACGGCCGATGAGCTGCAGGTCTTCGGGGCCGACTTCTGGTGGCTCTCGCCGCCCTGCCAGCCCTACACGGTCCGCGGCGCGGGAAGAGACGTCGAGGACCCCCGCGCTCTCAGCTTCCGGCGAATCCTCGATGTCATGGCCCGGATGAATGAGAACCGCCTGCCCTCGCACCTCGCACTGGAAAACGTGGAAGGTTTTGCCCGCTCGGAAATGCGCAGGCGGATCGTCGGTCTTCTTTCGGACCGGGGATATGCGGTCCAGGAATGCATGCTCTGCCCGACGGAGCTTGGCGTGCCCATGCGACGTCCGAGATACTATCTCATGGCCTCCCGCGTGCGCCTGTCTCCCCCTGTCGTGATCGTCGATGTGCCGCTGCGGCCGCTTGGCGACTACCTGGACGGAGTCGACGAAAGCGGTGTCCATGACGGGCTGCATGTCGGCGGAGACGTACTGGCGAAATTCGGCAAGGGATTCCGCATCCTCGACCCGAATGACCCGCAGGCCTACACGACCTGTTTCACCTCCGGGTACGGGCGGTCGCTGATGCGCGCGGGATCGTACTTGCAATGCGCAGGCGGGGTGAGACGCTTTGCACCGGAGGAAATCGCACGGCTGCTCCACTTCCCCGAGGGGTTCCGATTTCCCGACAGAATGACCCTGCGGAAGAAGTGGCACCTCGCGGGAAACAGCCTTTCGGTCGCCGCCGTTCGCAAGGTCCTCGAAGCGTTCCCGGACGTGCTGAAATGCCAGAAAAATCCCCCTTTATAAAAGGGGGAACGAGGGGGATTTGATTACAACACGGACTGCGTTATGGAGGACAAGAACATGAGAAACATCGTCGTGTGGTTCGAAATCCCCGTCAAGGACATGGAGCGGGCAAGGCTCTTCTACGGCAACGTTCTGGGCTACGATCTGCCCGTGCAGGACCTGGGCGGGGTGCTGATGGCCTTCTTCCCGATGGCGGGGCACGGAAACAGCGGCGCCCTGATCCGGGGCGAGGGGTACGAGCCCTGCCAGCGGGGTACCGTGGTCTACCTGAATGCCGGCGAGGACCTGAACGAGTCGCTCGAGCGGATTGAGCCGGCGGGCGGGAAGATTGTCGTCCCCAAGACGAAGATCACCGACGAGTACGGCCACTTCGCCCTGTTCCAGGACACGGAGGGGAACCTCGTGGGCCTGCACTCGATGAAATAAATGAAAAAAGGGCGGGGCTTGCGGGACGCGCCCCCGGTCACGGTTGAATCTCCTTTGAAAACCACCGAACGGATCGAATCCCGCATCACCTCGATATTTGTGCAGTTTTAAGCCAAGCGGGCCGGTTTCCGGCTCGAGTCCCTCAGCACTGTCCGGCCCCTTGCCTTTCCATTCCGTAAATGTATATTGATTATAGAAGAGTGAAGGCCCGCTTTCACCCGGGTTCATCTACCGATCAGGATTTCTCCTCATTCCGCAACCTCCTTCAGCGTTTCTTTTTCCATTCCTGCCAGACGGTGAATGGCTTCTTGCCGGTTCCCCGGGCGGGTACATTGCCCCGGCGGGTTCGAGGAGGTGTCGTCATGACATTGAAGTGTGCCGAATGCGGACGGATCGCGTTGAAGCTCAATGCCGAGAAAAAGTGCGAGGAGTGCGCCAAGAAGGACGAATCCTTGAAGTCCTACTTCACGAAACTCTTCTTCATCAACGAGGGCTGCGCGAGGCTGGTGCCGGCGACCTGATCTGACCGCTCTTCGTTTGTTTCACTATCCGGCCTGGATGGCTGAAAGGGAATTCCTGTGCCGCAGCCTGAAAAATCTTAAAGGAGGTAACGGGTCATGAAAGACGCATCCAAGGAGATTTTGCGGTTCTGGAAAACGCAATGGGAAGCTTACATGAAATCAATGATGGCCATGCAGGAGCAGGGGGAGACGATGCTGGAGATGATCCAGAAAAGCGGTGTCTTGCAGGAGGGTTCCCTCAATATGGTCAGGGATTGGGCAAAGAAATACAAGTCAATCCAGAAGTCTTATCTGGAGGCGGTTGAAGAGCACTTCGAGAAACTCGATGAAATTATTGGGGGTACGCCCTGAGTTGGGAAAAAAGGGACAGGACGGACAAGAAGAGGCCGCGGGGAATTCCCCGCGGTCTCTTCTTCTTCCTGCCTTGCGGCTATGTTATCTTGTTGCTTCTTGCTGCACTTCTTTTTCTTCACTCAGACACTTGGACACTCACGCACTTCTTTCACTGCCGCGCAGCGGCGCTTAGGGGTTCATCTCATAGACATCCTTCAGCGCATACACGTGGTTGTTCAGCACCCGCTGATAGCGCGCCTCGTCCACGGCGGGCTTGCGGATCATCTTCATGCAGAGCTCCATCTGCATCTGCGTGCTCGAGGGCTTGTGGTAGAGCTGCAGGGCGTACTTCGAAAAGTCGCGGACCATGAAGTCGAAGATCTGGTCCAGGAGGTCCTTGTCAACGTTGTAGATTTTGGCGTTTTCCAGGATGAGCTGGCCATAGACCACGCAGGTGAACAGTTCGCCCAGGATGAGCAGGAAGTCGATGTCCTTCTGCTGCTCCGGCGTGGGGGTGGCCGTGGCCAGGAACACCTTCAGGGTCTTGATCTGCTCCTTGTAGACGTTCAGGTTCGGCAGGTCGTAGCTGTCGTAGGCGGGCTTGTAGTCGTGGAACTGGATCTTGCTCAAGCCCTTCGTGGCCCCCTGCTCCCAGAAGAAGGTGTCGTCGGCGACGTCGTTTCTCTTCGGGATCTCGGGGAACTTGCCGGGGTTGAAGAAGTAGTTGGCCATGAACTTGATGATGAGGGCCATGTTCACATGGGCCGTCCCCTCGAGCTTCGGAAGTGCCCGGATGTGGCGGGTGGCCATCTCGAAGTAGGTGTCCTTCTCGAAGCCCTTGGCGGCGATTACATCCCAGAGCAGGTTGATGACCTCCTCGCCCTGCATGGTGACCTTCATCTTCACCATGGGGTTGTAGAGCAGGTAACGCCTGTCTTCGACCGATGCCGAACGGAAGTAATCGATGGCACGCAGGGCAAAGAGCCGCATCGCGACAAGGCGCGTGTACGAATCGACGAAAAGCTGTTTGACCTGGGAGAACTCGGTCACGGCTTTCCCGAAAAGGATGCGGTGCGAGGCGTGGTTGATCGCCTCGTAGAAGGAGTGGGTGCAGATGCCGATGGTGGCCCAGCCCAGGTTGAACTTGCCCACGTTGACCGTGTTGAGCGAGGCATCCCATGCCTCCTGACCTTTCTCGAGAATCTCCTCCTCCCTGATCGGGTAGTCGCGGAGGTTGTACTGGGCCACGTACATCTGGCTGGCCACGACGTTGCGGACCAGTTCGAACTTCTCGTGGTGCGAGTCGACGGGGAAGAACACATATTCGCCCGTACCGGCGATCTTGCCGAAGGTGGAGACGATGACGGCCTGGTTGGCATTCCCGATGTAGTACTTGTCGCCCTCGGCCAGGTACGTGCCGCCGGCCTGGGGCTTGAGCATCATGTCCGTCGAGTAGATGTCGGCGCCGTGCTCCCTTTCGGAGAGGCCGAAGCCGAAGATCCGGCCGTACTGCAGGTGCTGGGCGGTCTTCTTCTTCACCTCCTCGTTGCGGCTCATCCAGACGGGGCCCAGCCCGAGGATCGAGACCTGCCAGGCGTACCAGTAAGACAGGCTGTAGAAGGCGAGGATCTCGTTCATCTCGCAGTTGCGCCAGGTGTCCCAGCGGCAGTCCGCGTCGCCGTATTTCGATGGCGTCAGCAGAGTCGCGAAAATTTTGTTGTCCCTCAGGAACTGGACAAAGTCATCGTACCAGACGCACCACTGGTCGTCGGTCTTGATGCGCTGCTTGCCCTTGCGCTCGAAGAAGTCGATCGTCTTGCGCATGATCTCCTTCGATTTCTCACAGGGATAGTCGCTCGCGTATTTTTTCGGATTGAACAGCATAAATTCCCCCCTCCATTACGTCTCAACCATTTGATTTACATCAATTATCCGCCAATACAAGCCAAATAAAACTGACCGCCGGTCAGTGTTTTTTATTCTTCTACACCATTTTTGCGTCCTTTGCAACGGCTACCTCGCGGACTCTTTAAAAGACCCCACAGGTGCCTTTCTAAAGGTTCAATACGCCGGGCTTGATCCGTCTTGAGTCTCGGCTCTGACATGTTGTAGTATTGCACATCTTTCCGGATGGGAGGGAAAACAAAGTCGCGCAAACAATGCAGGAACAAAAACCAGGGAGAAAGGGAGGAATGGAAATGATCTATGTCATTGCAAAGGTGGAATTGAATCCGGGAGGAAAAGAAAAATACCTGGCGGAGCTGAAGCGGGCCACTCCATCGGTTTTAAAGGAGAAGGGCTGCCTCGAGTACGGGCCCACGGTGGACGTGCCCACAGGCATCCCCATCCAGGTGCCCCAGCGTGAAAACGTCGTTACACTCATCGAGCGCTGGGAAAGCGTGGAGGCGCTGAAGCTGCACCTCACCCAACCCCACTTCCTGGAGTACAGGGAGCGGGTGAAAGACGTCATGAAGAGCGTGTCGATCCAGGTCTTAAAACCGGCGTAAAACAGGGTTAAGGGTACAGTGGAATTAATAGAACAGACTCATTCCCGACCCTATACCCTATACCCTATACCCTGTCAGAAGTGGAAATTCAGCCCCAGCGTCACCGCGTGTGTCCGGTAATCCACGTCGATCATGGTAAAGTCAGGGTTCGTGCCGAAGTACCGGTAGGCCAAGTCGGCGGAGAGGTTCGGCGCCAGTTCGAAATTGATGCCGGCGAGAAACTGCCAGGCAAAACCCGTTTGCGTCTCCTCGGCCACATTCACGACAGCGCCGCCTATGGATTCCGTATTCTGAATATTCACGGACGATGCCCCGATTCCGCCGCCTATATAGGGATGGATTCTCCCCTCGGGGTAACGCAGGATGAGATTGACCATGAAATTGTTCAGGTAGACATCGCCCGACTCCCTCACCCCGGAGATCACCTGGGGGGGAATGCTCTGCTCGAACATGTAGTTCCATTCCAGCTCGAAGGCCAGCGCCCTGGCCTGCGGCAGGATGTAACCCACCTTGAGCCCCATCATCCCGCTTTCATCGAGGGCCAGATCGGCCGATGCCCCCGTCACGTTCGAGGTCCAGGTCATGTCCTCGGGGGCGACGTAACCGCCGAATATCCCGAAATAAAAAGGACTTGCAGGCCTGTAGGGCTGGGCGTGAGCTGCGCCTGCCAGAAAGATGACCGCCGCCAGCACAACGGGCAGCACAACCTTGAGCCGGTTTTTCATCGACTTTCCCTCCTGAATGATTCTCGTGCCGTTTATTCTTTAATAACGAAGCATCGGGAGAATGGTTTACAGAGCGGGAAAACAAAAACGGCCTGGCGGGACAAATAAGAAAGGCAGGGAGTGCTCCCTGCCTTTTTCTGTCGCTTGGGGCAGCGGTTCCGGAACCCGTCATTTCTTTCCGAACAGGGATCCCAGGACACCGCGCATGATCTGGCGGCCGACCGAGCTCCCGATAGCATGTGCGGCGCTCTTGGCCAGCGCCCCTACGAGCACTTCCGTTTCGGATTTTGCCGCCTTTTTGGCCGGGGCGACCGGGGCCTCGGCAGCGGCCTGCTCGGCCTTCGCCATCAGCTTTTCGTAGGCCGACTCGCGATCGACGGTCTTCTCGTAGGTCCCGTAGAGGACGGACCCCCTCACGATGCCCGCAACCTCAGCGGGCTGCAGGGGCGCCAGGGTGCTGTGCGGAGGCAACACCCACGCGCGGTCCACCATGCCGGGAATGCCTTTTTCATCCTGCATGGACACGAGGGCCTCGCCCACGCCGAGTTCCAGGATGGCCTTTGTGGTATCGACCTTGGGGTTTGCCCGGAAGGTCTCGGCGGCGGCCCTCACGGCCTTCTGGTCGCGCGGGGTGAACGCCCTCAGGGCATGCTGGACGCGGTTTCCGAGCTGACCCAGGATGGTGTCCGGGATGTCGAGGGGGTTTTGCGTGATGAAGTAGACGCCGACCCCCTTGGAGCGGATGAGCCGCACGACATGCTCGATCTTGTCCTCGAGGGCCTTCGGGATGTCCTCGAAGAGCAGGTGCGCCTCGTCGAAGAAGAAGACGAGTTTCGGCTTCGGGGGGTCGCCCACCTCGGGAAGCTGTTCGAAGAGCTCCGAGAGCAGCCAGAGCAGGAACGTGGCGTAGACCTTGGGGGACTGCATGAGCCTGTCGGCCATGAGGATGTTGATGACCCCCCTGCCCTTCGCGTCGGCCTGCATGAGGTCGTTGATGTCGAGGGCGGGCTCGCCGAAGAGCCTCTCGCCCCCCTGCTCATCGATGACGAGCAGGTTGCGCTGGATCGCCCCGATACTGGCCTTGGAGATGTTTCCATACTTGACCTTGAACTGGTTCGCGTTTTCCCCCACGTGCTGCGCCATGGACCGGAGGTCCTTGAGATCGAGGAGCAGCAGGCCGTTGTCGTCGGCGATCTTGAAAACGATGTTGAGAACGCCGTCCTGGGTTTCATTCAGGTTGAGGATGCGGGAGAGCAGAAGCGGTCCCATCTCGGTGACCGTCGTCCGGATCGGGTGCCCCTTCTCGCCGAAGACATCCCAGAAGGCGACGGGATAGCTGTCGTAGGCAAACCCCTCGAGCTTCAGATCCTTCACCCGGTCGGCGATCTTGGGGTTGTCGCCCCCGGCCTTCGCAAGCCCCGAGAGGTCCCCCTTCACGTCGGCCATGAAGACGGGCACGCCCATGGCGCTGAACTGCTCGGCAAGCACCCTCAGGGTGACCGTTTTCCCGGTGCCGGTGGCGCCGGCGATCAGGCCGTGGCGGTTGGCCATTTTCGGGTAGAGGTAAATCTCTTCCGTGCTTTTGGCGACAAGGATGGGAGACGGTTGCGAAGCCATGGGACCTCCAATTTATTGAAAAATACATGGAACGCAATGATGTGGCGGCCCGACCTCACGGCAGGGCCGCCCCTATCACAGGCGGGGTTTGTCGACTCGTTACTTCTTTGCAGGGGCTTTCTCAGCGGGTTTCTTTTCGGGCGCTTTCTTGCCCGCATCCTTCACGTCGATGCTCGCGGCGGTCATCGTGTACTCGATGGTGACCTTGGAGCCGACCTTCGGGTCGCCCTTGATCTTCGTGTCTTTCGTCGTGGCGATCTCCCACTTGTCCTTCCCCTTCTGGACCGTGATCACGCCGTCCTTGTTCTCCAGAACGGGACCGGTGACCTGATAGGTCTTGGGGCCTGCGGCCATGGCAACGGATACGAACAGGAATACGATGGCAAGGGCAACAATGATACGCTTCATAAGATCCCTCCTTGTGGTTTGATGTGCTGTTACTATAGAAGATGAAAGGAAAATGTCAAGAAGGTCCTTCCGGCCGGGGGTCCGTCGCATTGCGCGCGGCGGTATCCTCTTGTAACCCCAACCGATTCCGGCTATGAAACAGGTGTCGAACGCGTTCGATCCGGGCTTCCGTTCGACCGCGCCTCGCAAAGAGGCCGAGATGAAAGAATACAACAGGGGGGCGGCTATGGAATTCATCTACGGCGGCTACCGGCCGGGGGTGATCGGAAAGATCACGGAGCTCCACGGGTCTTACTATGCTGAAAATTGGGGCTTTGACATCAGCTTCGAGACACAGGTGGGTCGGGAGCTCTCCGATTTTCTGCGGGATTTCCGTGTGGGGAGGGATTTTTTCCGGACGAGCAGGGCCGGGGACCATCTTGCCGGTTCCATAGCCATTGACGGCAAGGAGGCAGGCTCGAAGGGCGCCAGGCTTCGCTGGTTCATCGTGGCGCCGGAATTCCAGAGGCGCGGCATCGGCCGCAGGCTGGTCCTCGAGGCCGTCGATTTTTGTCGCAAGGCAAGATACGGGCGGATCTATCTCTGGACGTTCAAAGGTCTCGACGGGGCCCGTTGCCTTTATGAATCGGAAGGATTCCAACTCACCGAGGAGCACGACGTCCAACAGTGGGGAAACAGCATCACGGAACAGATGTTTTCACTGGAGCTCTAGGCCTGATGCCTCATACCCGATCAAACAGGCGGCCCGGCATACCCGGATAAGATTAAAAGAACCATCATGAGCGCTGCAAAGAGAAGCCGGAGAGGAAGGGAAAGAGACGTGTCAGAGCCGTACATGCGGAAATCACCCCCGTGTGAAATCGGCAGCCTGGTGGCGCCCCGCACGGGCAGCGTGCCGGAGTCGCCTGGCAGCCCTGCTTCCCTGTCCGGGTCTTGCCCGGAAACAGGCCAGTGGCTTTGCGCCCCGCCCTTACGGGCGGTTTGCTCTTTTCAGGCTTCCTTGATTATCGATGGGAAAACAAAAGGTAACCACTTGTTTGATCGGCAAAGGGACGAAAAACTTTAGACCCAATCGGGTGCTTGAACAAAATCTCCGGCTGTAATAAAGAGTACATCGGGTTTCGGGTCTAGGGGCTAGGGTCTCGGGAAAAGATGGAAGTTAAGAAGATAGGAAGTTAGGAAGCGCGGAGTGTCCCACAGCACTCCATCACGTTAAGGCTTTACCGAACTTATCAGCTTCCCAGCTTCACAGCTTCATCTTCTCACGGACCCTATGCCCTGAACCTATACCCGGTACCCTGTTTTTTGGATAAGAGACATGAAAAAAACGAGTTCCTGGTTCATCCTGCTGTTTCCCATCGCCATTCCGGCCATGATCCTGCTGGATTATTTCGGGTACAGGATTATCGCGCTGATTATCCTCATCGCGCTCGTCCTTACCTTCATGCACTCCGTGTACTCCCTTGTCGCAAAATTCCGTTCGCTGAGAGGCGCGTTCGTTAACCTTGCGGAGACGCTGTGCGACGCCGGGAGCTGGTCTGTCCGGCATTACCCTTACCACCACACGCTTTCCGGTTCGATTGCAGGCCGCCGGTTTCATTTCTCCCTTCTCGGGCACGATGAGAGGGCGTTGCGCCAGATCTTCCTCGAATGCCCGGTCGGTAAGCATTTTCTCATGGAGGCCGGCGACGCTGACGCACAGCCCGAGCAGGACCTGCCCCAGGAGATCAGCGCCATCCGGCAGCTGCCGGGATTCCGGAGCCTGAGGGCCGTGTCGCGGAGAGTCCCTTTTTTCAGCCGGTTTCTCAGCGGTCTTGCCGGTTCGGGCGGTCCCGGCCTGGTGCTGCGCAAGCAGGTGGACGACCCCTTTTCCCCCTCTGCCCTGAAGCCCGATCTCGAGTTGCTTCTTCGACTTGCCGCATCGCTCAACGAAGGTCCGCTGCCCGGAAGAGGGGAGCGCTGACATGCCCCTGCACGTCGAACAATTCCGATACGGGCACGACAACCTGGGATATCTCATCTTCGGCAACTCCGAGGCCATGGCCGTCGACGGGGGCGCCTGGCAGGAGATCCTGGAGTTCGTGAGCCGGCACAGTCTGAAACTGCTCTACGTGAGCCACACCCATCGCCATCACGACCACATCGAGGGCAGCGAACAGCTCCTCGAGAAGTCCGGGGCGCGACTTCTCGGTTTCCACGAGCTTCAGGACGGCGCCGTGATCGCACTTGACGGAGAGCCTGTCCATGTGTATCGTACGCCCGGCCATTCCATCGACTCGATCTGTTTTCATGCAGGGCGGTACCTGCTCTCGGGAGACACGCTGTTCAACGGGACGATCGGGAACTGCTTCTCTGGCAACCTCCGGGCCTTCTACGAGTCCATTCGGAGGCTCATGGCCCTTCCGGAAGACACGGTTGTCTTCCCCGGCCATGATTACGTCGAGTTGGCCATTGCCTTTGCACGCTGCCTGGAGCCCGAGAACAGGGATCTGGACGCCTACATGAGCCGCTATGACCCCGACTGCGTCCGTTCGCTGCTTCGCGACGAGTTGAAGGTGAATCCCTACATGCGCTTCAACGACCCGGGAATCATCGAGATCCTCAAGAAAAGGGGGTTCCCTGTCGATTCGGAGCGGGAACGGTGGCAGTCGCTCATGGAGATTGAAGAATGACGCGGCGCCATGCGCCGCGAGGCATCAGGTTTCAGGCCTCAGGCTGCAGGATTCAGGAAAGGACAGAAACGCAGGACTACAGATCGATGCATTTGACTCGTCTACGCAGACTTCTTTTCAACCTGGCAGGATTCATGATCAGCCTTTGGCTGGTTGCGCCTGCCCTTGCGGCGAGTTACGAGGCCATCGAAATCGTGCCGACCCGGCCTGACGTGACGGTGAGACTGCTGGTCATCAAGGCGAACTCCAAGCCCTCCACCGCCCTGATCCTCTTCCCGGGAGCGGACGGTGCAAAGCATTTCGGCGAGAAGGACGGCCGGTTCTGGGTCAGCAATAATTTTCTCATGCGCACGAGCACGGATCTTGCCGCTGCCGGGTATATCGTCGTGGCGCTGGACGCCCCTTCCGACCAGGGCCACGGCATGTCCGATCCGTTCCGGACCTCGCCCCAGCACGCGAAAGATGTCCGCAAGATCATCGCCTACCTGAAGGAGAAGCACCGCATCTCCTCTTTATACCTCGTGGGCACGGGTAAGGGAACCCTTTCCGTGGCCTACCTGGCAGCCGTGTTCGATGAGCCGGCCATCGACGGCGTGATCCTGACGGCTGTTTATCCTCCGTCGGAATGCGCCGGCATCGACTTCTCGGACATTGACGACCCCGTCCTCATCATTCATCACCTCTACGATGAGTGCCGCACCACCCCCGTTCAAGGAGCCTTCGAGATGAAAAAGAGGCTTGCGGAAAGTCCACAGGTCGACATTGTCGTCGTGACCGGCGGCAGCCTTTCCGCCTCGACGCCGTGCAACGCCCTGAGCAACCACGGGTTCTACGGGATGGAAAAGCCTGTGATCCAGGTGATGAAGGATTGGATCGCCGGCAAGCCGGTCCCGGAGAGGATCAGTAAGTAACCGGGATACTGGGTATTGGGTATTGGGGGGGAATGGGGATTCGGAAGTCCCGTCTTACACTTTATCTCTTCACTCAGACACGTCTTTTTCCTTGCGGCTCCATGCGGAATTCCTGCAACGATCTCAGACGTGGATCGCCACGCCTCACGAGGCTCGGCTCGCGATGACCATCTTTTTATGTCTTCACTCAGACACTTAGACACTCAGGCACTTCAACACTTTTACTCGTCCCTCTCCCCTGTACCCTCTACCCTTCTCTGAGCGTGAGCTGGTAGGACTTGACCCTCATCACCGGGTGGTAGGACCTTTTCATGCGGGCAAGATTGGGCAGGTTCATATCGCTTTCCTTGTTGATATAGCGATACCCGGCGAAGAGCTGCTTTGCACACTGGTTGTCCAGGAATTGGTAGAGCCCTTTTACGTTCGAAAAGGCTTTTTCATAATTGAGAATTCCCATCTCGTCGTTGAGGTGGGAGACAATCCCGAAGGCGTTCACATGACCGTCCACGCGGATGAGAATCCCTTTGAGCTCGAGGGCCTCGAGGTTCTCCAGCGAGGTGATGACGGCCCTGCGCTCGCAGGCAAGGTCGATATCCCCATCGACATCGCAGTCCCGCTGCTCGCACCAGGCCTCGAGAAAAGCAAGGCACTCGGGAGCGCTGGCGGCTGTGATGGGTTCTGTATGGACACGGACCCCGTTGCCCATGAATTCCCGCTGGAACTGGTGAATGAGGTTGCGCTTGCGGACGAAACGGTTGCCCTTCAGACTTGCCAGATCCTCCGCAAGGTAGACGTAGTCTTCGAACTCCTCCTGCTCTTCCATCACGAAAAGTTCATCCAGGCGATCCCGGTGGCGTTCGACGTAATCCCCCGGGACGAACCCGTAACGCGGGAAACCCTGCCTGACGGCAATCTCCCGAAGCGCATCGGGCGGAACATCCCCCGAGAGAGACAGGGGCAGGATGAGGTGCCTCTCTTCCGGCCTGACCTGCGACTCGTTGGCGATGATGAGGCGGTCGCCTTCGACGGCATACCGGGCCTCGAAGACGCAGTTGCTCCAGGCGATGAGCGACGGCAGGGAATAGACACTCAGGCGGTAGGGGATATGGGCAAAAAAACGTTTCAGTGCCGGGTAATCGGCGATCTCGAGCTTTTTGAAATTCATGGTTCCTTTTTCAGCATCAGGACCGACCCGGGCATGTCTGCGAAACCGATGCGGCGGTAGAAATCCCACGTCCCGGCTTCGGCCACAAGCCCTATCCAGCCCAGCCCATCGTCCTTGAGACGCCCGACGAGTTCCCGCACCATCCTGGTGCCGATTTTCCTGCCCCGGTACTCGGGGTGAACGTTGAGATCCTGAATATAGGCATCGGACGCCCGATCGCTGATCGCCCGACCCATACCGACGAGGCGACCCTGGTGGGTGGCGATGACGAAGCAGTGGCTGCCGCGAATGATGGCCCCGGCCAATTCCCGGTCACGGTCTGTCGTGTTTCCCCACCAGCCCTGCAGCCTGTAGAGTTCGATGACTGCTTCGACCTGCGATGGTGTGGGTTCCGTTATGAACGTATAATTGACCTGCATTGCACCCCTATGAATCTTAAGAGCGCACCCCCTCCCTGTCAAGGTCAAAACCGCAATAAATATCCCCCTGTGCTCCTCTTCCACCGGAGACACAGGGGGATTTCGGCTTCCGGATTCCGGCTTCCGGATTCGGGCTTCATGGATTTATGTGTCTTTCCTGAATCCTGATGCCCGATGCCTGAAGCTTGTTTTTCAGCCCACCGTCCCTTCCTTGCGCAGCTTCCCGATCTCCTCGGCGCTGAAACCGAGGCCGCCCAGGATCTCGTCCGTGTGCTCGCCGTGGACCGGCGCGAACCTTCTGACCTTGCCCGGCGTTTCCGACAGCTTTGGCAGAATGCCTACCTGCTTCACCTTGCCCAGTTTCGGGTGATCCAACTCGATGACCATCTTCCGGTGAAGGATCTGCGGGTCCTGGAATGTCTCATCCAGCGAGTAGACCTTGCCTACGGGAACATCGTTTGCCGCGAGCAGATCGAACCATTCATCCCTCGTCTTCGTCAGGAACACGGTTTCAAGACCGGCGCGTATTTCATCAAATTCGGCTTCGGGCCCCTGGAATGTCATCTCCATGCTCCATTTGTGCGGCATGTACTCCTCTTTCCCGATGGCCTTGCAGAGATTGTCCCAGAAGTGCGGCTCGAGGCAGCCGATGCTGAGTAACCTGCCATCCTTTGTCCTGTAGACGCCGTAGTGGGGATAGGCGCCCTGCGCCCAGGACACCCCGGGTTTCAACACGGTCCCGTCCATGAAGAATCGGTGGGTGAACCAGGTGATCAGGTGCAGCGCCCCTTCCATGTAGGTGTGATCGATATACTGGCCTTTCCCCGTTTGATTCCGGGCCTGGATCGCCAGAAGGATCCCGATGGTCCCGTAGAGGGACACGCCTGCGAAGTCCGCGATGATATTGAGCGGGATGGCGGGAAGACCGTCCTTCGGGCCGATGAGGCCAAGAACCCCTGCCAGCGAGATGTAATTGATGTCATGACCCGAGAAGAGCCTGTAAGGCCCGTCCTGGCCGTAGCCCGAAAGCGAGCAGTAAACGACACGGGGGTTGATCCCGCTCACCGTCTTGTAATCGACGCCGAGCCGTTCCACGACTCCGGGCCGGTAACCCTCGATGACCACGTCGGCATCCTTCGCCATCCGGTGAAAAATCCGGCGCCCCTCGTCGGATCGCAGATTCAGGCCGATGCACTTCTTGTTGCGGTTGAGCGCAAAATACGCGGCCTCTCTCTCCTTGTCCTTGCCGCCGGGTGAATAGCCCATATCGCCCAGGGGGAAGGCCTTGGCCGGCTCCACCTTGATGACCTCGGCGCCGAAATCGGCCAGGATCATGGTGCACAGCGCGCCCGGAACATAATTGGACAGATCGAGAACCTTGATGCCTTCGAGTGCCAGCATAACCTCCCTCCTTTTTCGTGCTGTTGGCGCCGCCTTTTTCACGGCGCTGCGTCGTGGTCAGCGCCCGCCGTTCAGTGTCAACTCCGCGAAGCTCGGAAGAGCGGAAGTGAGGAAGATAGGACCAGACCAAAAATATTCTTGCATCCACTCCGCTCTTCTGCTCTTCCTGACTTCCGGACTTCGCGCTCTTGCAAGGTAACGGCTCCCGGATGCTTGCGAACCGTCCAGCCCACCTGGACTTCTCGCACAGAAAAAAACCCCCGTATCACTTTGGATAACGGGGGAACCCTGGTCCGCGCATCGTTTTCACCCTCAGTGGAACACAAGCATTACCACCGACGGCTTCCCTGTCCGACCCATGCATCGGGAAGACAGGGCGCCCTCACAAACCCTCTCAGACCCGCCGCACCTATAGCACAATTCGGCCCCCTTCGCTATCGAAACCGTGTCCGCGGCATGGCCACGAAGCTAAGGACTGAATATCATAGATAAAGCTAGTGCTTGAAATTATTTCGGTTTTCTGATAAGTGCTCCATGCACAAAAACAAACGGTTCTCTTTACGGACGGGCAGGCCGACATTCCCCATCGGCTTTTGAGGAGAGAGGAAAGAGGACGAGATGGAGTCCCGCGCTAACGCGGAATGGGAAACCTGCGGTCATTGCGGAAAGAGACTGTCGTTCATTAAATGCACCGGATGTGAGATACCTCTCTGTCATGAGTGTGCCTGTTTCGAACTGATCGGCTCCGGATGCGGCACCGTTATCCCGGCTTATTACTGTCTACTCTGCGTCAAGGATGCCAGGATAAACCCGAACGCGGTATTTTACAGCTGAAAAAAAAGCGCCCTGTTCACGCAGGGCGCATCCAAACCGGCCATGCGACGGGATGGGTGACGACCGGGAAGGGTGAGATTGCGCCCGGCAGACCGCTCCGTCGTACGCGTTATTTTTTGTCCGTGTCGTCCCCTCCTGAAAGTGAAGCTCCCCGCCCACAAGGCGGGGCCTGCGGGACGCGCCCCCGGTCATTCCGAGTCGGCGAAAAACTTTGTGATCAAGAACCCCATCATGATCAGCAGGACGGAGAGATCCGCCCGGTCGAGAACCCACAGGAGGATTTCCTTCACGAAGGCAATCTCGTTGAGAAAGCTGAAATAACCTGCCGGGATGTATTTCACCAGGGCAATAGAGGGATACCTCGTCCACTCATTATACCCGATCCAGCCGTAGAGTTGATACGCGAAAAGCAGGGTCCCGGAAAGAAAGATCAGGTTGGCCAGCCGGGACAGCAGGGACACCCTTCTGACTTTCGCTGCCGTGTTGGCAGGGTGGGAATATTGGAACCTCCACGCGGAATGCCCATCGGACGGATCCATTGCCGACACCTCCTCTTATATGGGGCGCGCGGGACAACCGTCCATGGAGATGCACCGCTCACCCGGCAGCCCCGCCACCCTATCCGGAAGCCCGGACGTAGGCCGGTGGCTTTGCGTCCCGCCCTTTCGGGCGGTTTGCCCTTTCCAGGTAAAAGCCTCCGGTCCGCGCGAGATCGCACAGCATGTGAAGGAGTATGTAGAAAACCAGTTCGGGCTGAAGGCTTCGTTTACTCTATCGGCTCATTCCGCCCTTTCCTTTAGCGATTTTTATCGTGACGGCCCTTGAGGCACTCCCGGGGCCATGTTAGAATCCTCAAAAACACTCCGGGGACATGTGATGGGATCTGCCGCCAAGTGTCTTGCCGTGCTGAAACTGGTCCTCGTCGAGCGGTTGGTGTACCGCCTCAATTTTTTCCTCCAGGTTTTAAGCGGGGTCCTCACCTCGATCATCATCGTCGCTCTCTGGATGGCCGTCTATCGGGGAAATTCTGTTTCAAGCCTGGGTGGTTACGCGATGCCGGAAATGATCACCTACCTTCTGGGAGGGGGACTGATCAACACGTTCATCCTGACAACGGCAGAAAACAACGAGACGAGCCAGACCATCGCCGACGGAACTCTTTCGGGACTGCTCGTACAGCCGTTCAGCCCCTACTGGGTCTGGTTCTTTCGGGACATGGGGACCAAGCTTTTTCTGTTTCTTCTGGGACTTGCCGGCTATGGGATGGTTTTCCTGTTTTTCCGGGATTTTCTCATTTTCCCGGGTTCGCCGGCCCGCTGGATGCTCTTCGCGATCGCCGTCGCCCTGGGGGTCCTTCTGCAGTTTCTCCTTTTTGAAAGCCTGAGCCTCCTGGCTTTCTGGATCGAGAACACCTATGGGATCCGTTTCACCATGCGCGTGATCCTCGAAGTCACGGGCGGCGCCATCATTCCCCTGTCCTTTTTCCCGTCCGTCCTGCAGGCCTTTTTTTTCGCCCTCCCCTTCCCCTACCTGATCTATCTTCCGATGACGATCTATCTCGGTAAGACACCGGCCGACGAGGTCGTTGGCGCTTTCGTGCGGATGGGGTTCTGGATCGCAGGGCTGGCAGTCATCAATGGGGTCCTCTGGAGACGGGGGGTCCGGCGATACGTGGCCATGGGGGACTGAATCGTGAAGGATCTGCGCCGCTATGGTGAACTCTTCCTGTTCTTCGCAAAGACGGGCCTCATGAAGCAGATGGCTTACCGGCCCCATTTTTTCCTGATGATCACGGGCAAAGTGATCCGGATTGCCCTGCTCTTTTTCTTTTTCCAGGCGATCTTCTTCCAGGTATCCCGGATCGGGGAGTGGACCTGGGAGCAGGTGCTTCTGCTGTTTGCCACGTTCCATGTCGTCGATTACTTGATGAGCATCACCTTCGGCCGCAACCTTTCGTCACACCTGCCCTCGAGGGTTCAGACCGGCGAGATGGACTACCGGATGATCCTCCCTGCCAATCTCCTTTTCTTCGCGTCCCTGGAGGACGTGGACATGATGGACTTCTTCAGCTTCCTGCCCACGCTGGGGTTTCTCGGCTGGGTCCTCTGGCGGCTCGACATGGCGATCCCCCTACTTCAGGTTGTCCTCTACATTCTCTTGATCGCCAACGCCCTCATCTTCCTCTATGCCGTGATCCTCGCCATCGCGACGACTTCCTTCTGGACGACGCAGTCCTACGGGCTTGCCGTCATTTTCGACAACCTGATGAAGATCGGCCGTTACCCGCTGGACATCTTCGAGGGCTTCTGGAAAGTGGTATTCATCTATTTCTTGCCCCTCGTGCTGATTGCCCAGGTACCGGCCCAGGCGCTCCTCGGGGCGCTGTCGCCGGGCTTTGTCCTCTTTGCCTTCGGCGTCAGCGGGACGGCGCTTGCGCTGGCGCTTGTGTTCTGGCGAAAGGGTGTGAAGAATTACATGTCGGCGAGCAGCTGAAAAACAGGGTATCGGGAACAATCTCCTTCCTTCTTGCCCTAAACCCTAGACCCGATACCCGAGACCTAGAAGCGTTTCGAAGCCGTAAGGTGGAAAAGACAGTATAGATGAAATTATGAAGGCAATCTGTGCCAGGAAATTATCCAAGACCTACTGGTTCCACGAGAAGGAGGCGGGAATCGGGGGGTCCCTCAAGGCCCTCTTCTCAGGCCGGAAGGTGTACGTTGACGCCGTCCGTCAGATCGACCTCGACATCGGCCTGGGCGAGATCGTCGGGTTCATCGGCCCCAACGGCGCCGGGAAGACGACGACCCTGAAGATGCTCTCGGGCATCCTTCACCCCACGGCGGGGTCGCTGGAAGTCTTGGGGCACATCCCGTCACGGCGGCACAAGGACTTTCTGAAGAACATCACCCTGGTTACGGGACAGAGGAACCGCCTCTTCTGGGACCTTCCCGCCCGGGAGTATTTCGACTTCTGCAGGGTGACCTACGAAATCCCTTCCGCAGCCTACAGAAGGAACATCGATTCCCTGGTCGGCATGGCGGGAATCGGAGAGATCCTCGATGTTCCCCAGCGCAAGCTCTCGGCCGGGGAAAGAAAGCGCTGCGAACTGGTTGCCGCCTTCCTGCACAACCCCTCCGTCATCTTCCTCGACGAGCCCACCAACGCCCTCGACCTCATCAACGCCCGAAGGATCCGCGAGTTCATCCGCGAAACGGGGAGGGAAAACCGGCATACGGTCATCCTGACTTCGCACAACATGGCCGACATCGAGCAGGTCTGCGAAAGGATCATCGTGATCACCGGGGGAAGAATCGCTTTCGACGGGAAGGCCGTGGAGCTTTACAACGCAAAAGGGCACAAGAAGCAGATCCGTATCGTCTTCGACGGCCCCGTGTCAACAGAGGCGCTGGGCGGTTTTGGCACCCTGCGGAAGACGAACGGTCAGGAGGTTTGGCTGGAGGTGGATGCGGACCGGGCCGCCGCCGTCGCTTCCCATCTTTTCTCGAACTATCCCGTGAAAGACATCGGGATCATCGACCTCCCGCTGGAGGAAATCATCGAGTCGATCTACAATGGATAATCAGGAGCGAGGTTCGAGGAGCGAGGGAAGAAAAGGATCATCCTGGTGAGCTCTCTGCTGGCTGTAGATCTTGGATTGAAAACAGGTCTTGCCCTCTACGGGGAGGACGGGAAACTCCGCTGGTACCGCTCGAAGAATTTCGGCACAACGGCGCGCCTGAAACGGGCCGTTTACGGCATCCTGAAAGAAATCCCCGGACTCGCCATGCTGGTCATCGAAGGGGGCGGCGGCATTGCCGAAATCTGGGAACACGAGGCGCAGAAGCAGGGCATTGCGGTGCGCCGGATCACGGCCGAGGATTGGAGAAAGACGATTCTCTTCAGCCGGGAGCAGCGGACCGGCGCCATGGCAAAGGAAAGGGCGGCATGGCTCGCCGACGCCGTTATTGCCTGGTCGGGTCTGAGGCGTCCCACGGCCCCGCGGCATGATGCCGCGGAGGCGATCCTGATCGGCATCTGGGGCGTCATCGAGCAGGGCTGGCTCGGAGGCCTGCCGGCGGAGATACGCCATGGGGGTATACCCGGCCAACCGCGTAAAATGGGTTGACAATTTCCCGGGCGCCGTTACAATACATGACATCGCTGCAACCATTCCACCCCCACACGAGGATCTATGAAGGCCCGGCTCATCACCCTGATCGCTGCGCTTCTTCTTCCCCTGATCCTCATTCTATCCTCGTCCACAACCGCCCAGAACCAGAGCGGCAGCTGCGTCACCTGTCACACCGACGAGGCTGCGCTCAAGAAGACATGCAAGCCCTTCGTCAAACCCGAGGGCGAGGCGGAAGGGTGAGCGGGGGCGCCTCCGCCGGTCAAGGCGGAGACCTTCCACCTGACATTCCTCGTCGACCGCAAGCTCGTCGAGACGGACAAGCACTTCGAAAAGGGCTGCCTTTACTGCCACAAGGGAAACGACAAGGCCGACGACAAGGACGCCGCCCACGAGGGCATGGTGAAACGCCCCTCCAATGACCTGGCCCTCTGCGGCGAGTGCCACCAGGAGATCGCCGCGAACTACAAAAAATCCCTTCATTACACTACGATCGGCCAGCGCAACCGGGTCATCAAGAGGATGTCGAAGGAGGAGGCGAAGACCTTCGACGAGAAGGTCTTCGAAAAATCCTGCCGTTCCTGCCACGCCTCCTGTGGGGACTGCCACGTGAAGTCGCCGGCCATCGCCGGGGTGAGCCTGGGCCTCATCAACAAGCACAAGTTCGTGCGGAAAGACGAGGGAAAGACCTGCGCATACTGTCACGGGGGCCGCGTCTACCCCGAGTACACGGGCGAGTACGGCGGCAACGCCGACGTGCACTACCAGAAGGGCATGATGTGCATGGACTGCCACACCATGGACGAACTCCACGGCGACGGCAAGGCGTACCAGCTCAAGGAGGAAGTCCGCGACCGGCCTCGCTGCACCGACTGCCACGAGCCGGGCCGGGAGGTGAAGCTGACGGCCCGCGTCGGCCACCTCAAGCACAGCGGCAGCGCCAGCTGCTACGCCTGCCACTCGGCGGGCGAGTACCGCCAGTGCTTCAACTGCCACGGCGGGCACTCCGAGGCCAAGCCCGGTTTCTATATCGGGACGAGCCCGCGCAACCACAGGGAGATCACGACCCTGCGCATCATCCCCACGGTGCGCGACACATTCAAACCACAAGGTATCCGGCAGGCGAATTTCGACGCCCTTCCCAACTACTGGGATGCCCCGATCCACAATATCCGAAAGCGCACAGAACGGACGCGCAACTGCGACACCTGCCACGAAGACCGGAAGGGTTTCCTCACCATGGAGACCCTGCTGAAGGACAGCTCGCGGGTGAACCTCGAGCTGATCAAAAAACCAAAGCCTATCCCTGTAAGTCAATAAAAAGGAGGTTCTCATGGGTAAAGCGAAAATGAAAGTCCTGGTCGGCCTGCTGGCCGTTCTCCTGATCCTGCCGGCAGCCGCATTTGCGGCAGAGCCCTTCGTCACGACGGAGTGGCTCCAGGCCAATCTCTCCAAGGTGACCGTTCTCGACGTCCGCAAGGTCGAGGAGTACAACGACGGGCACATCCCCGGCTCCATCAACGTCTTCTACGGCGTCTGGGGCATCAAGAAGGGCGTACTCATGAACGAGCTGCCCTCCGACGACGACCTGAAGGACATCCTGTCGTCGGCAGGCATCGAGCCGACCACGCAGGTTGTCGTCGTGTCCAAGGGCGAAACGATGCCGCTGCGCACCGACGCGACGCGGGTCGCCTGGACCCTGCGCTACGCCGGCGTGGAGAACGCGGCCGTCCTGGGCGGGGGCATCGAAAAATGGATCGCGGACAAGAAGCCCCTCTCGAAGGACGCCGTGAAGCCCAAGGCGAAGCCCTACCGGGGAAAGTTCAACAAGCAATTCCTTGCGAACAAGGCCTACGTCCTGGGCGCACTGGGCAAGGCCGTGCTCGCCGACGTCCGGGCGCCGGAGTTCTTCAAGGGCGAGAAGAAGATGGACTTCGTGGAGAAGGCCGGCCGCATCAAGGGCGCCGTGAACCTGCCCCCCGGCCTGCTCTACAACGCGGACAACACCTACAAGGGCAAGGCGGAGATCGAGGCCGCCGCCAAGCCCATCGTGGGGGCCGATCTCAACAAGGAGATCATCGTCTACTGCGACACGGGCAAGGTCTGCACGACCTGGTGGCTTGCCCTCCACGACCTGCTGGGCTACAAGAACGTGAAGGTCTACGACGGCTCCTCCATGGAGTGGATGGCGGACCCCGCGACCCCCAAGGAGCCCTGAGCCGAGCGGAATCGTCCTGAACGGATCCCGGCGCCCCGCGGGGCGCCGGGATCTCACAAAAATGCGCTTCCGGAATTTGAACCGAACATTTTTCGTCTTGCTGCTCTGAACTGCGGGGACTCTCATGAGCCGGTTCAAGAAAGCCTGTGCCCTCACTCTACTGGCCCTGTTCGTGCCGCTCACGCTCGATGCCGCGCGCGCGCCGGACTGGAAGCACGAGGACATCTGGCTCAAGAATGAGTTCGGGCAGCGCATCACCCCCACCCGCAACAGCACCGATCCCTACTCGCCGCGCAAGACCTGCGGGACCTGCCACGGCTACATGACCGTCACATCGGGCACGCACTTCCAGCAGGGCTTCGACGAGATGAAAGACGGCTACGACCCGAAGCGCCCCTGGGTCCTCTCGCCGGGCAACTTCGGCAAGGGGGGAGACCCGGGCACCTTCACAGAAAGGGTGGCCGCGAAGAAAAACGCCGGTGCCCGCGACATGGGCCGCTCCACCTACGATTGGATCGCCGGCGGCGGCAAGATCGGCGCCAAGGGCCAGCTCATCGCCACGGCGCCCGGATGGACCCACCCGGGCGGGGGCCCGATGGAGTTCGGCAGGAAGGCCGACGGCAGGCGCGACCTCTCGAAAAACCTCGCCCAGGGCGAGCCGCTGAAACCCCTGCCCCTGGACGGGGACTACTCCTCCCGATACACGCCTGACGGGAAGAGCCGCTTCCGGGCAAGCGGCGTCGTAGAAGGCGACTGCCTGATGTGCCACCTCAAGGGCTACCGGCTCGACGAGCGAAACCGGCAGCTCAGCCTGCGTAACTACCGCTGGGCCGCAACGGCCGGCGCAGGGTTGGGCGAGATCCGGGGAGCCGTGTACACGTTCAACAACCCCGATGCCGGGCCGGCTGTCGAGGGCTACGACAGGGGTTCGTGGAATTTTTCCACCCGCCCCGCAGTACGTTATGCATGGCAGGACCGGAAATTCTTCACACCCGAGGGAAAATTCAAGGGCAGCGCCCGGATCAACAAATCCGTCGAGACGGAAAACTGCACGCAGTGCCACCGACCGATGGACGGTCAGAAATCGGGCACCCTCTACCTGCCGGCGGGCGATCTGCACCTCAAGGCGGGGCTGCGCTGCGCCGACTGCCACACCCTGGCCGGAAAGACGCAGGCCGAACGCCTCCGGCACCGGATCGGCAAGGGGTGGTCGCCCACGGCCACGGCCCGCAACGATCTGGACGGCGGGGGAATGAAGACCTGTGCGAACTGCCACCTCGAAGACCAGTACAGGCCGACCCGGGCGGGGATGCCGAAGGAGGCAAAGAACCCCGACAACATCCACCGCTCGCTCTTCCACAAGGCGACGTTCCACTTCTACCTGCTGCACTGCACGTCCTGCCACGCCTCGGAGCGGAAGACCCGCAGCGTCTATCTCGTGGATCACAGCACGGGACAGCCGGCGTGGTACTCGACCGACAAGGCGGGCCTCGTCACCCGGCCCGAGGAGTTCAGGCAGATGGCCTCCGAGCTCTGGAAGCCCTGGACGGACCGCCATGAGCGCGTCAAAGGGGACGGCGAGCGCTACGTGCCTGCGGTGCCCAAGGTAAGGCAGTGGTTCGGTGAGATGCTTTCCGAGGGGGTCGTGAGGCCCATCGGCCTGGAGGCCGTGCGCAAAGCCGCTGCGGGGCAGAAGAAGCTCTCGACCGTCGAGGTCGTCACCCACACGGGCGGGAAGGTGAAACAGAAGACGGTGGCCACCGAGGACGATATCCTGCTCATGGTCAAGGCCCTGGGCGGCATGGGGTACCGGAACGTCGTCTTCGTGGCCGACCAGCTATACGAACTGAAAAAGGACAAGATCCAGGGCCGCCCGGCGCCCGCGCTGACGCGGGCCGTGATGTTCCCCATCTATCACGGCAACCTGCCCGTGTCGGCCAAGAAGACCCTCGGACAGAAGGGAAAGCCCGACGGGTGCGCGGACTGCCACGCCGACAACGCACCCTACTTCACGAAGCTGAAGGTTCGGGGTGTCGGCAAATTCCTCAAGGACAGCTACCCCGTGCCGAAAGAGCCCATCGCGGAGCCGCAGATGATGGAATGGGGCATGACGGGTGTTCCGCCCTCGGAGTAATCAGGGTATCGGGTCTCGCGTCTCGTGTATGGGGTGAAGAAAAGATGGGGACAGGGGACAGGGGACAGGATACAGAAGATAGGGTTTCGGGTATGAGGAAGGAACCGGCACATAGAGCAAGATCACGAGCGCGGTGGATCCTGTCCGCCATGCTGGTGCTGTTCGTTGCCCTGGCGGCGTGCGGCAAGCCCGCGGAGGCGCCGCCGCCATGGAAGCTCATCGATGCCTCGACACTTCGCGCCATGATGGCATCGGACAAGGAACTCCTGGTGTTCAACACGATGAGCGAGATCGAGTGCCTCGATCACCGGATTCCCGGCACGAAGTGCCTGGCCTGCGAGGAAATCGAAAACGATGTCACGCTTCTCCCGGCCGACAAGGACCGGGTCATCGTCTTCTACTGCGAGAGCGCGGGATGCTACCGGAGTTGTCGGGGCGCCGGCGCGGCCGTCAAGGCCGGTTACAAGCAGGTCCATGTCCTCGACAGGGGAATGCCCGCCTGGAAGCAGTCGGGGTATGCCATGGAATCGATCGAGCGGATCCCCCGGGGATCCATCCAGTCGGTGCGGGCCTCTGCGCTCAAGCAGATGATCGCGGAGCGCAAAGACCTTCTCCTCGTCGATCTCCGCTCGGAGCAGTCCTACAGGGAAGGGCACATCGAGGGTGCGGTGAATTTCCCGCTTTACAGGCTCAGCCGCAGCTATGCGAAGATCCCGCTGGACCGCATACTGGTTCTCATCGACGACCAGGGCTTCCGGACCTTCCTGGCGGGCAGTTATCTTGAAATGAAAGGCTACCAGGTCTTGAGGCTCTTCGGCGGCATGCAGGCCTGGCAGGAGATGCAGGCAAAGAAGCAATAGGGCGAGATTGCAGATGGAAGGGCTCAAAGGGATGAACATCGCGACGGGAAGGCATTGGAGCCATCTCTTTTCGGGAGCGCTCGTGCTGCTGGCGGCATCCGCAGTCCTCTGCCTGCCCGTCACTGCCCCGGCTGCCCAGGACTGCCGGTTCTGCCACGACGAGCCGCTCTACCGCGTCGACTTCAACCATTCGATCCACGCCGGCAACGGATGCACGAGCTGCCATGTGGGGATCACGGACATCGAGAAGCACCGCGACGGAAAGGAAAAGCCCGCCCCCGTCAACTGCGGCAGCTGCCACGAGAAAATCGCGAAGGAGTACCTGAGCAACTTCCACTACATCCAGGAAGACTTCCGCTGCAGCGACTGCCACCGGAACATCCACGCGATCCGGAAGAACGAAAACAAGAACGTCAAACTGGCCATCATCGAAAAGTGCACCGAGTGCCACGGCAACGAGGACTACACGGCCTCCGGCCACGGCGAGGCCGTTCAGAAGGGAAATCAGGACGCGGCGGCCTGCTCCGACTGCCATGGCCATCACGACACCCAGGTTTTCCACACCTCGCTGGAGCAATACCCGGCCGAAGCCCGCGAGTTCTACACCCAGAAGTGCAAGCGCTGCCACGCCGACAGCGCCATGATGACGCGAAACAACCTCTCCGACAAGATGGTGGCCTACTACGAGGGCACCTACCACGGAAAGGTCCAGGAACTGGGCTACCCGGCGCCGGTGGCCGGCTGCGGCGACTGCCACACGAAGCACAACATCCTGCCGAAGGAAGACCCGCGCTCGAGCATCCACCCGGACAATCTCGAGACCAACTGCGGGCGCTGCCATACGGGGTTCCACGCCCGCTTCCTGAGCTATCAGGCGCATCCCGACTACACGGACCGGGCCAAGTATCCGGCCCTGTACGTCACATTTCTCTTCATGGGGGCGCTTCTTGTCGGGACACTCGCATTTTTCTGGGTCCACACGATCCTGTGGTGGCGGAAGGTCTACTGGGAACACGACCGCATGGAAAGGGAGGGGATCGTCCCGCCCTCGGCGGTCGCAACGGGGGAAGGCCTGGAGCAGATCGAGCGCTTCTCCGTCAAGTACCGGATCATGCATGTTCTCCTGGTGCTCTCCTTCTTCACGCTCGTCCTGACCGGGTTCCCCCTGAAGTATGCGGGCACGGAGTGGGCGCAGGCGATCACTCGACTCTGGGGAGGGGCGCACATGTCCGGTCTCTTCCATCGCGGCGCGGCCTTTATCCTGATCGTGGGGATGGCCTATGTCAGCCTCGAATCCGTGCGGTTCCTCTTCCCCAGGGGCGAGGGCAAAAAGGGCTGGCTCGGCCGGCTGCTCGGCCCCGACTCCCTCTTCCCGAACCTGAAAGACCTCCAGGACTTCAAGGGCATGATCCGGTGGTTCTTCAACAAGGGCGAGCCGCCGAAATTCGACCGCTGGACCTACTGGGAAAAGTTCGACTTCCTGGCCGTCTTCTGGGGCATGTTCGCCATCGGCGGCTCGGGGATCCTGCTCTGGAAGCCCGAGTGGTCCTCCTACCTCGTGCCCGGGTGGGTCATGAACATCGCAGCCCTCGTGCACTCCGAAGAGGCACTGCTGGCAGCCCTGTTTATCTTTACGATCCATTTTTTCAATACGCACTTCATCCCGAACAAGTTCCCCATGGACCGGCTCATCTTCACGGGGACCTACCGGCTCGAGGAACTCAAGGAGCAGAGGCCCCTGGAGTACGAGCGCCTGATGACAGAGGGGCGCCTGGAGTCCATGAAGCGAGGGCACCCGAGCATCCCGCTGAAGCTCATCTCGGCCACCTTCGGCCTGGGAAGCCTGCTGCTGGGGCTGTTCCTGACCGTGGCCATCCTGTGGTCGATCCTGTTCGGGTAACCGGTGGAATGGGAACCGAAGATCAGGCAGAGTTCATTGGGCTCTGCCTTTTTTGCTTTTTTCATGCTATGTGTTAAAGAAGTGGCTCGTGATTAGTGACTTGTGGCTTGTAACAAAAGAATTCCAAATTCTTCACCAGCCACTAACCACAAAACACCAGTCACAGCCGCATAGCGGCGCATATGGACCAGCCCATGGGCCTCATCGGCGACATCTTCGGCATCGGCAAGGACAGCGGCAACCTCCTGCGGGACCTGGCGGAGATCCGCAAGAAGACGCGGGGTGATCGGAACCGCCTTCTCTCGGAGATCGAGTTCAACGCCGCCCTCATCCTCGAGCATTGCCTCAAGATGGGGGCTGACGAGGCCAAGGTCATCGCCAGGCTGAAGCTTGAAAACCTCACCAGGCTGATCGACGAAGGGTTCGATTTCTCGACGGTACGGAAGGGAACGGTCAATGAAACCATGGTGAAGGACGTGCCCGTGCTCCGCAAGTACGCGGGCATTGACCTGGAGGGATTCCTGAAACGGATCCGTTTTCATCTCGAACAACTGAAGCTGTTGCCGGATCTCTATGACATAAAAAAAACGGACAAGGTGAACATACGCGTGCGTCTCGAAAACCTCGGAAGGCGATACGTGCTGCTCATCCGGTTTCTGAAAGAACCATAAACAAGGAAGGAAATGCTTATGAACGGTGCGGAAGCTCTTCTGAAAACCATCGCGGCGGCCGGGATCGACGTCTGCTTCGCCAACGGCGGCACGACGGAGATGGCCATGATCCTGGCGTTCGAATCCGTCACCGGGATCAAGCCCATGCTCGGCCTCTTCGAGGGCGTCTGCTCGGGAGCGGCAGACGGCTACGGGCGCCTGAGGGAAAAGCCTGCCCTGTGCCTCCTGCATCTCGGGCCGGGGCTGGCCAACGGGGTCGCGAACCTGCACAACGCCAAACGGGCCCGCACGCCCCTGCTCAACGTGATCGGCGAGCACGCCTCCTGGCACATGGAGGCCAACGCCCCCCTGGCCATGGACATCGAGTGCCTCTGCAGGACCTTCTCGGGGTGGCAGCGCACGGTCCGGTCCGTCGAGACCATCGCGCGGGATGCGGCCGACGCGATCGAAGCGGCCCTGCGCGGACAGATCGCCAGCCTGATCGTCCCCTCCGATCACCAGTGGAACGAATACCGGGGGAAAATCCCCGAGGTGAAGCGCGAGAGCTTCGATCCCCCCGACCGCAGCGCGATCGCATCCGCCGCCAGGATGCTGAAGTCCGCCGGGAAAACGGCGCTCATCATGAACGGCAGCGCCCTGCGGCGTCGCGGCCTCGAGGCGGCCGGGCGCATC
>DIFQ01000018.1:0-24808 GCA_002419215.1 Syntrophaceae bacterium UBA5744
CGTGACAACCCGATGCCGTTTCGTCCCTGATTACTTGGGGAGTTGATGTCTGTGTGCCTTTCTTTTATCCGCTCTTCTGCTCTTCCGATCTTCCTAACTTCGAGTTGTCACGGTACGTGACAACATGATGCCTCCGGCATCACTGCCACGGCTTCGTCTTCCAGCGCTGGTGGATCCAGAACCACTGGTCGGGGTACTTTCGGACCATTTCCTCCACCACCTTCGTGAAGCGCTGCGTGTTCACGATGAGATCCGACTCGTAGTTGTCGGTCCGGGTGATCTCGACGGGCGGAAGGATGATCAGCCTG
Organism: Syntrophaceae bacterium UBA5744; assembly: GCA_002419215.1. Classification (GTDB taxonomy): domain Bacteria; phylum Desulfobacterota; class Syntrophia; order Syntrophales; family UBA2192; genus UBA2192. The sequence continues at coordinate 309 of DIFQ01000018.1, forward strand.
TACCGCCCGTCGGGCATGCGGGGCATGAAGGCCGGCAGGACCGGCGCTCCGGACTGCAGCGCCAGCACGGCAGTCCCGACGGATGTGCAGGCGGGCCTGCCGAAGAAGTCGACGAATACCCCTTCCCGCGTGTCCACGTTCTGGTCGCTCAGGATCCCGATGGCGTTGTTTTCCTTGAGCAGGCGGATGATCCGCTTGCCCGAGCCCCCCTTGGGGATGAGGGAATTGCCGTGCCTGGTCCGGCTCCAGCCCAGCAGGTTGTCCATGACGGGGTTGTCCAGGGGGCGATAGACGGCATGCATCGGCCGCGCCATCAGGGGAACGGCAACGGTCATGAGCTCCCAGTGGCCGAAGTGGGCCACGACGGAGAGGAGCCCCTTGCCCTGCGCAAAGGCGTTCTCCAGGTGTTCGAGCCCCTCCGCGTCGGCCCAGTCGGGAAGGGTCTCTCGCGTGATGTAGGGCATCTCGAAAAGCTCGGCCATCACGAGGGCCAGGTGGCGGTAGACCCCCTTGGCGATGGCCTCGATCTCATCGAAGCTCTTCTCCGGGAAGGCGCACTTGAGATTGTGCAGGGCGATGAGCCTCTGCTTCACCGAGGCGTGGTAGAAGAGGCGGAAGACGGCCTTGAAGATCGCCCGGCGCAGCCCGAGGGGGATCAGCCGGAAGGCGAAAAAGATAAATGCCGTTGTCCGTGTTGGTTCCATGAGCTCGTTTCCTGTTCCTGATCTTGCCGCTCTTCTTGACTTCTTCACTTCACGTGGCCTCGTCCGGGCCGTGGCTGCATGGAGGATGAGCGATGCTTCATCGGGCGCCGACACAGGCCCGCAGTTCCGCCTCGAGGCCGTCGGCCCCCTCGAGGATCTCCGTCTCGACGGCAAGAGCGAAAAGACGGGACAGGGCCCGCGGAATCCCCTGGAGCTTGACGAGGTCCTTTTCCGTGGCCAGCACCACGTCCGCCCGGGCAAGCCCGGCGTCCTGTTCGATCCGGCCCAGATCCTCGGCCGTGTAGCGGTGGTGATCCGGGAAGGCCCGGAACCCGGCGATGACGCCACCCAGGGCTTCGAGGGTCTGCCGGAAGGAATCGGGTTGTGCGATGCCGGCAAACGCGAAGACCCGCTTTCCCGCGAGAACCGACAGGGGCTGCTCCGTCCCCTCCGGCCTGATCAGCGCCGTGGGCCGGATACGCGTCCTCAGCGAGGGGCGTCGGGAAAGGATCGCCGAGAGCCTCCCGTCGACCGGGGGGGCTGCGCCATCCTCGGAGCGGGTGAACGCGATGAGGCCTGCCCGCTCGAGTGCCGAGGGGGCCTCCCTCAGGGGGCCACGCGGCAGGACAAAGCCGTTTCCCAGGGGCTGCCGGCTGTCCAGGAGGACGATGTCCAGGTCCCGCGCCAGGTACCGGTGCTGGAAGCCGTCGTCCAGCAGGATCGCGTCGATGTCGAAGTGCTCGAGGGCGTAGCGGCCCGTGATGACCCGCTTCGGGCCCGCCAGCACGGGGACGTCCCTGAGGCGCCGGGCGATGAGGACGGGCTCGTCTCCCGCCTCCTCCGGCCCTGCCAGCACGCCCCTGCCGTCGGAGACGACGAGCACGCCCGAGCGGCTCTTCCCGCCGTAGCCCCGGCTCAGCACAGCGGGCCGCAGGCCCCACTGCTTGAGCAGGCCTGCCAGCAGGATCACCATGGGCGTTTTGCCCGTGCCGCCCACGGTGAGATTGCCCACGCTCACCACGGGGCAGCCGATCTTTTCCTGTCTCAGGACGCCGAGGTCGAAGAGGCGGTTCCGGGTGCGGACCGCGCCCCCGTAGGGAAGGGACAGCAGATAAAAAAAGATGTGGAGGGGCTTGAGGATCTCGTTCCGGGGGTCCCCCCACATGTGTCGGATCAGGGCTTCCACGTGTCGCCTGCTTCACCTTCGCCCGGGGTGAGTCGATCAGGCCGGGCCGGCTGCCTTGTCGTTTCTCTCCTGCGCTTCGTCCTTGAACTGGAGGTTGTGCAGCTTGAAGTATTCGCCTTTTTTCTCCATGAGGCCGTCGTGGGTCCCCTCCTCGACGATCCGGCCGTCGACCAGCGCGATGATCCGGTCGGCATTTCGGATCGTCGAGAGACGGTGGGCGATGACCAGCGTCGTGCGGCCCTTCATGAGCTTCTCCAGGGCGTCCTGGACCTCGATCTCGGATTCCGTATCGAGCGACGACGTGGCCTCGTCGAGGATGAGGATGGGGGCATCTTTCAAAAGGGCCCTCGCGATGGAGATCCGCTGCCGCTCGCCGCCGGAGAGCTTCACGCCCTGCTCTCCGATCACCGTGTCGTAGCCCGCGGGGAGCTTCATGATGAAGTCGTGGGCGTTTGCCGCCTGGGCCGCCCGGATGATGTCCGCTTCGCTCTTGCGGACATCCCCGTAGGCGATGTTGCCGCGGACCGTGTCGTTGAAGAGGATCGTCTGCTGGGTCACGATCCCGATCTGGGCCCGGAGCGATTCGACGGTCACGTCGCGGATGTCGGTGCCGTCGATGGCGACGCGGCCTTCGTTGACGTCGTAGAAGCGGGGGATGAGATTCACGAGCGTCGTCTTGCCGCCGCCGCTCATGCCGACGAAGGCGATCACCTCGCCGGCCCGGATCGCAAGGTCGACGTCCTTCAGCACGGGGGTTTCGTCGTAGCGGAAGGTGACGTGCTCGATGGAGATGCCCTTCCGGATCCTGGGCAGCTCCGCGGCCCCGGGCCGGTTCTGGATCTCGGGCACCGTGTCGAGGATCTGGAAGATGCGCTCGGCGCCGGCGAGGCCCTGCTGGATCGTGTTGTTCACGTTGGTGAGGCGCTTCACGGGCTCGTAGAGCATGAGCAGCGCCGCGAGAAACGAGAAGAAGGTTCCCGGCGTCGACGTCCCGGCAATGACCTGCCAGCCGCCGTAGAAGATAATGGCCGCAATCCCGAGGCCTCCCAGGAATTCCATCAGGGGGCTCGAGATCGCGCGGACCGCGACGGACTTCATCGTGAGCTTGAACTGGCGCTCGTTCTCCACCGCGAAGCGCCGGTTCTCGTGTTCTTCCATGCCGAAGGCCTTGACGATGCGGTTTCCCGTGATGGTCTCCTGGAGCAGCGAGATGAGATCCCCCATGGAGACCTGGGACTCCGTGGCGATGCGGCGCATCCTCCGGCCGAACTGGGCGATGGGGTAGACGGCCAGCGGGAAGACGAGCGAGGCGATGATCGCGAGCTGCCAGTCGCGCCAGAAGATGACGAAGACGAGGCCGACGAGCGTGAAGCTGTCCTTCAAAAGGCTTGTCACGGCCTCCGAGACGGCTCCCTGGAGGTAGGTGACGTCGTTGGTGATGCGCGAGATCAGGATTCCCGTGGGGCTCTTCGTGAAGAACGACAGGGGCTGGCGCAGGATATGGCGGTAGAGGTCGCTGCGCAGGTCCGTGACGATCCGGAAGCCGATGTGGCTCATGAGGATCGTCTGGCCGTAGTTGCAGGCCCCCTTGAGCAGGTAGATGATGATTACGGCAATCGGGATGAGGATGAGCATGTCCTCGTCGCGGTTGAGGAAGATGTCATCCATGGCCGGCTTGACCAGGAAGGCCGAGGCGGCGGTCGCGGCGCCCACCACGGCCATGCACAGCATCGCCAGGACAAACCTCGGCGTGTGCGGTTTAACGAGTCGAAGGAGTCGCAGATAGAGTTTCATATGAAAACGGGCTCCAGGCTTCAGGCCTCGGGCATCAGGCTGAATGTATGCAGGATCATTTCCGGGGTCAAGTCTTTTCCCCTTCCGCCCTGTACCCTGCACCCCGGACCCTGGACCCCGTTTTCATCAGTCCCAGGGCCAGCTTTGCCGCCCGGAGCGAGGCGCCGGGCTCGCCCAGCTTCTGCCGGATCCCTGCGAGTTCGCCCCGGATGGCATCGGAGCGCTGCCGGTCGGAAAGGATCGCCTTGACCTCCGCCGCCAGCTTTTCCGCCGTCGCGTCGTCCTGGACCCGTTCGGGCACGACGGTCTTGCCGGCGATGATGTTCACGAGGCCGATGTGCCGGACCCGGACGAGCCGTTTGCCGACGGCGGCGGTGAGCGGCGAAATCTTGTACGTGATGACCATCGGTGTCTGAAGGAGGGCCGTCTCCAGGGTCGCCGTTCCGGAGGCCACGATGGCTGCATCCGAAATGCCGACGGCGTCGTACATTTGCCCCGGCAGGACGCTCACCGGGACGGCCTGCTGCCCCAGGATTCCCTGGACCAGCCCCGGGTCCACCGTCTCGGCCAGGGGGAGCACGAACTGGGCATCTGCGAAGTCGCGGGCGAGGATCTCGGCGGCGCCGAGCATTTCGGCAAGAAGGCTCAGGACCTCCTTTTCGCGGCTCCCGGGCAGAAGCGCCACGATGGGCCAGGCATCGCGCAGGCCGAAGGCCTCCAGGGCCTCCTTGCGGGAACGGGTTCGCTTCACCGTGTCCAGCAGGGGGTGCCCCACGAACTCGACGTCAACCCCCTTTTCCGCGTAGATGGCCGCTTCGAAGGGCAGGATCACGGCCATGCGGTCCACGACGCGCCGGATGCGCTCGATCCGGTTCTTTCTCCACGCCCAGACCTGGGGGCTGATGTAGTAGAAGACCCTGACGCCTGCGCGCCGGGCCGCCGAGGCGAGCGGCAGGTTGAAGTCGGGGTAGTCGATGAGGATGAGCAGGTCCGGCTTCTCTTCGCGCAGCATCCTGCGAAGCCGGAAGAAGACCCCGGCGATGAGGCGGAGCTTGGAGAAGACCTCCGTGAAGCCCACAACGCCCATCTCGGAGGACCGGGCCACGAGGCGGACCCCTTCGGCCTCGAGCCGCTGTCCGCCCACGCCGCAGAAGGCAAGCGACGGGTCGAGGGCCTTCATCTCGCGGACGAGATGCGCCCCGTGAAGGTCTCCCGAGGCCTCGCCCGCCACGATCATCACGGTTCTCGGTTTTTCCATCTCAGGCCGAACCATTGATCACGCCGCTGATCGCGAGGATCTCGTCCTCCGTGATTTCCGGGAACATGGGAAGCGACAGGACCCGTGCGGCGAGACGGTCGCTCACCGGGAAAGCCCCGTGACGGCTCGGGCTGTCCCGGAAGACTTCCTGCCGGTGCAGCGGGACCGGGTAGTAGACGGCGCTGGCGATGCCCGACCGCGAAAGCGCCTCCTGGAGCTGCTCCCGGTGGTCCGTGAGGACGGTGAACTGGTGGTAGACGTGATGGCAGCCTTCCGCTTCGGAAGGCAGGGTGACGTCGTTTCTCCGGATGTGCATCCGGTAGAGCGCGGCGGCCCGCCGCCGCCCCTCGTTGAAGGCGTCGATGCGCTTGAGTTTGACGCGGACGACGGCTGCCTGGACCTCGTCGAGGCGGCTGTTGTAGCCCAGCAGGTCGTGATAATACCGGACGGAACTGCCGTGGTTGCGCAGCATCCGCAGGGTGGCGTCCGTTGCGGCATCGCCCGTGATGACCATTCCGCCGTCGCCGTAGCAGGCGAGGTTCTTGCTCGGGAAGAAGCTGAAGCAGGCCGCATCGCCCAGGGTTCCCACGACCCGGCCCTTGTAGCGGGCGCCGAAGGCCTGGGCGCAGTCCTCGATGACCTTCAGGCCGTGCTGCTTCGCCACGGCGAGGATGGGGTCCATGTCGCAGGGCTGGCCGAAGAGATGGACGGGGATGAGGGCCTTCGTCCGTTTCGTGACGGCCTTCTCGATGAGTGCCGGGTCGATGTTGAAGGTATTCGGGTCGACGTCGACGAAGACGGGAACGGCGCCCAGCAGTCCCGCCACCTCCGCCGTGGCGATGAAGGTGAAGGGCGTCGTGATGATCTCGTCGCCTGCGCCGATCCCGAGGGCCCGCAGCGCCAGCAGCAGCGCATCGGTGCCGTTGGCCACCCCGATGGCGTGCGGCACGCCGTGATAGCGGGCCACCTCGGTCTCGAGCTCCGAGACGTTCGGCCCCAGGATGAACTGGGTCGAGTCCAGGACGCCGAGGACGGCCGCGTCGATCTCCTCTTTGAGCTGGAGGTACTGCCTTCGCAAATCCACCATGGGGATCATAGTCTGAGGTCCTTGCCCGTTTTCATCTTCTCGTTGATGAGCAGGGCCAGCTCCAGGGACTTCCGGGCCTCGAGGCCCGAAACACGCGGCTCGGTGCGGCGGGCCACGCAGTCGACAAAGGCCCGGATCTCCTCCTCGAGGGGGTCGTACTGGCTGACCCTGACGTCATTGAGCCCGATCTCCATCTTTCCCCCCTCCTTCTGCCTGCGCGCCAGCGAGACGACCTCTCGCTTGTTGAAGTCGATGGAGTGGTAGCCCTCGAGACCGAAGAAACGCAGCTTCTGCATGTGCTTGAGGGTGACACGGCTTGCGGTGATGTTGGCCACGCAGCCGTTTTCGAAGGTGAGACGCACGTTGGCGATGTCGACCTGTTCAGAGAGCACCGACACGCCCACGGCCTCCACGTTCCGGATCGGCGAGCGGACGTAGTGGAGGATGAGATCCAGGTCGTGGATCATGAGGTCCAGGACGACGTCCACGTCGGTGCCCCGCTCGACGAAGGGGTGCAGGCGGTGCGATTCGATGAAGAGGGGCTTGCGGATCACCTTGTCGAGGGCGACGATGGCCGGGTTGAAGCGCTCGATGAAGCCGACCTGCAGGACGAGGCTCTTTGCTGCGGCGAGTCCGATGAGATCGTCGGCCTCCTCGAGGGTGGCCGTGAACGGCTTTTCCAGCAGCACGTCCTTCCCGGCGGCCAGGAAGTCCTTTGCCACGGCGTGGTGGTCCCGGGTGGGGACGGTGATGCTCACGGCGTCCACGCGCTCCACGAGCTCTCGGTGATCGGAAAAGACCGTGCACCCGAACGCCGCTGCGGCCTTGTCGGCTTTCGACCGGTCGACGTCGGCGACGCCGACGATCCGGACGTTTTCCAGCTTCTGGTATTTCTGGAGGTGGTAGTTCCCGAGATGCCCGATCCCCACTACCCCCACTCGTATCGGCTTACTCATAGCGTATCTATGTTCCGAGACTCCCTGAAACGTTGCAGGCTATTGGAAACGAAGAGCGGAAGTTAAGAATATCGGAAGTTAGGAAAAAAGAATCAATCCACTCCGCTCTTCCTCACTTCTTAGCTTCCTAACTTCGTCGGGCCCGTCGGGGAACAACATTTTGGCAATCAGCAAGGCTTCTCCCGGGTTGCCAGTCTTCAGCGCGTCACGCCCCGCTTCGACTGCTCGATGAACCCTACGAAGGTCCTCACCTCGGGCAGATCGGGCACTTCGGCCCGGGCCTTCTCGATGGCCTTTGCCACGGTGAGCGACGAGCGGAAGAAGATCTTGTAGGCTTTCTTCAGGGCGGCGATCGTTTCCTCGGAAAAGCCCCTGCGTTTCAGGCCGATCAGGTTGAGACCGTAGAGGGACGCGTAGTTGCCCGCCGCCGTCACATAGGGCGGGACGTCTTTCGTCACCGCCGATGCCCCGCCGATGATGCAGTGCTGCCCGATCCGGGAGAACTGGTGGATGCCGGTCAGCCCTCCGATGATGGCGAAGCTCTCGACGTGAATGTGACCGGCCAGGTTGGCCGCATTGGCCATGACGATGTTGTTCTCGAGCAGGCAGTTGTGGGCCACGTGGCAATAGGCCATGATGAGGTTGTTGTTGCCGATCCGGGTCACGCCGATATCGGCCGTCGTGGAACGGTTGATCGTCGCGAACTCCCGGATGGTGTTGTTGTTGCCGATGACGACGCGCGTCTCCTCGCCCCGGTACTTGAGGTCCTGGGGCGGGGCGCCGACGGAGGCGAACTGGAAGATGCGGTTGCTCTCCCCGATGTCCGTGTGGCTCTGGATGACGACATGGGAGCCGATGACCGTTCCCTTTCCGATCGTGACGCTGGGCCCGATCACGCTGAAGGGGCCTACTTCGACGCCCTCGGCGATCTTTGCGTCGGGCGATATGACGGCGGTTGGATGGATCTTCATGTGGTTTTCCTTCACGGGCTCAAGGCAAAAGGCTTAAGGCAAAGGGCCGATCACAGGGATGCTGACCCTGCCGTTCCCCTTTATTGCCGGGGGTTTTCAGGGTTTGAGTTTTTTTTCCAGTTCTTCTATTTTCTTCTTGAGTTCCATGACGGTCTTGTGCATCTCCGGCAGGCGCTGGATGTGGGCGCTAAGCCTCAGCCAGTCCGTGTGGGGAATGGCCGGGCTGCCGGACATGATCCGCGAAGCGGGGATGTCCTTGTTGACGCCCGCCCGCGCTGCGATCATGACGTTGTCGCCGATCTGGACGTGGCCGACCAGCCCCGCCTGGCCGCCGATGATGACGCGCTTGCCGAGCCGGGTGCTTCCCGAGATGCCGACCTGGGCCACGATGATCGAATTCTCGCCGATCACGACGTTGTGGGCGATCTGGACGAGATTGTCGATCTTGGCGCCCCGCTGGATCCAGGTCCTGCCGAGGGTGCCCCGGTCGATCGTCGTGTTGGCCTGGATCTCCACGTCGTCATCGATCTGCACGATCCCCACCTGGGGGACCTTGCGGTTCTCGATGCCCGGGTTGGCAAACCCGAACCCGTCGCTTCCCACGACGACCCCCGCGTGAAGGATGACGCGGCTGCCGATGAGGCAGCGGCGATAGACCGACACATTGGGGTACAGGATGGAATCCTCGCCCACAACGGCGCCTGCGCCGATGTGGACGCCGGGGTACAGAACGGTGTTGCGGCCGATCCGGGCGCCTTTTCCCACGTAGGCCCCCGGGTAGACGGTCGCCCCTTCCGCCACGACGGCTGCGGGGTGAATGAAGGCCTCCGGGCTTACCCCCTGGAAATCCGGCTCCTCGGGGTAGTAGAGCGCAAGCAGTCTGGCCAGCGCGGCGTAGGGGTCCTTCACGACGATGAAGTTTTTCCCCGTCCCTTCGACGGGCGCCGACACCAGGATCGCCGAGGCGGCCGTCGTGGCGATCTTCTTGCGGTACTTCGGGTTGGCGAGGAACGTGAGGTCCCCCTCGCCCGCCTCATCCAATCCCTTGATGTCGCGGATCTCGACGGCGCCGTCTCCCACGACGGTTGCCTGGAGAAACGCGGCGATCTCGGAAAGTGTCTTCCCCATGGGTGTCCCCTGCCGTTGTCCGGCGCCTTACTTCTTCCCCTTGGCGGGGGCGGAGGTCGACTTGCCGGCTCCCTTGTTGAACTCCTCGATGATCTTCTTCGTCAGGTTGTCCTGCTTGTCGTGGTAAACGATGATGGGATTGTTGAGGTCTAGGATGGCATCGTAGTTGCCCTGCTTTCCCACCTGTTCGACGACCCTGATGATTTCGGGGATCATCGAGGCGGTGAGGGACTGCTCCTTCTTGCCCAGTTCTTCGTTGGCATCCTGGACGAGCCTCTGATAGTCCCTGAATTTGACCTGGTAGCTCGCCTCCTTTTCCCGGTAGGCCTCCGCCGTGAGCACCGATTTCTGCTTCTCGAGCTCGTCCTTCATCCTCTTGAGTTCCTCTTCCTTCCTGGCAATCTCGGACTTCTTTTTTTCGACGGTCTTCTTGAACTCGACCTCGGCCTTTTTGCCGGCATCGGATTGAGAGATGATCGCGCGCATGTTGATGAAGCCGATCTTCTGGGCTGCTGACGTTCCCGCCATGACCAGAACAAGCGCCACAGCCAGGATGCCGATGAGAATCGTGCGTTTTTTCATTTTATCGTTCTCCTTGAAAAATAATGGGCTAAGGGCAAAGGGCTTACGGCTAAAGGCAACAGGGAACAAGATTTTATTCTTGATGTCCGTTAGCCCTTCGCCTTATGCCCTAAGCCCGTTTTCTACATCATCCACCCCATCGTGAAGTCCCAGCGGTAGGACGGCTCCCCTTCCTTGCGGTCCAGCACATAGCCCCACTCGAGGCGCAGCGGCCCGACGGGCGAGTACCAGCGGATGCCGGCCCCCGTCGTTTTCCGCATGTCCCCCAGGTCGTACTCGTTGTTCCATGCGTTGCCCGTATCGAAGAAGATGACCCCCTTCATGCCGGCGTTTTTGAGGATGGGGAAGACGAACTCGAAGTTGAAGAGCAGCATCCTGTCGCCGCCGAGGATGTCGCCCGACACGGGGTCGCGCGGCCCTATGTCCTTCAGGCCCCTCAGGGAGTTGATCCCCCCGAGGATGTAGCGCTCCCAGACCGGGATTTCCTTTCCCTCGAAGGCCTGGATGTAGCCGATGCGGAAGCGGGGCGAGAAGACGAGGTCTTCGTTGAAGGGCGGGACCTTGAAGAACCACGACGAGCCGTAATTGTATTTCCCGAAGGAGTTGTCGCCGCCGAGAAAGGTCCCTGCCAGGTTGGCGTCGATCCGGTGGCGGCTGCCCGACGTCGGGAACATCTGGTCGTCCGTCGTGTCGCGGGACAGGGCCAGCAGGATGGCGCTCGTGGTCGTCTCGCCCTCCTGATCCTTGATCGTCTGGGAGGCCGTGGGCAGGACGTCCGTCACGTCGTTCACCGAATACCGGTAACCGATGTAGCCGACGACCCTCTCCCAGACGGGGTAGCCGAACGTGATCGCAGCCCCCGTCGAGTCGAGGTAGTACGTGTCGTACTCCTGGTACATTTTCCAGAGGTCCGTCTTCATCCAGAGGGGAAGGTCGAAGAGATACGGTTCGGTGAAGGACAGGTTGATCGTGCTATTTTCCGTTCCCAGGGCCCCCTGGAGGCTCAGGTTCTGGCCACGGCCGAAGAGGTTCTGCTGGGCGATCTGGGCCATCAACATGGCGCCGTCCTGGCCGCTGTAGCCTGCGCCGATCGAGAACAGGCCCGTGGGGCGCTCCTTGACGCTGATGTTGATGTCCGTCAGGTTCTCCTCGGGCCCTTTGGCGGTCTGAAAGTTCACTTCTTCGAAGAAGCGGAGCCGGCCGAGCCGGGCGTAGCTGTTCTTCAACTTGTCGCTGTTGTAGAGATCCCCTTCCGTGAAGGCCAACTCCCTGCGGATGACCTTGTCGCGTGTCTTCGTGTTGCCGGCGATGTTGATCCGGTTGAAGTAGACGAGGTTTCCTTTCTTGATGTCGTAGGTGATGTCGACCTTCTGCTCGGCCTCTTTCGTCTGGGTCTTGGGGTTGATCTCGGCGTAGGCATAGCCGTCATTGTGCGTCATCCGCGTCAGGTAATCGAGGTCTTTCGAGATGGCTTCCCGGTCGTAGTAGTCCTTCTTCTTGATGTTCAGCTTGTCGAGGAGCTCCTCTCTCGGCACCGAGATCGTGTCGCCCGTGATCTCCACCTTGCCGACCTTGAACTGCTTGCCTTCCGAGACGGGGATGCGGATGTAGATCCACTTCTTGTCGTGGGTGATCTCCGGCTCGCCCACCTGGGCCTGGATGTAGCCGTTGTTCATGTAAAAGACCTTGACGCGGTTGAGGCTCTCCCGGAGCTTTTCCTTCTTCAGGACGCCCGAGTCCGTGATGAAGGAGAAGATGCTCCATTCGGAAGTCTCCAGGAGGCCCTTCAGCTCCTTGTTCGTGAAGGCCTGGTTGCCGGCAAAGTCGATACTCTTCACGTAGAGCTGGTCGTGTTCCTTGATGCCGATGATGACGTTGACGTCCCGGTCCCTGACCTTCTCGGTGGAGAAGGAGATCTCGGCATTGTAGTAACCCTTGTCGTCGTAGAGAGCCTTGATCTTGTCCGTGTCGGCCTTGACGCGGTCCGGGTTATAGGCCTGCTTGACCTTGAAGGAAAGGACCCCGCGGATGTCGTCGGACTTGACGGCGTCGTTTCCCTTGATCCGGATGTCGTTGACGAAGGGGCGTTCCTCCAGGATGAAGGTGATCGCTTTTCCGTCGGTGGCATCGGTCACATCGACCTTCACGTCCGTGAAGTAGCCCGTCCGGTAGATGGCCCGGATGTCGGACGAGAGGTCCTCCTCGGAGTAGATTTTGCCCTTCGCGCTCTTGATCACGTTGTAGATGACGGTGTTTTCGATCCGGCGGTTGCCCGTCAGGTCGATCCGGGCGATAACCTGCTTTCCGGAAACCCTGGCGAGGATATCCCGGGCGAGCTGCGCCGCGAAGGACCCCGTGTTCTCGATCCCTGCGCCCTGGGCGAAGAGACCCGTGATCGCGGCGCCCGTTTCCACGGTGACGATCTTGGCGTCGAGGCTCACGCGGTTGCCGAGCTGGGTGAGGCTTCCGACGATCACGTAGTCGGCCCGGATCTGCTTTCCGACGGACAGCGCCAGCGCCTCGTCGGCCTTCTTTCCGCTGACGAGCGGGGCGAATTGCTCCCGCGGGATGATCTGGATCGTGCGGATCTTGCCGATCTCCAGGGTCATGCTGTTGTAGATGGCATTGCGCAGCAGGGTCGCATCCCGCTCGCTGTAGACGTCGAAGGGGAAGACGGCGATCCTCTGCGCCGCGGCCTCGAACGGGGAGGCCAGAAGGCAGGCGAAGAGCAGCAGGGCCAGGGCGAAGGTCTTTCCGGGTCGTTTCATGTCACTCACCCTTCACGATTTTTCCGTCACGAAGCCCGATGCAGCGTGACATGCGGTCTGCCAGCGACTGGTTGTGGGTGACCACGATCAGCGTGATCCCCCGGGTGCGGTTCAGGTTCACGAGCATCTCGTGGATCCTGGTGCCCGTTTCCGAGTCGAGGTTGCCCGTCGGCTCGTCGGCCAGAAGCATCTCGGGCTCCATCACGAGGGCCCTTGCCACGGCCACCCGCTGCTGCTCGCCGCCCGAGAGCTCGCCGGGCTTGTGGGCCCTTCGCTCCGTGAGCCCCACCTCGTCGAGGATGGCCTCGGCCTTCCTGCGCGCCTCGCTGCGCGTCATCCCGGCGATGAGCGCCGGCATCATGGTGTTCTCGAGGCTCGTAAACTCCGGCAGCAGGTGGTGGAACTGGAAGACGAAGCCCACCTTGCGGTTGCGGAAGTCCGCCAGCTTTCTCTCGTCCCACTCGAAGATGCTCATGCCGTCGTAGAGGAATGTCCCCTCCGTCGGGTGATCCAGCGTACCCAGGATGTGCAGCAGCGTGCTCTTGCCCGCCCCCGAGACGCCGAGGATGGCAAGCGAGTCGCCCCGGGCGATGTCGAGGTTGACCCCCTTCAGGGCGTCGATCCGGGTGCCGTCCATCATGTACGTCTTGCTGAGATTCCGGATCTCGATCCGGCCGCCTGCCGACTTACTCATACCGGATTGCCTCCGCGGGATCAAGCTTGGATGCATTCCGGGCCGGGTAGATCGTCGCCAACAGGCTGACGAGGATGCTGCCCGCGACGATGATCGCCACATCCTCGTAGTTGACCAGCGCCGGCAGCTCGCTCAGGTAGTAGACGTCCCCGGGCAGGATCTTGAACCCGAAGAGATTCTCGATGAACCGGGTGATGGGCCCGATGTTCCAGGCGACCGTGAGCCCCAGGACGGTTCCCAGAAGCGTCCCGATGCCCCCGATGACGACCCCCTGGAGCATGAAGATCTTCATGATGCTCTTCGCCGAGGCGCCCATGGACTTGAGGATGGCGATGTCTTTCGTCTTCTCCATGACGACCATGATCAGCGTGCAGATGATGTTGAAGCCTGCCACGAGCACGATGAGGCCCACGATGATGAACATCACCCGCTTCTCCAGTCGAAGGGCCGCGAAGAGGTTGCGGTTCATCTTCATCCAGTCCCTCGCCCAGAACGGGTAGCCCAGTTTCTTCTCGATCGCCCCGGCGATCTCCCTTGCCTGGTAGATGTCGTTGATCTTGATTTCAATGCCCGTGACCTGGTCGCCCAGGCCGAGAAACTCCTGGCTGTCGGCAAGCGCGATGTAGGCCAGCGTCGAGTCGTACTCGTAGAACCCCGACTCGAAGATGCCCACGACGACGAACTTCTTCATCCGGGGCACCATCCCCATGGGGGTGGCGATCCCCTGGGGGGAAACGATGTGGACCGTGTCGTGGAGGAAGGCGCCCATGTGGCGCGCCAGCTCCTTGCCGAGCACGATGCCGGGGACATCGGCCAGGGGTTTCGGAAGCCGCATCTCCGAGCGTCCCTGCGCCGAAAGGTTCTCGATGCGTCCTTCCATCATGCGGCCCAGGTTGATCACGTCCCGGGCATCCCCCGGCGAGAGGCCCCGCAGCACGATGCCGCTGACGCTGTCACCGTTCTTGATCATGGCCTGAGTGTAAATGAAGGGCGTCGAGGCCACGACGCCGGGTATGCCGGCGATCTCCGCCTTGATGCGTTCGTGATCCTTCATGGGGCCCGTGTACTCCATGAGGATGATGTGGGCGTTGATCCCCAGGATCTTGTCCCGAAGCTCCTTCTCGAAGCCATTCATCACGGCGAGCACGATGATGAGCGCCGCCACCCCCAGCAGGATGCCCGCCATGGAGATGAAGGTGATGATGGAAACGAAGACCTGTTTCCTTCTGGCCCGGAGGTACCGGAGGCTGACGAACAATTCGTAGGGCATAACGGGTAGGAGTGTAACCCTTCCTTATATGGCTTGCAAGACTTATGACCGGGGGTCTCTTTACCGGTGTCGGAAGTTTCCGTGTGAGTGAAGAGCGGAAGTGAGGAAGCGAGGAAGAGCGGAGAAAAAGGAAAAGAGATCCATCCGCTCTTCTGCTCTTCCGATCTTCCTAACTTCGCTTCGTTTCCTCGTCGCCTTCCGTCTTGGATGGCTCTCCCGCATCCCGGCGGCGCATGTGGGGAAAGAGGATCACGTCCCGGATCGACGGGGAGTCCGTCAGCAGCATGACCAGGCGGTCAATCCCGATCCCTTCGCCCGCCGTGGGCGGCATTCCGTACTCCAGGGCCATGATGTAGTCCTCGTCCATCCCGTGTGCCTCCTCATCCCCGGCTTCACGCTGCTCGAGTTGCATGAGGAAGCGGTTTTTCTGGTCCGCGGGGTCGTTGAGCTCGGAGAAGGCGTTGGCGATCTCCCGGCCATGGATGTAAAGCTCGAAGCGGTCCACGAATTCCGGGTTGCGGCTGTTTTTCCGTGAGAGCGGAGAAACTTCCAGCGGGTACTGGGTCACGAAGGTGGGCTGGATGAGCTTTTGCTCCACGACCTCGTCGAAAATTCCCATGAGGACCTTCCCGATGGGCTCTTTGCCCTCGAACAGGATCCCCCGCTTCTCGGCCTCCCGTACAGCCTTTTCCCGGTCTTCGAGGCCGGCGGGGTCGAGGCCTGCGTACTTCACCAGGGCCTCCTTGACGCTCACCCGTGTCCAGGGCGGCGTGAAGTCGAGTTCGGTGCCCTGGTAGGTGACCTTCAGGGTCCCGAAGATCTCGAGCACCAGCCCGCAGATGAGCTCCTCGGTGAGCGTCATGAGATCCTCGTATGTGGCGTATGCCATGTAGAATTCCATCATGGTGAACTCGGGGTTGTGCAGCGTCGAGACGCCCTCGTTGCGGAAATTGCGGTTGAGCTCGAAGACCCGCTCCATTCCCCCCGCGACGAGCCGCTTGAGGTAGAGCTCCGGCGCGATCCGCAGGTAAAGGTCCTGCCCGAGCGCGTTGTGGTGCGTCTTGAAGGGCTTTGCCATGGCCCCCCCGGCCATGGGCTGCATCATGGGGGTCTCCACCTCGAGGAAATCCCGGTCGTGCAGGAACGTGCGGATGAACTGGATGATTCGGCTGCGCGCCTCGAAGACCTCCTTCACCTTCGGGTTCACGGTGAGATCGAGATAGCGCTTGCGGTAGCGGATCTCCACATCGGTCAGCCCGTGCCATTTTTCCGGCAGGGGCCGGAGACACTTGGTGAGCAGCCGAAGCCCTTCGGCCTCGATGGTGAGCTCCCCCGTGCGGGTTTTGAAGATGCGGCCGGTGAGATGGACGATATCGCCCACGTCGAGGCTCTTGAAAAGGGCAAAGACCTCGTCGCCCACCTTGTCCTTGCGGATGAAGACCTGGATCCGCCCCTTCCGGTCCTGGACTGCGATGAAGGCCCCCTTGCCGAAATTCCGGATTGCCATGATCCGCCCGGCAATGGCGAACCGTTCCTCCACCTTTTCCAGGGCCTCGTTGTCCATCTGTCCGTAGGCGTCAAGTATCTGCCTGGAGAGGTGGGTCACTTTCGCGTCGTTGGGGTAGGTCTCGACCCCCGAAGCGGCGAGCGCCTCGATTTTTTCCCGTCTCACCTTGAAGAGATCACTGTCATCCATCATCCGTCCCCGGAAGTGCTTGTTCTGAGTTGTTATTTTGCCCCGACCTGCAGGAACAAAGTGAATTTCACTATATTTTTTTTACCGATGTGTCAAGAATGTTTTCGGCCGGCCCATGGGCAGGCCGGGTCGGTTTGCCAGGCCTCGCAGGGGCGCCGCGGAGGTCCCGGGGAAGAAAAGCGTTGACAAAACAGGCATCTAGTAATAATATTCCCCTCCTTTAAGCATAACGCTGATCGGAAGGTTGCTTCACGGTTCCATGGAACGGACATTGATCACGGGCGGTGCGGGCTTTCTGGGAAGCCATCTTTGCGATTACCTGATCGAAAAGGGTCATGAGGTCATCTGCATCGACAACCTCTCGACCGGGAATATGGAAAACATATCGCATCTCCTGGGTCATGAGCGCTTCAGCTTCATCCGGTACGATGTGACGAATTTCCTCCATGTCGACGGAGAGCTTCACAACATCCTTCACTTTGCCTCACCGGCAAGCCCGATCGATTATCTGAAAATGCCCATCCAGACCCTCAAGGTGGGCTCTCTGGGAACCCACAAGGCCCTGGGGTTGGCACTGTCCAAGAAGGCGCGGTTCCTCCTGGCCTCGACGTCGGAGTGCTACGGCGACCCGCTCGTCCATCCGCAGGCCGAGGACTACTGGGGCAACGTGAATCCCGTGGGGCCCCGGGGCGTCTATGACGAAGCAAAGCGGTTTGCCGAATCCATGACCATGGCCTATCACCGCTATCACGGTGTCGAGACCCGGATCGTGCGGATCTTCAACACCTACGGCCCCCGGATGCGTCTCGAGGACGGACGGGCGCTTCCCGCCTTCATGGGCCAGAGTCTCAGGGGGGAGGATTTGACCGTTTTCGGCGACGGCACCCAGACGCGGAGCTTCTGCTTTGTCGACGATCTCGTCGAAGGGATCTACCGGCTCCTCGGCTCGGAGGAGGCCTATCCGGTCAACCTGGGCAACCCCGACGAGATCACGCTTCTGGAACTTGCGCACCGGGTCCTGGAGGTCACCGGCTCGAAGAGCCGGATCGTCTACCGGGAACTGCCCGAGGACGACCCGAAGGTCCGGCGGCCCGACATCGGGAAGGCAAGGCGCCTGCTGGGCTGGGAGCCGAAGGTCTCCCTGGACGAGGGATTGCATCAGGTGCTGCCGTACTTCCGGAGCAAGGTGCGATAGCCATCCGTTGACCGGAAGGGTATCCGGGCATGTGCCTTCGTTTTTGATCGAAGCAGGATGACCGCGAAGATCGGAAGATCAGAAGTGAGGAAGAGCGGACAGGAAAAGAATCTTTCCTCCACGCCGAGCTTCCGCTCTTCATAACTTCCTCACTTCGTAATGGCATGTGGGGGCTTTGTTTCCAGGCACTGGATTAAGGATATAAGAGGCAGTGGATAGAACAATAAAGAGGCCGGTCAGCCGGAAGAGGGCCCTGGAGATCATCGGTCAGTACTCTTCATCGAGGGTGCTCGTCATCGGGGATCTCATGGTGGATCACTTTATCTGGGGCAAGGTCTCCAGGATCTCGCCCGAGGCCCCTGTCCCCGTCGTGGAGGTGACGAAGGAGAACCTCATGATGGGCGGTTCGGGAAACGTGGTGAGCAACATCCACGCCATGGGCGGCCACGTTGCCGTCGCGGGGGTCATCGGTTCGGACGGGATGGGGGACTGGCTCAAGGCCAAGCTGCAGCAGATGAATGTCGACACGGACGGGCTCGTGCAGGAAGGCGAGCGGCCCACGACGGTGAAGACGAGGATCGTCGCCCACGGGCAGCAGATGGTCCGTTACGACCGGGAGAGCCGGCACGCCGTCCAGCCAGGCAGCGTCGACCGCATCGTCCACTATGTCACGTCCATCCTGGACGAGCTCCAGGCCATTGTGATCTCCGATTACAACAAGGGTATCGTTTCGGAGAGCCTTCTCGACGGGATCCGCCGGGCCGTGTCGGGCCGCCGAATCCCCGTCTGCGTGGACCCGAAGCGAAACGACTTCGTGGTATACCGGGACTTCGACGTGATCACGCCCAACCATCACGAGGCGGGCCGTGCCGTGGGCGTCGAAAACACCCACGAACTCAATGAGGGCCGGAAGGCCGAGATCGCCCGCATCGGTCGGGAAATCCTGAAACAATACGGGTTCCGGGCGGTTCTCATCACGCGCGGCGAGGCGGGCATGGACCTCTTCGAGCGCGGGGGGCGGGACTTCCACATCCCTGCCGAGGCGAAGGAAGTGTTCGATGTGACCGGCGCGGGGGACACGGCCATCGGCATTTTTGCCCTGTCGCTTGCCTCCGGGGCCTCTTTCCGGGAAGCGGCCTACATGGCCAACAAGGCTGCAGGGGTCGTCGTGGGCAAGATCGGCACGGCCACGGTGTCGCCGGCGGAATTGAAACGCGTGGTATAGGCTACAGGCTACAGGCAACAGGCAACAGGCAACAGGCAACAGAACAGTCCTGCTTGCCCCTTTTTCTGTAGCCTGTAGCCTGTGGCCTGCAGCCTCGCGCGGCACCGCAGCCGGGCTTAAAAAGAGCAACAGGGTATAGACGAGGTAGAGAGGGAGTTGAGCAAGCCGCGCATGCCCGAGCCGGTGAAGTTGTTCGTGAGCGTGCTCGCCGGGGATGCGTGCCTGCTGGAGGCGGTCATCCGGAAACTGGCCGAGCGCCATGGGGATCCCGATTATGTGAGCGAGATCCTCCCTTTCGCCTACACGAACTACTACGCCGCCGAGATGGGTCCGACCCTCGTCCGGCGTTTCATCGCCTTTGGCGGACTGATCGGGCCGGAAGAGCTTCCGGCGATCAAGCTCGAGACCAATGCGTTGGAGAGTCAGCTCTCCGGGGGAGGGGCAAGGCAGGTCAATGTCGACCCGGGTTACGTGGCAAAACAGCATTTCATCCTTGCCACCGGGAAGGGTTTTTCCCACCGGCCGTACCTCGGGCAGGGCATCTACGCAGACCTGACGCTCGAGTACCGGAAGGAAACCTACCGGCCTCTCGAATGGACCTATCCCGACTACCGCTCGGAGCAGACGATCGGGATGCTCAACGGGCTGCGGAAGCGATATATGATTCAATTAAAGCAGGCAAAAGGCTAAAGGCAAAAGGGACGAATGGTTTTATTCTTCAACCCTTTGCCCTTCGCCCTTTGCCTTCAGCCAGGAGATTGACCATGCTCAGCATGACCGGTTACGGCAGGGCGGAAGCGCAGATCGAAGGGCGCAAGTGGATCATCGAGATCAAATCGCTCAATCATCGCTACATCGAGATCATCACACGCCTGCCCAATGCCATCTCCCCCCTGGAAGTGGAAATCAAAAAAAGGGTGGGCGAGCGGATCTTCCGGGGGCGTATCGAGATCAGCGTCCAGGCCGACGCGGACTCGGGACCGGACAACGGGGTCCAGTACAGCCTCAACGTGCCCCTGCTCCGGAATTACCACTCCCTGCTCGTGAGGATCAAAGAGGAACTGAACCTCAGGGAAGAGATCGATCTGAGGACCCTCGTCCGGTTCAAGGAGATCTTCGTCCCCTCGGAGACCCGCTTCGATCCGGCGGCGGCCTGGGGGGGACTCCAGAAGACCCTCGATGAGGCCCTCGATGCCCTCATCCGGATGCGCCAGGTGGAAGGCGAAGTCCTGAAAAAGGATTTTCTGGCGCGGCTCGATACCCTGACGCGCCATCTCGACTCGGCGAAGGCCCGGGCGCCCCGGACCGTCCTCGAAACCAAACAGCGGCTCCAGGAGCGGATACGCGAACTGACGGACGGCCTCGAGATGGACCCCGTGCGCCTGAGCCAGGAGGTGGCCCTCCTGGCCGAGAAGAGCGACGTCACCGAGGAGATCGTTCGATTCGAGAGCCACATCGGCCAGATGGAAAAGCTCCTCCAGGGGCACGATGCCATCGGGCGAAAGCTCGACTTCCTGCTCCAGGAGATGGGCCGGGAGGTGAACACCCTGGGTTCCAAGAGCAACGACATCGCCATTGCGCAGGATGTCATCGAACTCAAGAGCGAACTGGCCAAGATGAGGGAGCAGGCCCTGAATGTCGAGTAACCGATCGCCCCTGGAAGGGATGTTCATCGCGGTGACGGGTCCCTCGGGATCGGGCAAGACCTCCATCTGCAAGGCCCTGCTGGAGTCGTTCCCGCAGCTTCGTTTTTCCGTGTCCCTGACCACGAGGCAGCCCCGGCCCGCGGAGACGGACGGAAAGGACTACCACTTCGTCACCGAGAAGGAGTTCCACGAGCGGATCGACCGCGGCGACCTGATCGAATGGGCCGAGAACTTCGGTCAGCTCTACGGGACCTCACGGGAAACCATGGAGAGAGCCCTCAGGGAAGGCCACGACCTGCTGCTGGATGTGGACACGCGCGGGGCCCGGGCGCTGAAGAGGGCCTGGCCGGGGGGCATATTCGTCTTCGTCATCCCCCCTTCCATCGAGGAACTCGAGCGGCGCCTCCGGGGAAGAGGGTCCGAGACGGAGGAGACGATCCGCCGGCGCTTCGACAACGCGCTCAGTGAGATTCGCGAGATTGTGTGGTATGATTACATTATTCTGAATGACCGGCTGGATGCGGCCATTGAGCGTCTGCGGTCCGTCTATGTGGCGGAAACGTGCAGGCGTGAACGCATGATGGTGAAGATAAAACCTTTCTTTGATCGATCGGGAGGCATGTAAATATGGCAAGAGTTACCGTAGAGGATGCGCTGAAAGTAGCAAGAAACCGTTTTGCCCTCGTGATCCTGTCAGGGCAGCGGACCCGCCAGCTTCTCAAGGGATCGCAGCCCCTGGTGGAAAACAGGGACAACAAGACCGTTGTCACGTCTCTTCGCGAGATCGCTGCGAACAAGGTGAGATATTCCCACCCGGAGCTTCTGGACCGGGTCGAAGAGCAGGCAAAGCAGATCGGCGACGATATGGGGTTCATCGGCGATGAGGACGATTCCGAGTAAGGAGGCCCTTTCGCGGCTCATCTTTGCCCTGGACATGGGCGACGGGATCGACGAGACCCTGCATTGGGTCGAGCGCCTGCGGGGCCACATCGGCGTCTTCAAGGTCGGCAAGGAGGCCTTCACCCACTTCGGACCCGAGATCGTCCGGCGAATCCAGGATTTGGGGGGGCGGGTCTTCCTCGATCTCAAGTTCCACGACATCCCCAACACGGTGGCCAAGGCCGCCGAGGGGGCCGTGAAGCTCGGCGTTGCCATGTTCAACATCCACGCCCTCGGGGGGCGGGAGATGATGGAGAAGACCGTATCGGCCGTGGAGAAGACGGCCCGTGAGGCGGGAGTGGAAAAACCCCTCGTCCTGGCCGTTACGGTACTGACCAGTCTCAACGACCGGGACCTCTCCGAGCTCGGCTTTCACCAGACAACCCAGGGGCTTGCAGCGCATCTTGCGGCCGCGGCATGCCGCGCCGGTGCAGGCGGTGTGGTGGCCTCACCCCAGGATATCCTGTCCATCCGCGGGGCCTGCGGCCCCGATTTTGCCATCGTGACACCGGGCATCCGACTGGGCGGCGGCGAGGTGGAGAAGGACGACCAGAAACGGATCGACACGCCCCGCGAGGCGATCCGCAACGGCGCCGACTACATCGTCGTGGGCCGGCCCATCCGGCTGGCGAAGGACCCCGTCGAGGCGGCCGACCGCATTGTCGAGGAAATCGCCCTGGGACTGGCGGACAGGCAATAAAGACAAGGCTTCAGGCATCAGGCTTCAGGCCTCAGGTGAAAGCCAGAGAATCCGTTTCCTTCCCGATACCCTAGACCCGGTACCCGATACCCTGAATTATGCAAGTCATCTACGGCATCAATCCCGTCTCGGAGATCCTCAGAATCGAAGGGGGCAATGTCCGCAAAATCATTCTCGCCGAGGGGCGGAAAGGCGAGGACGTGAAAAAGATTCTCGGGCTGGCATCGGCCCGGGGAATTGCGGTGGAGGTCCACAAGCGTGAAGCCCTCGACCGCCAGGCAGGTACCACGGCCCACCAGGGCGTACTGTGCCTCTGCGCGGAGTTTGCCTACGCGGGCCTCGAGGAGATCATCGCAAACCGCCATCCCGCCTTTCCTTCGAGCCTCGTCCTCCTGCTCGACGGGATCGAGGACCCCCAGAACCTCGGTTCCCTCATCCGCACGGCCCAATGCTTCGGCGCCAACGGGGTCGTCATCCCCCGAGACCGTGCCGCCGGGATCACCCCCGCCGTCATCAAGGCCTCTGCCGGCGCCGCCGGGCACATCCCGGTCGCCCAGGTCGTCAATCTCACCCAGGCTATTGAATTTTTGAAGGAAAAAGGATTCTGGATCTACGGAACCGATGCCGGCGCGCCCTGCGATGTGGGATCGGTCCGTTTCGAGGGCGACGTGGGTCTCGTCATGGGCAGTGAAGGCAAAGGGATGAGACCGCTTGTCAAAAAACACTGCGATGTCCTTCTTTCCATTCCCCTCTTCGGCAAGGTCGACTCGTTGAACGTGTCGGTCGCCGCCGGCATCCTCCTGCACGAAATCCGCAGGGAATCGGCTCCCCGTTGAGCGGGGAGGCATCCGTCTCGGATGCGGAAGCTGGGAAGTTGCGAAGTTTTGAAGTTTGGAGAAGCGGATGGCCAATCGCATGATTCCTGTTTCTCCGAGCTTCTTAACTTCATAGCTTCTTAACTTCTGCCTTTTCACGTCTCCCCCCGTTCCACCCCATGGCACCGATTTTGCTAGATTTTGCAGCAAGCCCCCTTGTCTCTCATGAGTACGGCATACCGGGATAAAGAAAACAGCAAATATGCCGATCATAAGAAAAGGCAGTGGATGTGCGCCACGGTCCCGTATGCGGGTCCCGATCCGGAAATGGATGTCTCAAATATCCCTATATAAAAAGCGGAACCATCGAGGAGAAGGAAAATGGCAGTTTATGTTTGGGTAGCCCAGGGAAGGGCCGGCGAGATCAAAAAAGGCGAGACGGAAGGCATCAATGAGGCGGCCGTTCGCACCCAGTTGCGCAGGCAGGGTCTCAAACCGACCCGCGTCAAAGAGAAACCGAAGGATCTTCTGGAGATGATCCCTTTTCGGGGGAGCGTCAAGGGGAAGGATGTCGTTATCTTTTCCCGCCAGTTTTCGACGATGATCAGTGCGGGTCTGCCACTTATCCAGTGCCTCGACATCCTGTCCGCACAGGAACAGAACAAGTCCTTTGCCAGGGTCATCCGGTCCATCAAGGAGGACATCGAGGGGGGCTCTACCCTCACCGACGCCCTGCGGAAGCACCCGAAGGTCTTCGACGATCTCTTTATCAACATGATTGCCGCGGGCGAGGCCGGCGGCATCCTCGACACGATTCTGAACCGCCTGGCCACTTATCTTGAAAAGTCGATGAAGCTGAAGCGAAAGGTCAAAGGGGCCATGACGTACCCGGCCGTCGTCCTCTTCATTTCGTTTGCCGTCATCACCCTGCTGCTCGTCAAGGTCGTACCGGTCTTTCAGAGCATCTTCGCCGGGATGGGGAAGGAACTTCCCTTCCTGACGCAGTCTCTCATCGACCTGAGCAGCTTCGTCACGAACAATTCACTCTACATCGTCGGGGCGCTCATCATTGCCATTGTGGCCCTCGTGCGCTTCTACCAGACGGACAAGGGGCGGTACCTCTTCGACCGCCTGGTTCTCAAGCCCCCCGTGATCGGGCCGCTCATGCGGAAGGTGGCCATCGCCAAGTTCACGAGGACGCTCTCCACCATGATCTCCAGCGGCGTGCCCATCCTCGACGGCCTCGAGATCGTGAGCCGCACCGCCGGCAACAAGATCGTCGAGAAGGCCCTCATGGAGACGCGGAAGAACATCAGCGAAGGAAAGACGATCGCCGAGCCGCTGGCTGCAACTTCCGTTTTCCCGCCCATGGTGGTCCAGATGATCGCCGTCGGCGAGGCGACGGGGTCGCTCGATTCCATGCTCTCCAAGATCGCCGACTTCTACGATGACGAGGTGGAGACGGCCGTCAGCGCCATGACGTCCATGCTCGAGCCCATGCTGATGGTCTTTCTGGGTGGAGTCGTCGGCGGGATGATCGTGGCGATGTACCTGCCGATATTCCAGATCGGCAACATCGTCGGCTAACAGGGCAGTCGACCGGAGGCGCATTCTTATATGTGCCTTGCCTTCATCTGCAGCTGTCACGTCCGTGAAGATAGGAAGATCGGAAGTGAGGAAGAGCGGATAGGAGAAGAAAAAATCCCCCATCCACTCCGATCTTCCGCTCTTCATAACTTCCTCACTTCGTAATCGTTTTCGGGTCCGGGCACTTTTGAACTGTCAGCCAGGACATCGAGGTAGCGAAAATTTCAAGAAATGAAAGAGCCCCGGACTCCATCAGGAGCCGGGGCTTTTTGTTTGGGCAAAAAAATGGTCGGGATGGC
>DIFQ01000018.1:24821-32282 GCA_002419215.1 Syntrophaceae bacterium UBA5744
CTACCAGGCTGGGCCACATCCCGACGCCGCAAAGATATATAATTTGTCTTTAAAAGTCCATTGTTTTTTGCTACTAAGCCTGTAGAGTACTGTTAAAAACACATGCCGCCGCAGGGAGATAGCATTGTGATCATTTACGATCTCAAATGTGACAAAAAGCACAAATTCGAGGGCTGGTTCAAGGACCTGGCGGCTTTCGAGCAGCAGAAGGCCCAGAAGCTGATCACCTGTCCCCTGTGCGGCAGCTCGGAAGTCGTCATGATGCCCTCAACCATTGCCGTGATGGGCAAGAGCCGCGAGCTGAAGGAGCGCAAGGCGAATCTGGCCGACGTCTCGCCGATGAAGATGCTGGAGATGGTTCACGACTTTGTTTCGAAAAACTTCGATGATGTGGGTGAGCGATTTGCCGAGGTAGCCCTGAAGATCCACCATGGGGAGGAAGGCAAGCGCAACATCCGGGGGGTCACGACAGAGAAGGAGGAGGAGACGCTTCGCGAAGCGGGCGTGGAGTTTGTGAAGATACCCGTTCCGAAATTCGACAGCTAGCGCCGCTATGCGGCGGCCCTTTTAAGGGCAGAAGTTAGGAAGATCGGAAGTCAGGAAGAGCGGATACGAAAAAATCTTCCATCCACTCCGATCTTCCGCTCTTCATAACTTCCTCGCTTCGCAGTGTCATGGCGAGGCCAATCAAGGACGCAACACCGGGGTCGGTGACGATCGACCCCTTTTTTCGTAGAGGGGTGACATGAGGGAACGATTCGAGGGGGTTCTCAAGACCATCGGCAACACGCCGCTGGTCGAGATCCGCAAGCTCAACCCCAATCCAAACGTCAAGATTTACGCGAAGCTCGAGAGCTTCAACCCGGGAGGGTCCGTCAAGGACCGGCCGGCCCTTTACATGATCGAGCGGGCCGAGGAACGGGGCGAGCTCACGCACGACAAGATCATCCTCGAGGCGACGAGCGGCAACACGGGGATCGGGCTTGCCATGGTGGCCGCCGCCAAGGGCTACCGCCTGTGCCTCACCCTGTCCGAAGCGGCCAGCGAGGAGCGCAAGAAGATCCTCAAGGCCCTCGGGGCGGAGCTGCGATTCACGCCCGCGGCCCTCGGAACAGACGGAGCCATCGAGGAAGCCTATTCCATCATGCGGGAAAACCCCGACAAGTACTTTCTCGTCGACCAGTTCAACAACGAGGACAACCTTGCCGCCCACTATCACGGAACGGCCGTGGAGATCTGGCAGCAGACCGGGGGGAAACTCACCCTGTTTGTGGCCACCCTTGGCACTTCCGGCACGGCCATGGGCTGCGCGAAGCGCCTCAAGGAGTACAATCCCGACATCCGGGTCGTCGGCGTCGAACCCTACATGGGCCACAGGATCCAGGGCCTGAAGAACATGAAGGAGTCCTACCGCCCGGGGATCTTCGACCGAAGCCGCCTCGACGAGACGGTGAACATTCTCGACGAGGACGCCTACGAGATGGCCCGGAGGCTGCTGCGGGAGGAGGGGATTTTCGCCGGGATGAGCTGCGGGGCGGCCATGCACGTGGCCGTCGAGAAGGCGAAGGAGCTCAGCGAGGGCCTCATCGTCGTCATCCTTCCCGACAGCGCCGAGCGCTACCTCTCGACGGAGCTTTTCGCCGACAAGGAGAAGTCGACGCTTCGGTTCTACAATGTCCGGACCAGGCAGAAGGAGTTCTTCCAGCCCATTCGCGCCGAGGAGATCCGGATGACGTCCTCCGGCCCCTCGATCCACCTCGTGCCGCATCTCGGCAGCTACCGGCGCTTTGTCGTTTCGGACCTGATCGTCCGGTACCTGGGGTTCAAGGGCTACAAGGTCAAGCACACGACCAACATCGTCGATCTCACGGACAAGACGATTGCCGAAGCCGAGCGGGCGGGACTTGAGCACGGCGAATTCACGAAGCGGGCCTTCAGCGAGTTCCTCCGGGAGGCCGGAACACTCCGGATCCGCAACGACGTCTCCTATCCGAGAGCGCAGGAAAACGTGGAAGCCATGCTCGGCCTCGTGGAGAAACTCGTCGAGAAGGGCTACGCCTACGAAAAGCTTCGCTCCGTCTACTTCGACATCTCCAAACTCGATGACTACGGCAAGCTCTCCAACGTGGATCTCGACAAGGTGAAGTCCGGCAAGACCCCGGAACTCGACGAGTATGAAAAGGACAGCCCCGTCGACTTCACGCTGCTCAAGCGTTCGACGCTCGCGGAGCTCAAGAAAGGGATCTACGTCAAGACCCGCTGGGGCAACGTGCGGCCGAGCTGGCACCTGGCCTGTGCGGCCCTCTCCATGAAAATCCTCGGCGACACCTTCGACATCCACGCCAGCGGCTCCGACATCGTCTTCCCGCACTGCGAGAACGTGCTCGCCATCGGCAAGGCCGCCACGGGAAAGCCCCCCGCCAACTACTGGATCAACACGGATCTCGTGATGGTCGAGGGCAAGAAGATGTCGCGCTCGCTGGGCAACATTCTCACCGTCGCAAGCCTGGTCGAGCAGGGCTACCGGGGAAGCGAGATCCGCTACTTCCTGCTCTCGTCGCACTACCGCAAACCCCTGAACTTCTCGCCCGGCGCCATGGAGACGGCGAAAAACACCGTCGAGAAGCTCAACGAGTTCATCCAGCGGCTTATCCACTTCGCGCCAGGCGCAGGCTGCCCCGACGCGGACCAGTTCGTCTACGATCTCCGGCACGGGTTCGCCGAGGCCATGGACGACGATCTGAACATTTCCGCGGCCCTTGCCGTCCTGTTCGGCTTCGTCAAGCGGGTGAGCGCGCCGCTTGCCCGCAACGCCTTCAGCGAGAAGGATCGCGACAAGATCCTGGATGCCCTCAAGTCCGTCGACTCGGTGCTTGCCGTCATGGACTTCGAGGAGGAGCGGCTCGGCGGAGAGGCGCAGCGGCTCATCGAGGAGAGAAGCCAGATGCGCAGGACCCGGCGATGGAAGGAAGCCGACGAGGTCCGCGACCGGTTGCTCGAAATGGGGATCGTGATCCAGGACGGACCGACGGGGACCACGTGGAAGAAAAAGTGACCGGTGACCAGTGGATAGTGACTAGTGAAGAAAAGGAAGGCCGGGCGGGTGCCCGGCCTTTCAGTTTAGCGGCTTTTCGTTACGCCGATGCGGGCGCAGTACCTGAACACCGGGCAACGGCTGCACAGCGGCGAGACAGGCTTGCAGATGTTCTGTCCGTGCATGACGAGGATGGTGTTGATGGCGATCCAGTGCTTCTTCGGGAGCTTTGCCCTCAGGGCCTGCTCCGTCTCGCGGGGGGTCTTCGTCTTCACGTAACCCCAGCGGTTCGTGATGCGGTGGACGTGGGTGTCCACGCAGATACCCGCCTTGTTGTGGGCCAGCGTGACGACAAGGTTTGCCGTCTTTCGACCGACGCCCGGAAGTGTCAGCAGCTCCTTGATCGTGTCGGGCACGCGGGAGCCGAACCGCTCGACGAGATCCTGCGAGGTCTTCCGGATGGCTTTTGCCTTTGTGTGGTAGAAACCGGCGGGGAAGATGGCCTTCTCGATTCGTTCTTCAGAAAGCCCCGACATCTTCCCGGGCGAATCGGCGAGCGAGAAGAGCCGCTCCGTGGCGGGCCCGGTGACCTCGTCTTTCGTCCGTGCGCTGATGATCGTGGAGATGAGGATCTTGAAGGGATCGACGATCGCCTCTTCGGCCATGGCCGACACGGGCGGCAGGCCGAATTGCCGCATTTCGGCCTCCAGCAGCTTCATCACTTTGTGGATATCGGAATCTTTCATGGTGAGAAAACCATGGACTAGGGTTCGGATAGGGGCGGAGAGAAACCGGATAGGCTGTTCAAAAATGCCTGGATGCAAGGCCCCCGAGGCCCGAGGACTGAGGCGTACTTTGGCGTACGCCGCAGGGACGAGGGACGAGGGAAACGAAGCAGACGGGTATTTTTCAACAGCCTAGTTGTAGCCTTCTTCGTGGGCCAGCATGTCCAGATGGAGCGTCGCCACATCCTCCACGTCGAGGATGGCCTCCTCGCCGGCATTGCGGAAGTCCAGGGTCTTGATGTAGTGCTTGCAGACGTCGCAGACGTCGACGCGATAGCGCTCGTCGCCCTCGACGGTGAAGTAGGAAAGCGACTGCTGCTCCTCGTTTCCGCAGAAGGGACATTTCACTCGCCGGAAGCGCCACTCGAACCCGCACTGGCTGCAGAACAGGTGGCGCTTGCCCTCCTTGTCGACCAGATGCCCGATCTTCGGCATCCGCCCGCAAATGGGACAATACCCGTCGTTCCATCCCATCTTCCTGATCCGCTCGCCGTAGAGGTCGGTGACGAACTCGAGAGACGGCCGCAGGCTTTCCTCGACGAAGAATTTAAGCAGATCGATCGTGTCGTCGTCCACTTCCTCCTCCGACGAATTCTCCCCGGCTGACGTGAATGAATCGTAGACCATCACCTCGTAATTGAGCTTGCCGTCTTCAATATCTTTCAAAATCTGCTCCGTCTCGACGGGGTTTCGCCTTTTGCCGATTTCGAGCAACGCGAGAAAGAACTTTTTCGGCTCCTCGAGGTCCAGCTTTGCCGACGCAAAATCGACCAGGGGCAGCCCGCCCTGGAGCTTGGCCTCAACGTGGCCTTCGTCGATGGGGAAGATGCTCTTCGTGATTTTCTTGCGGTGCTCCTCCCGGAGGATCAGGATCTCCCCGAGGATATCCAGCAACTCGCTGTACTGCGGGTTTGTGTTCTTGTGGCGCTCGATGACCTGAAGCGTTTCCCGTAATCCTTTTGCCATCCCCTGGATCTACCTCCTGAAAACAGGCTCAAGGCGTAAGGGAAAATTCCCCGTCCCTCCATAAGCCTTCAGCTATGAGCCGATAAGAGTCGGCACAGGGCTGAAGAAAAAAGAGAATGCTGTGCTCACACGACGCATTCCGGCCAGCCCCTGCCAAATCCGGGTGCTCTATATCGTCTTTCCGATGCGGAAGCAAGCGATTCTTTTCTACAGGCTTCTCAGGAGAAACCCCTTCAGATACAGGGACATGGGGATGTTCAGTACGTAGGGGTGATCCCGGTCCTGAAAGAGATGCTCCAGGATTTCGATGCGGCACCCCCGCTCCGCGGCGGCATCGAGGACCGTTCTCTGCAGGTCCTCCTGCGAGACGTGATGGGAGCAGGAAAAGACCGCAAGAAGCCCGCCGGGCCGCAGGATGCGAAGGCTCTGGATAATAAGGTGCCGCAGTCCCTTGAGGGCGCCGGCCGCGCTCCGCTTTGCCTTCGCGAAGGGCGGAGGGTCCAGGATGACAAGGTCAAAGCGGTCCCGGGCGCCTGGCGCCTCGGTCAGGTAATCGAAGGCGTCAGCCTTTACCGTTTGTGCCGCAAGGCCGTTTGCGGCCAGGTTCTCGCGGGCCAGTTCCAGGGCCTCGCGGGAGACGTCGACGAGCCTCACGCGGCTGGCCCCCCGGAGAGCCGCATGGATACCGAAGGCTCCCGTGTTGGCAAAGACGTCGAGGACCTCAAAGCCCTCTTCCACGTAGGAGGCGGTGACCTCCCGGTTCCTGCGCTGGTCGAGAAAGAAGCCCGTCTTCTGGCTCTCCCTCAGATTGACGAGAAACCGTGCGCCGCTCTCCGCAATCTCGATCCGTCCCGGGATCTCGCCATGAAGAACCCGGTGCTCCGTCCCGAGCCCCTCGCGGCTGCGCGACTTCGCATCGGATTTCTCGTAGATTCCCTTCGGCTGCCTCAGCTCCGCCATTTCGGGCAGGAGAACCTCCCTCAATCTTTCCATCCCGAGGGTGTTGACCTGGACGGCAAGATGGCCCGCATACTCATCGACAATGAGCCCCGGCAGCTCGTCGGCCTCGGCATGGACGAGACGGCAGGCGTCGGTTTTTCCCCGCAGCGGCTCGCGCTTCCGGAAAGCCGCCAGGAGCCTCTCCCGAAAGAAGTCCCTGTTGATCTCGACGTCGGAAAACGATAGAATGCGCACGCTGATTTCGCTGGCGGGGTTGATGTAGCCGATCCCCAGAAAGGCCCCGTCGGGTGCATGGACCGACACGAGATCCCCGGCATCGCCCGTTGCCTGCTGGATGTCCGTCCGGTACACCCAGGGGAAGAACAAGCGCAGCCGCCGGGCCGCCGCACGGGTGACGAGGATTTTGTTCATGTCCCATTCTGTTAACGGTTTTGACCCTGAAAAGCAAGGCCAATCCCCATGATACGTCCCTGCAGCGCCCTGGATATCCCCGTGATGTTCGAAATCATCAACGACGCCGCCGAGGCCTACAGGGGAGTCATCCCGGCCGATTGCTGGGCCGAGCCCTACATGCCCGGGGAGGAACTCCGACGGGAGATCGATGACGGGGTACAGTTCCAGGGGGTTGAGGAAGCGGGGCGTCTTGTCGGGGTGATGGGCATCCAGCACGTCCGCGACGTGAGCCTCATCCGCCACGCTTACGTCCGCACGGCAAAGCGGCAGAAAGGGATCGGCGGCAAACTCCTGGACGTTCTTCGCGTTCAGACCTCCCGGCCGCTGCTGGTGGGGACCTGGGCCGCCACCACCTGGGCGGTGCGATTTTATGAGAAACACGGGTTTCGCCTCGTCACCCCGGCCGAGAAGGACGCGTTGCTGAAAAAATACTGGAACATCAGCGATCGGCAGGTCCAGACGTCGGTCGTGCTGGCCGACAAGAAGTGGTTTGAAAACAGGGTATCGGGTCTAGGGTCAAGGGTATCGGGTAGGGATCAAATGCAGAAATGATTCGCAGGCGACTCTGTGTGAGTTTCGTTCCGGGAAAGGAGAGGATATGGCATTGCTTTCCGTCGAAGATACGGTTTTGATGGTGATCGACATGCAGGGAAACCTTTATGAGTCCATGCAGGACAAGGAGTTCCTGCTGGAAAACATCCGGAAGCTCATCCGGGGCATGCAGGTTTTCGGCATCCCCGTCATCGTCACGGAGCAGATCCCGGAGAAGCTGGGACCCACGATCGAATCGGTGGCGTCGCTCCTGCCCGGGGTCGAGCGCATTCCGAAATCCGACTTCAGCTGTTGCGGAGACGGGAAGATCATGAAGGCCCTGAAGGCCGTTGAGCGCCGCCAGGTGCTCCTCAGCGGCATCGAGGCCCACGTCTGCGTTTACCAGACCGCGATCGACCTTTTGGGGTTCGGCTATGACGTGCACCTTGTCGCCGATGCCGTTTCCTCGAGAACGGTCATGAACCGCGAGATCGGGATCCGGAAGATGCGCGACGAGGGTGCGCGCCTCGCGAGCACGGAGATGGTCCTCTTCGAGCTCGTCCGGACGGCAGAGGACCCAAAGTTCAAGGAGATATTCAAGATTGTGAAGTAGGGCAGTCGGGCCGCTTTCACCTCGCGCCGCGGCGGGCCTGGAACCAACACAATAGAGAGGGCCCGACTCTTTCGAACCGGGCCCTCTTTTTTTTCCTAACTTCCGATCTTCCTAACTTC
>DIFQ01000010.1 GCA_002419215.1 Syntrophaceae bacterium UBA5744
CTTCCTCTCCCTTGAGGGGAGAGCCCTTCGGCCGGCTCAGGGCCGTGAGTCCGTCGAACGGGATTGAGGTGAGGGTGATTGCTTCCTTTCCATTTATAAAGGCCCGGGTGAGGGTGAATAATCCGTGCCCGGTACAGGCTGAATGAAACGGATATGACGCGAAAAAAGCCCATCGTAGAGCGCAAACCCTTGCAGGGGCGGGCGCGGGAAATCGCGGGGGTGGTCCTCTTTGCCCTGGCGGTCTTTCTGTTCCTGGCCGTGATCTCCTACACCGCGGCGGACCCGTCGCTGTCCAACTACGAGACCTCCACGTCGAAGATCTCCAACATCGGCGGCATCATCGGGTCCTACCTGGCAGACCTCCTGATCCGGTTCCTGGGGCTTTCCGCCTACTGGCTGCCGCTGTTTCTGCTCATCACCTCCGTGAAGCTCTTCCTCGACGCGGGCTTCCTTTTCCGGCCGGGCTGGATCGGCGGGTTCATCGGCCTCGTCGTAACGACCTCGGGGCTTTTCGCCCACGCCTACAAGCTCATCCCGCTTGTCGACACGCCCTTCGCGGCAGGCGGGTTCGTCGGCACGCTGCTGTCCGAATACCTCAACGCCCTGTTCAACCCCGGCGGGACCTTTATCTTCCTCTTCGTGGGCCTCATCGTATCGCTCATCGTCACGGTGGATCTCTCCGTCGTCACGGCGCTGCGCAAGTCGGCCGCCGTCGCGCGGAGCACCGGCCGCGGGATCCGATCCTGCGCGGAGATGGGGCGCGAGAAAATGACGGACTACCTGAAGGAAGAGGAGATCGAGGAGCGCCCGGAGCCCCAGAAGGCCGAGAAGCGCCCGCCCCCCGTGATCCGCGAGGAAAAGGCCCCGGCCCCGGAGAGAACGAGGAAAAAGAAGGTCGAGCAGACGACTTTCGAGTTCGCCCAGCCCAAGGGGGCCTACATGCTGCCGCCGCTGACGCTGCTCGACGACGTGCCCCGGCGGGACACGAAGCAGCGGCGCGAGAACCTGATCGCCAACGCCCGGCTCCTGGAGAAAAAACTGGCCGATTTCGGCGTCGAGGGAAAGGTCACGGAGGTCAAGCCCGGGCCCGTCATCACCATGTACGAGCTCGAGCCCGCGCCCGGCGTGAAGATCAACCGGATCGCCAACCTCTCCGACGATCTCGCCCTTGCCCTGAAGGCCCCCAGCGTGCGCATCGTGGCGCCCATCCCCGGCAAGGCCGCCATCGGGATCGAGATCCCCAACCCCGAGCGCGACGCCGTGCACCTCCGCGATGCCGTCGACAACGAGGCCTTCGCCCAGGCCAAGCACCGGCTGCCCATCGCGCTGGGCGAGGACATCACGGGGGCGCCCGTGATCGCCGATCTGATCCGGATGCCGCACCTGCTCATCGCGGGTACGACGGGCTCCGGCAAGAGCGTCTTTCTCAACGCGGTCATCTGCAGCCTGCTGTTCAAGGCGCCCCCCGACGAGGTGAAATTTCTCATGATCGACCCCAAGCGCCTGGAGCTTGCGGCCTACGAGGGGCTCCCGCACCTGCTGCACCCCGTCGTGGTGGACCCCAAGGAGGCGGCCTCGGTTCTGCGCTGGGCCGTCGAGGAGATGGAGAGCCGCTACCGCATCATCGGCGAGACGGGCGAGAAGAGC
This sequence comes from Syntrophaceae bacterium UBA5744, assembly GCA_002419215.1. Lineage (GTDB taxonomy): Bacteria > Desulfobacterota > Syntrophia > Syntrophales > UBA2192 > UBA2192. The sequence goes on from DIFQ01000010.1 coordinate 1,648, forward strand.
ATCGACAAGTTCAACCGCTTCGTGGAGAAGAAGCAGCAGGGCCGCGAGCGGATCATCGACGAGGGGCAGACAAAGCTGCCCATGGAGGAAGCGGCCGGAGCGCCGCCGAAAGCCCTGCCCGCGAAGCTCCCCTACATCGTCATCGTCATCGACGAGCTGGCCGATCTCATGATGGTGGCCCAGCGCACAGTCGAGGAGTCGCTCACGAGGCTGGCCCAGATGGCCCGCGCCTCGGGGATCCACCTCATCCTGGCGACCCAGCGGCCCTCCGTGGATGTCATCACGGGCATCATCAAGGCGAACTTCCCCACGCGCATCTCCTTCCAGGTTTCGTCGAAGGTGGACTCGCGGACGATCCTCGATCAGCTGGGCGCCGAGCAGCTTTTGGGCCAGGGCGACATGCTCTTCATGCCCCCGGGCACCTCGAAGCTCCAGCGCATCCACGGCGCCTTCGTCTCCGACCGGGAGATCTCGCGCATCGTGAGCTTCATCCGCAAACAGGAGACGCCCGTCTACGACGAATCGATCCAGAAGTTCAAGGCCGAGACCCAGGAGGGCGAGAAGACCGACGGCGATTTCGACGAGAAGTACGACGAGGCCGTGGAGCTGGTGACCGAGCTGGGCCAGGCCTCGGTTTCGCTCGTGCAGAGATACCTCAAGGTGGGCTACAACCGCGCCGCCCGGATGATCGAGCGAATGGAAAAAGAGGGCGTCGTGGGACCCTCCGACGGCGTGAAGCCGAGGAAGGTCCTGGCCAGAAAGATACCGCGCTAAGTTGAACCGGAAAAACGTCTACATCCTGAGCCTCGGCTGTCCGAAAAACCTCGTGGACAGCGAGGTCCTCTCCGCCCTGCTCGCACGCTCCGGCCTGCACATCACCGACCGGCCCGACCGGGCCGATACCATCGTCGTCAACACGTGCGCCTTCATCCTTCCCGCCCGGGAGGAATCCATCGAGGAGATCCTCCGGATGGCGGCATGGAAAAAGAAGGGCCACTGCCGGAGTCTTGTCGTCGCGGGCTGCCTGCCGCAGCGCTACGGCGCCGAGCTTGCCCGGGAGCTGCCGGAAGTGGACCTCTTCCTCGGAACGGGGGATTTCCCGGAGATCCTCGCGCACCTGGAGCTCCTCGACAAAGGCAGGGGAAAAGGGCCGCTGCTCAGGGTGGGCGATCCCTCCTTTCTCATGGACGCAACGACCCCGCGGACAGTCTCCACGGCGTTCTACGGTTATTTGAAGATCGCCGAGGGATGCTCGAACTGCTGTGCCTACTGCGTCATCCCCTCGATACGGGGTCCCTTCCGGAGCCGGCCCATGGCCGACGTCGTCGCCGAGGCCGAACGGCTCGCCGCCGGGGGCACGCGGGAGCTCATCCTGATTGCCCAGGACACGACGGCCTGGGGGCGTGATCTCAGGGGGCGGCCCACACTCAATGGCCTTATCAAGCGGCTCTGCAACCTGGAGGGGCCGCGCTGGATCCGCCTTCTCTACGCATACCCGAAGAACATCACCGCCGAGCTTCTTTCCACGATGGCCGCGGAGGAGAAGGTCTGCCGCTACCTCGACATCCCGGTCCAGCACATTGACGACAAAGTCCTCAAGGCCATGAACCGCAAGGGCACCTCCGCCTTCATCCGGAAGAAGATCGCCGAGATCCGCGAGGCCGTTCCGGGCATCGCACTCCGGACGTCGCTCATTGTGGGGTTTCCCGGGGAGACGGAGGAGCAGTTCGAAGGCCTCCTGCGGTTTGTGCAGGAGACCCGTTTCGAGAGCCTGGGGGTCTTTACGTATTCACCGGAAGAGGGGACCAAGGCGGCGGAGATGCCCGGACAGGTTCCGGAAGCAGAAAAGGTGCGGCGCCAGGGCCTGATCATGGAGACCCAGTCGGCCATCTCGGACGAGATCAACCTCACGCGCATGGGTGCGCTGGATGAGGTGCTCATCGAGGGAAAGACGGACAGGACCGACTTCCCCTTCTGGGGCAGGACCCGCTTCCAGGCCCCGGAGATCGACGGGATCACGTACGTCCGTGCAAAGAAGCTTGCACCGGGCGACATCGTACGCTGCAAAATTACCGCAGCTGAAATCTACGATCTATACGCGGAAACGGTGGGCGACTGAGGATCAATCGCCCGCCCATAAAAACTTCATTCCTTGATCTCCCTCTCCCTCTAGAGGCCATTTCCATAATCTCCCTCTCCCTATGAAAAACCTTTTCATTGATCTTCCTCTCCCTTGAAGGGAGAGGATTGAGGTGAGGGTGAATGCTCCCCTTCCATTTTGAGAGGGTCGGGGTGAGGGTGAATGCCTCTTCTTCCTCTTGTTGGAGAGGATTGAGGTGAGAGTGAAAAAGGTACGAAGAACAGTCCCCCTCACCTCAATCCTCTCCCCCGGAGGGGCGAGGAAGA
>DIFQ01000059.1 GCA_002419215.1 Syntrophaceae bacterium UBA5744
ACATCGCCAACGTCAACACGCACGACTTCAAGAAGAGCAGGGCCTCTTTCGAGGAGACGGCACCGGCCGGGGTGAAAGTAACCATCAGCCGGGTCGAAACGCCCGGCACCCCGCTGCCCCCCGACGAGGTCATCGGCAAGGGCCATGAAATGTACAACGTCTCCATGGAAGAAGAGCTCGTTGACCTCATCACGACCCGGCACGCCTTCGCGGCGAATATCAAGACCAACCAGACGGAAGACGAGATGCAGGGGACGCTTCTCGACATCATCGCCTGAANNGCGAGCATAATAACAGATAAAACCAATTCCTTAAGTTTCTAAATTCCTTGCACCTTGGTGCGGGGAATTTTCACCGCCTGCAGCACCATCCTGTCGGTGGCCGCTCTCGAGCCGGCCCGAGAGGACAGTGATCAGTGGCCAGTGACCAGTGAAAAGAACCGGATTGAATCAAACAGTGGCCGGTTCACTACTTTTTCCCTCCCGAACTTCTTTTCTCATCCCGTCCGGCTGTGGTATATTTAATCATTAACTTTCCCCAATATCGTCGGGAGCAGCCGCCCCATGAAGTCCCTGCGGGAGTCCATCATCGCTTTCATCTACCGGTCGGCAACGGCTCCGGAAAAGGTGCGCCGGAGGCTCGCGCCCCTGGGCGGGGCCTTCTTTATCAGTCTGATCCTGATCCTTATCGCGGCTTCTCTCGCAGCGGATCGTCTCCTCGAGCTGCCGCCGCTGATGTCATGGCCCGGGTCTCTGTTCGCCTCCCTGCCCCTGATGGCGGCAGGCGCGGCCCTTTGGCTCTGGTCGGTTCTGCAATTCGTCCGGGCAAAAGGAACCCCCATCCCCCTGAATCCGCCGTCGCGTCTTGTCCAGGAGGGACCTTACCGTTACGTCCGGAATCCCATGCTGGCGGGCGTCTTCATCATGCTCATCGGGCTGGGGGTGCTGCTGCAGTCCTGGTCGCTCACGGTGGTTTTCACCCCGCTGTTCATGACCTGCGCACTTCTCGAGTTCAAGCTCATCGAGGAGCCGGAATTGGAACGCAGGCTCGGCGATCTCTACCGGGCCTACCGCGCGCGAACGCCCATGCTCATCCCGAGGTTTCGATCCTCGCGGATGCTGCTGTTCGTTCTGCCCGTCATCCCGTTCATCACACCGGCCTTGAAGGTTTCCGGGCTGCCGCTCGAGAAGATCAAGCTTCCGCCGGGTTTCCGGATCGACATCTATGCATCGGGGGTCAAGGGGGCCCGTTCCATGGCTCTCGGTCCCCGGGGCGTGCTTTTCGTGGGGACGCGCGACGAGGGCAAGGTCTACGCCATCCTGGACAGGGACGGCGATCAGAAGGCCGACGAGATCGTCACGATCGCCCGCGGGCTCAACACGCCCAACGGGGTCGCATACCGTGACGGAGCCCTCTACGTCGCCGAGATCAGCCGCATCCTGAGGTTCGAAAACATCGCCGACCGCCTGTACAACCCGCCGAAGCCCGTGATCGTCAACAAGACGTTTCCGAAGGATCGGTCTCACGGATGGAAGTACATCGCCTTCGGGCCCGACGGCCTTCTCTACGTGCCCGTGGGGGCACCGTGCAATGTGTGCGAAAAGAAGGACGGGCGATACGCATCGATCATGCGGATGAAGCCGGACGGGAAAGGCCTCGAGATCTTCGCCTCGGGCGTGAGGAACAGCGTGGGATTCGACTGGCACCCGGAAACAAAAGAGCTGTGGTTCACGGACAACGGCCGGGACTGGATGGGTGACGATCGGCCGCCCGACGAGTTGAACCACGCCCCGGGAAAAGGGATGCACTTCGGCTTCCCTTACTGCCACGGAGACATCCATGACTCCTCCTACGGCATGCAAAGGGACTGCAGCCAGTTCACGTCCCCGGCCATCAAGCTGGCTCCCCATGCGGCCGCCCTGGGCATGAAATTTTACACGGGAGGGATGTTCCCTGCGGAATACCGCAACCGGATCTTCATCGCCGAGCACGGCTCCTGGAACCGGACCCGGCCCATCGGCTACCGGATCACCCTGGTGAGCCTGGACAAAAGCCGGGCGGTGAACTACGAGACGTTCGCCGAGGGCTGGCTCGAGGGAATGACGGCCTGGGGCCGCCCCGTGGACGTCCTCGTGATGCCCGACGGCGCCCTGCTTGTCTCCGACGACCGGGCCGGCGCGATCTATCGAATTTACTACCGTAAATGAGGCTCAAGGCTAAAGGTAAAAGGACAAAGGAAACTTGCGAATCAAGAAACCCTTTTCACCTTTGACCTTTGACCTTTGACCTTTATCCTATTGACGGGAGGGCACGATGGACTTTGCGAGTTTAACGGATGCACTGATCTTTGCCATGGACAAGGAGAAAAAGGCCAACGAGCTCTACCTCCTGTTTCGCGGGAAAGTGAGGGACGACGGGGCTAAAACCCTGCTCAAGGACCTGGCGGACCAGGAGCTGGGTCACTGGAAGATGATCCGGGAAGCCCTTTTGACCGGCACCGTCGAAGGCATCGGCGCGAAGGCGAAGGGGCGAGACATCCAGGTGTCGGACTATATGGTGGAGATCGATCTCACCGCCGACAGCTCCCCGCAGGACATCATGGTCTTTGCCATGCAGATGGAGAAGAAGGCCGTTGACTTCTACAACACTCTGCTTGCCCGGTACAGGGGGACGGAACTCGAGGCCCTCTTCAGCCGGCTCACCCGTGAGGAGATGCGCCACAAGGAAATCCTGGAAAAGGAATACGAGACGCACTTCGCGCAGTGGATGTAAGAGCAGGGTATCGGGTATCGGGTCTAGGGTATAGGGCAAAGAAAGGAAAGAAGATGAAGTTCAGAAAATATGTCGAAAAGCTGGTCGGCACGGTCGGCGAGCTGACGGCGGACGACGTCACCTACGTGTTGACCGTTCGTCCCGGCGAGGAGCCGAAACACCCGGCGACGATTCTCAACGTGGATGAGGATTTTGTAACCGTAGAGGTGAAATTCCGGCGGACGAAAGTCCATCGGGTCATCCCCCTCGGGGTTTTCTCCGTCTGCATTTCCGAGGAATGATCATAAAAAAACGCGCCTGGTGGTCACCGTCTCGTCGCGGCGATCCACGGCACGTCATGCGGGATGGATTGTACAGGCAGGTTCTATTCGATGATGGCGTAAAGCCAGGCGCCGACGATCGAAAAGCTGACTGTTATCACGAAGAGGTACTCGTACACTGCCATGCCTCCATGCATTTGCAAAGGCTGACCAGGATACCGTGCCAGACGAATACCCCAGTCAGTTTATGAACTCCCAGTCGGTAGCTTCCTCTATCAATGGTAACCGCGTTGCCCCCTCCCGGGGTGCTTTCCGGGTTCATCCTGAGGTGCTGAAGCTAGCGGGAGTGTCATTTCCCTTCAGCCTTATTATCGGCCGTCCCGGGCCCAACCTTTAGCGGGTTGGGAAATGCGATCTTTTTTATGAATGAAGATTTGCCAAAACCGTGCCACTTCCATGGCTTCGGGGATAGCCCAACGGGTGCCGCGCCTTTTTGCTCTACCGGGATCCCGCAGCAATGTATCGTGAAATCGAGAAGTTAAGAGGATGAGGGCCCATGGATGAAAAAGAACAGGATAAGGACCGGACAGGAATTTCTCGATACGCCGATGCAGTCCGCAGCCATCCATCGGCCATCTTGACATAAAGGATGAGGTCATTTATCCTTTTCACCGGCCGCAGGCTGAATGAACCGTAATGAAGGAGATAAAAAATGATATCGAGACTTCGAAAACCCCTCCTGGCGTTAGGAATCGCGATCTACCTGTCCTGCCTGTTCGTCTCACCGGCCCTTGCCGGCATGGTGGGCACGATGACGTCCCAGGGCTCCTCGTCCGCGCTCCGGCAGGACGAGATCAGCCGGATCCAGACGGCACTGGAGACGAAAATGGTGGCGGAAAAGCTGAAGGCTTACGGGCTGACACCCGGAGAGATCGAGCAAAAGCTCCAGGGCCTCTCCGACGGGCAGATCCACATGCTCGCCCAGGCCTCGGATCCGATACTGGCAGGCGGAGACGCGCTGGGCGTCGTAATCGCCATCCTGGTGATCGTCCTCCTGGTTGTCCTGATCCTGAAGCTCTCGGACAAGACGGTTGTGGTAAAATAGCGGCTGTTGACCGGGGGCGCATCCCGTTCGTTGCTTCGAGCCCGTTTTGCGACGCAAAGCCTGCGAAGATCGGAAGAGAAGAAGTGAGGAAGAGCGGATAAAAAAAGAATGACATCGACTCCGCTCTTCTGCTCTTCCGTGCTTCCTAACTTCTGCCCTTGAGGGTGCCTTGCATCTGGACATTTTTGGACAGCCCGGGAAAGGTTTCCCATAGAACATTGAAACGTTTTTTTATCCCGCTTTTCATACTGCTGGCTTCGAACGCCCTCGCTCTCGAGATCGAGGGCGTTCCTTTCATCCGACAGGAATCGCAGTTCTGCGGCCCCGCCTCGCTGGCCTCTGTCATGACGTTTTATGGGGCCCCTGAGGACCAGAAGAAGATCGGCGCCGCAGTGTACAGCGAAAAACTCCAGGGGGCTCTCATCACCGATCTGGAGCAGTACGCCCGTCAGAAGGGGTTCGAGACGAAGTCCGGCCAGGGGACCGTGGAAGGGCTGAAAGCTGAAATGGACCGGGGTCGGCCCGTCATGGTCCTTGTGGACCTGGGCTTCTGGGTTGTCTCGAAACCCCACTACCTTGTAGTCATCGGCTATGACGACGAGGGATTCACGGCCCACGACGGCTACACGCCGGCAAACCGCTACCCGTTCGCCCGTTTCAGCGAGGTCTGGGAAAAGATGGGGAATGTCTACCTTCTCGTGTACAAATGATGGCGTAAGGCGAAGGGCAAATGAAGAAATCCATTTTTTTGCTGGCTGTTCTCATCCTGGTGGGCTGTGCGATGCCGAAGATCCCACAGATCATCGTGATCGACGACCCGCTGACGGCCCAGCAGCACAACGACCTCGGGGTGGCTTACGAGGAGAAGGGCGACTTCGTTCTTGCGGGGAAGGAATACGAGAAGGCCATCAAGAAGAACCGGGACTGGGTGATCCCCTACCTGAACCTGGGGCACCTCTATTACCGGCAGGACAAGCTCGACCAGGCGGAAAGGGCTCTCCGGGAAGGCCTGCGAGTCAAAGGCGATCACCCCGATCTGCTGAATAACCTTGCATGGGTCCTCATGGAAAAGGGACAATACGATCAGGCAACAGCCCTCATTGACAAGGCCATCGCCATTGAAGACAAGGAAGAATACCGGGACACCCGCCGGGAAATCATCGAAAGAAAGAAGGGAGAGTAGCCCGAATAGAAAAAAGGGGACAGCCCCCTTTTCCCCGCCCAATGCCGACAGGATGTATCCATAGGCAGTCTCCCCGCTGCTGGTTCGGTTTTTGCTTCCCTGCTTGCCCATATAAGAAGAAATGGTCTCCTCATTGCCAGGAGATCGCCCGGAGTACCATGCAGTCATCTTTCGGGGCAGGGAAACGCTACGCATTCAGGCCTGAAGAGGCGGAGTCCGGCTCGATGAAGGTCGGCATCTCGGGAATCCTGTCCCTGGAAACGGTGAAGGATTTTACGGCGGACGTGGAAGGGCTGCTGGACAGAACATCGGCCCCGACCTTGATCTTCGACCTCAACGGCATCGAATACCTGGACAGCACGGGCGCCCTGGCCCTCATCCTGTCCCGGGACAAGGCCGCCCGCAAATCCATCCACATCCGCATGAGCGGCATGAGCGCCGAAACCGGGCGCATGATCGGGATCGTCGATCCGGATGCCGACGGCTGCAGCGAGCCGCCGAAGCGGCCGGCCCCGAACGCATGGATGCGGGCGCAGGGCGTTGCGGCCCGCTTATCCGACCGGATGGATCTTCTCTGCCTGTTCATAGGGGACCTCGCCGCAGCCCTGGCCGCGAGCCTCGTCCGCCCGCGAAGCGTCCGCTGGGAAGCCGTCCTGTTCTATATGAAGCGGGCGGGGATGGAGGGCCTTCCCATCGTGGGTCTGATCAGTATCCTGCTGGGCTTGATCATGGCCTTCATGGCTTCCCTGCAGTTGCGCATGTTCGGGGCCAACCTGTATGTCGCCTCCCTCGTGTCGATTTCCCTTGTGAAGGAACTTGGTCCGATCATGACCGCCATCCTCTTCGCGGGGCGTTCCGGCTCGGCATTTTCGGCGGAAATCGGGACGATGCGCGTGAACGAGGAAATCGACGCCCTGTCGACGATGGGATTCGAGCCTGTCAATTTCCTCGTCGTGCCGAAGGTCATCGCCTCCATCCTCGTCGTGCCGATCCTGACGCTCTATGCCGACCTCCTGGGGATCCTCGGGGGGCTGTTCGTGGGCATCGCCGGGATGGACCTGACTGTCCAGTCGTATCTGCAGCAGACCAAGGAGAGTCTCGAAGTGTTCGACGTCGTTACGAGCCTGTTCAAATCCATGTGCTTTGCCGCCATGATTGCGGCCATCTCCTGTCACCATGGGTTCCAGGCAAAGGGGGGCGCGGAGGCCGTCGGTTCCGCCACCACCTCCGCGGTTGTGTCTTCGATCTTCCTGATCATCATCACGGATTCGGCATTCGCGATCATGCTGCATTACATCCGTTAGGATCGCACGCCCCCACGAGGGAGACCGGGAGGCAGGAAAGGCAGCGAGATGAAGGGTTCCGGACAGCCGGTCATCGACATACAGGGGATCTCCGCCTACTACAGGGACCACCGCGTCCTGGAGGATGTCAGCCTCCGGGTATTCCGGGGAGAGATCTTCGTGGTCGTCGGGGAGAGCGGTTGCGGAAAATCCACCCTGCTGAAATGCATGACCGGTCTGTACCGCCCCGATCAGGGCAGGGTCTTGATCCATGACACGGACCTGATCTCGGCCGATGATGAAGCCCTGCTCCAGGTGAAAAGGCTCTTCGGCGTACTTTTCCAGTCCGGTGCGCTGATCGGGTCCATGACCCTTGCGGAAAACATCGCGTTGCCGCTCACGGAGCACACGGATCTCGATCCGGGCTTCATCGACGAGATCGTCCGGATGAAGCTCCGCCTGGTCAACCTGGCCGGCTACGAGGACGCCTTTCCATCGGAGCTCTCGGGGGGGATGAAAAAGCGGGCAGGCATCGCGCGGGCCCTTGCGCTCGATCCGCAGATCCTGTTCCTGGATGAACTGTCGGCGGGCCTGGACCCGGTGACCTCGGCAGGGCTGGATCAGCTCGTAAAGGACATCAACGCGGGCATGGGAACGACCATGGTCATCGTGAGCCATGAGTTGAGCTCCATCATGTCGATCGCCGACCGGATCATCATGCTGGACAAGAAAGCCAGGGGGATCATCGCGGAGGGCGATCCCCGCAAGATCAGTGAAAACGCCTCCGACCCGAGGGTTCACCGGTTTTTCAACCGAATCCCCCCGAAAGGTTTCTGAGACATGGCCAAGAAAAAGACATCCAAGGTCTGGATCGGGTTGTTCGTGATCATCGGATCCGTCATCGGCGTGGGCTCGATCGTGTGGCTCGGCGCCTCGAAATGCTTTGAGGGCGGAAAGGCCTACGTGGCCTATTTCGACGAATCCATCCAGGGTCTGCACCCCGATTCCAGCGTGAAATTGAGGGGGGTCAACATCGGGCGAGTGGAACGAATCGGCGTGGAGCCGGAGACGGCCATGGTGGAAGTCGTCATGAAACTCAACGTCGACGAGCGCCTCAGAGAGGATCTCTGCGCCGAGCTGAAACTGGCGGGGCTCACCGGGATCGTCTACATCGACCTGGATCGAAAACGGGATGGGGAAACCCTGGAGGCGCCACCCCACGGACGCACGCCGCCCTACCCGCTGATTCCCTCCCGGCCGTCCAGGACAAAGAAGCTGCTCGACAGGCTGGAATCCGCAACGGCCCATGTGGAAGGGACCTTCCACCACACGGACCGGCTGCTTGCCGGGGGAAGTGTCGATCACGTCCTGAACGGCACGAAAGACACCATCGCGGAAGCCCGCGCGACCCTCCAAAGCATCCGGACCGAGATGGAGGCCATGAAGCTGCGGGAAACGTCGGGTCAGGCGCAGAGACTCCTGGAAAGCCTGGAAACGGATTCACGCAGGATCTCGGTCGATCTGAAAGAGACCGCGGGGAATCTCCGCCAGGTCTCGGAAAATCTCGAGGGGCTCGTTGACAGGGTACAGGCCGACCCGTCTGAACTCCTCTTCAGCAGCGCACCTTCGCCCAGACCCCGTCAGGAGATCAAGCCGTGAGAACGACACCCCGCAAACCGAGTTTCCGCCTTCATTTTTCCATGATTCGCCTTGCCCTGGGCCTGTGGGCCGCGGCGCTCCTCCTGGGCGGGTGCGCGGCAGGCGCGAAAACCTCCGCCGCCGCCGTCCGTCAATATGCCCTCGAATATCCGTCCCCGGCATTCGGGAACCTGGAACCGGTGTCTGACTCGATCCGCGTGGAGCCGCTTTCCATCGCCCGGGCCTTCAGCAACGCGTCCATGGTCTACCGTTCGAGACCCTTCGTCTACGGCGATGATGCCTACAACCGCTGGAAGATCAAACCGTCGGTGATGATATCGGACCTGCTCCTTCGCGACATGAAGTCTGCGGGCCTGTTCGGCGGCGTGTTTTCCGGCAGCGACGCGGAAAGCGGGGATTATGCCCTCGGCGGGGTGATCGAGGAGCTTTACGAGCAGGAGGAAAGGGACGGCGGCAAGGCCGTTCTCTCCCTGAATGTGACCCTTCTCAACCGAAGCCGCCAGAACGCGGGAAGCCGCCTGATCTTCCAGAAGAACTACCGGTCCGTCCAGGCGTTGGAGACCGGTGATGCCGAATCCATGGCCCGGGCCGTAAGCAAGGCCATGGAAGCGCTGTCACGGGAGATCATCCTGGATGCCTATCAGGCGATGAGAGGAAACGGAGAGACCGGGACGAAGGCGTCGCCCCCTCGCGGCCTCTCGGTTCGATAGAGCCCGCAAGCGAATTACAGGCTCCCTGCAAGGCGCTCAAGACGGGGACTGGGATTCCGAATCGCCCAGGAAAACCGCCATGACCGCCTCGGCCATGAGGCGGTAGCCCTCCACCGTCGGGTGCACCCCGTCGAACTGGACGAGTTCCTCGAAGTCGACGGCGCCGGACTGCACCTGCCGCCTCCAGTGCTCGTGCACCCGGGCCACGGGCAGGCCGAATTTTTCCGCCATCTCTTCGAGCTTCCCGTAGAAGAATTTCTCGATAAAGTCGAACGACTTCGGGTCGTCGAGCCAGACGGCCGTGACGAGGACGACCTCGGCCTGCGTGTTCTTCCGGATCCCGGCGATCATCTCCTGGATGTTGCGGCCGAAGAGCTCCGAGGTGAAGCCGCAGAAGGCGTCGTTCAGGGCAAACTCCACGAGCACACAGTCCGGGTTGTAGAAATAGACGTCGGAGTCGACCCGGTCGAGGCCCCCCGAGGCCGTGTCGCCGGGGATGCCCTTGTTGACGATCTGGAAGGACGCCTTCGGGTAGCGCTTCCGGAGCATTTCCTTCAGGAAATCGAGGTAGCCCTTGCTGACGAGCCAGCCATGGGTGAGGGAATCGCCGATGGCGACGATCTTCACGTCCTCGCCCGACTTCAGCTTCGCAATCGTCTTATCCGGCCGGATCATGCATTTCGCTCCTTCTGTAAATGTTGCGGAAGCATACTCGATCTCTTCTTCCCTGTCGAGAACTAGATACCTTGCCGCGCAGCGGTCTCACCCGATACCCTATTCCCGATACCCTTTTATGGAATGCATGCTTATTGCATGATGCAGTCTTAATTTCTTCATTCGAGCGGAGGGACACAGACGATGGGGAACGACAATCTCATTTTCCTGGAAGTGCTGGAGTGGTTCGACGAGACGGGGCAGGAACTCGTGCACCGGCTCCCCGAGAAGGGCTCCGGCGAAATCAAGTACGGCGCCCAGCTCACCGTGCGGGAGAGCCAGTCGGCCGTCTTCTTCTATCAGGGAAAGGCCTATGACGCCTTCGGGCCCGGCCGTCACACCCTGTCGACGCTCAACATCCCCATCCTGACCAAGGTCCTCAGCTTCCCCTGGGGCATGACAAGCCCCCTGCGGGCGGAGGTCTATTTCGTCAACATGAAGCTGTTCCCCAACCTCAAGTGGGGGACGCGCGACCCCGTGGCCTTCCGGGACTCCGAGCTGGGCCTCATCCGCCTGCGGGCCCACGGCGCATACAGCATCCAGGTGCTGCAGCCGGCCCTGCTCATCAACCGTCTCGTCGGCACGCAGGGCATGTTCAGCACCCTGGAGATCGAGGACTACCTGAGCGAGGCCATCGTATCGAGGTTCAACGACCTCATGGGCGAAACGATCGACACGGTCTTCAAGCTCCCGGGCCGCTACGAGGAGCTGTCGGCGGGACTTGTGAAACGGCTCCAGGAGGATTTCAGCCACTTCGGCCTGGGGCTGCAGGCCCTTTTCATCAATTCCATCACACCGCCCGCCGATGTGCAGAAGGCCATCGACGACAAGAGCCGCCTGGCCGTCTTCGACGACGTGAACAAGCTTCTCAAGGTGAAGGCCGCCATGGCTCTCGAGAAGGTCGCCGAGACGAAGTCCGAAGCGGGCGCCGGCCTCGGTATGGGCCTGGGTCTCATGATGCCCGCCTTCTACTCGGAGTACATGAAGCAGGGCGGAGACACGATGAAATGCCCCGACTGCCAGGGCCCCGTGACGGCCGATTCGAAGTTCTGCCCGCGCTGCGGGCACCAGCTTGTCGTCTTGAGCCGCTGCCCCCGATGCGGCAAGAACCTGACGCCCCACGCGAAGTTCTGCTCGCGCTGCGGCAGCCCGGCCGGCGATGCTCCCGCGCCGAAGACGTGCCCGCAGTGCAAAACCGACAATCTGCCCGGCTCCGTATACTGTAACGGCTGTGGAAACAAGATCGGATAGCCGGCGCTGGTTCATCGATTTCCAGTGCCCCCGCTGCGCCGCGGCTGTCAGCCTCGAGGAGACGGAGCGGATCTTCACCTGCGCCTGGTGCCGCGTGAAGCTCTGCCTCGGCAGCCCCGGCCCCCTGCAGTGCTGCATCCTGCCGCCGTCCGCCACCGGCGAAGACGTCCTGTTTGCTCCCTACTGGCGCCTGAAAGCCATGGTGTTCACCTGCACGCCGGGCGCAATCAGGGCGGGCGCCGTCGACATGAGCCACATCGCGCTTCACGCAGAAACGCTCCCGTGGTCCCTGGGAATCCGTCCTCAACTGGCAAGGCTCCATTTCCTCGATCCCGGCATCCAGGGGACCTTCCTTGCACCCTCCCTTACGATCGGGGAGTCCGTCACCGGCTACGAGACGAACATGAAACAGCTCGGCGTGTCCCCCTGGGCGGATGCCGTCCTGCACAGGGCCTGGATCGGCGAGCAGACAAGCCTTTTGTACTACCCCCTGATGCGGCGCGGCGGACAGATCGTCGATGCCCTGCAGGACAGGATCGTTGAATCCGTCGCCACGTGGGAGGCCCGCGCCACGGCAGAGAGGCAACCGGACTTCCGGGTACGGTTCTATGCGGCAACCTGCCCCGACTGCGGGAGGGACCTCGACGGCGACCGGGACACCCTCGTGCTGACCTGCCGCAACTGCGATCGGGCATGGAAGCGGGGATCGGAGGGTCTCGAGGAGATGCCGGTTTACGTGATCCCCGATAAGACCCGTGAAGACCGCGTCGGCCTTCCCTTCTGGCGAATCCGGATCGGCGTGGAGGGGTTTGCTCTGAGCACATTCGGCGACTTCGCCCGTTTCTGCAACCTGCCCCGGGCCATCACTCCGGCCATGGAGGAGGCCCCCTTCTTTTTCTGGGTGCCCGCTTTCAAGGTCAATGCGGAGCTCTACCTGATGCTGATCCGGCGGATAACACTCTTTCAGTGGCGCGGCGACTTCGAGCAGCGATTGGGTGGTCTCGACTGCCACCCGGTGACGCTGCCTGCCGAGGAAGGCGCTGAAAGCCTCAAAACGGCCATGGCCGACCTTGTCGCCGACAAGCGGACCTTCATGCCAAAGCTGGGGGATCTGGAGATTGCAATGAAGGAAGCCCTTCTGGTCTACCTGCCGTTCCGGGCAAGAGGCGGGGAACTCATCCAGCCGCAGATCCCGCTGGGGATCCAGCGGAAGGCGCTTCAGTTCGGATTGAATATCTGACGGGCGCTGCGCGCGGGCTTCAGGCTTCAGGCATCGGGCTTCAGAAAAAGCAAAGGATCGGGGTGATTTTCCCGATCCTTTTTTTGTCTTGTTGCCTATTCTTCAATCAGACACTTATACACAGTCACTACTTCCTCCTCCCTGTACCCTATACCCTATACCCTATACCCTGTCTTGAAATAGGAATGCCCCCCCGCCTCCACTCTCTCCTTGATGCTTCTGATCTCCCTGGTTATCCTCTCTCCTGCGAAAGAAAATATGAGGTGGGGGGGCATTATTCCTGATGAAGAGAACGGAGGAACAGGGTTTTCCCAAAGACCCCTGGAAACTGTCCAATACCGTTGCCGGGCAAGTAAGGATCTTATTTCGTCAGGAAAAACCTGGAACTTGCGCTCGAATCCCGGGGATCGTCCCCGTCTTTTTCGTCGTCGTTCCCTTCGATTTCACCGTCCTCCAAGTCACTGATCCGCTTGAACTCGTCTAGAAATCTAAGCCTCTTCTCCAGGTTGCGAGTTGAGGCCTGGTCATGATGCTTCATAAAACGACTCCCAAAACCTGCATTTCCGCACCATCCTCACGCCGGATGTGTCGATCGCGTGCGATGGAGGGTCCCTCTCCCGTCCTCAAGCCCTCTGCGGAAACTGTGGCACTTCTTTGTACCGCGAAAGCCTTTAGCCCAGATCGGCCAAAAAGGCAATATCGGATTAAGCCCGGCATAATGTCAGGTAATACCTGATATTATTAGCGATCACACTATATTGGGAAGAGGTTTTACGGCCTTGCGGCGAATTAAAATTCCCCTCTTTCCCCCTTTTTCAAAGGGGGATTTGTTTCCTTGCACCTTGGTGTTTATACCTTGTGGCTTGAGGCTTGAGGCTTGAGGCTTGTGGCTTGTGGCTTTAGAACGAAGACAACAGGTAGGACCTGAGATTCGCCTTCTTGTTCTTGATGCCCAGCTTGATCCGGATGTTGTCCCGATGGAAGTCGACGGCCCGGGCCGACACGCCCAGGATCTCCGCGATGTCCTTGCTCGTCTTCCCTTCCCGGATCAGGCTCGCCACCTGGATCTCCTTGGGCGTCAGGTTCAGGTACCGCGTCCCCAGGTTGCGAAGGAATGGGGACAGGATGTCCTGCAGGTGGTCGTCGAGGATCTCCACGTAGGAGGCCTGCTCGACTGTCAGCCTGCTCTTCTTGAGTTTTTCCACGTAGGGAACGACGAGTTTTTTCACGTTGGACAGGAGTCTTTCCTCCAGCTCGCTCTTGTCCTCTTCACGGTGTTTGAGCAGGACGCGAAGCGCCGTGTTCATCTCTTCGAGGTTTTGGGATTTGTGTTCCAGCTCTTCCTCGCGTTTCCTGAGGGCCTCCTCCATCCGGCGCCTCTCCGTGATATCCCGGATCGACTCGATGGCCCCGATGAGATTCCCCGCCGAGTCCCTCAACACGCTCGCCGTCCCGTGCAGGTAGACATCGCCCCCCTTGAGGGCCGGCATGTAAGCCTCCCCGATCAGAACCGTTTCCCCGCGTTCCGTCGAGACGTAGGTTGCCTCGTACCGCCTGTCGGGTTTCAGGGCAAGGTCGATGAGGATGGGCCTGCGCTCGCCGTAGAAGGGGATGGCATGCTCATAGTTCCCCTTTCCGATCATCTCCGCAGCCGCCACCCCCGTCATTTCCTCGATGGCGCGGTTCCAGGCGATGACCTTCCCGTCGCCGTCGATGACGAAGGTGGCATCGGGCAGGAAATCGATCACGTCCGCAAGAAACCGTTCAGATTCCTTGAGCCTTTCCTCGGCCTGCTTTCGCACCGTGATGTCCATGAGGGAGGCCACGCTTTTTTTCGTTCCCGGGATCATGGAGACCGTCATGGTAACGCTGCGGACCCGGCCGCTGCGATCCCGGAAACGGACCTCGTAGATGCGGGGCACCGTCTCCGGGTCGATCCGGCGCCGGGTGTGGAACTCCTTCATCTGCTCCAGGTCCTCCCCGTGGATGAATTCGGTCCAGCGCCGCTTTCCCTCAATCTCATCCTTGGAAAATCCCGATTCCTTTTCGAATTCGGCGTTCACCATGGAGATGGTCATGTCCTCCTCGACGATCATCGTGGCTGTGCCCGTCGTCTCGAAGATCGCCCGGTATCGGGCCTCCGAATCAGAAACGGCCTGCTGGGCCCTGCGGCGTTCCGTGATGTCGTCGACCATCTCGATGGCCGCCGTCACGCGCCCGTCCCGGTCCATCACGGGGGACGAGACGATCCGGTAGTGCCTCACGCCGTCGCCGGAAGGCGTCTCGGTGACGGACTCGTGGACCTGCCCGTCCCGGAGTGTTTTCGCCGTCGGGCACCAGGGGCAGATTTCGTGCCTGGGCGGGACGTTAAAAGCTCGGTGACAGACCGGTTTTTGCGCCACGTCGATCCCGGGGAACCAATTCCGCATTTGCCGGTTCAGGGCGAGGATCTCCATGCTCGGGCTGATCAGCGAGATGCCGATCCCGACGTTGTCGATCACGCTGCGGTACCGGTCCTCAGAGGCCGCCAGGGCCTCTTCGACCCGCTTCCGGTCGCCGATTTCTTCCATGAACTGCCGGTTCTTCATCTGCAGCTCCGCCGTCCGGATCTCCACCTCGTGCTCGAGCCGGTCCAGGGCGTGCTTCAGGTCGCTCTCGGTCCTCTTCGTCTCGGTGATGTCCCGGATCAGGGCCTGCTTGGAGAGGGTGCCGTCGGGATTGCGGATGGGCGCATTGACAATGGAGTACCATCGCCGGTCCTTCGGGCTCTGGATCTCCCATTGCACGGTTTCGCCGGCGAAGACACGCTCGTTGATGCACCAGGGACAGACCTCATCACGGTCGTGGAGCGCCGCGTAGCAGAACTCCCCCGTGGCATCGCGGCCCGTCCGCGCGATGAGGAGCTCGTTCATGTATTCGATGCGGTAGTCCCGGGAACAGACATAGATGAAACCGTCGAATGCATCGATCGTGGCGCGAAGCCGCGCCTCGGTCACAGCCGGACTCATGCCTTCGCCGTAATGCATGCGCGTTTCGGAGGGGGGTCTTTTTCCTTTTTTCGCTTCCGTCTTCGCCACGCTTCCCCCTTTAATGCACGGAGTCCGGGAAGTTCGCCTCGCCCGCTTTCAACTCCGACGCATCGGTCCCTTCGGCACGGTACTGCGTCAATTCCCAGCGATCGTCGCCGCGACCGTAGCGCAGCACATACACCCCGCCGTCGTCGGCGCGCACCTTGAAGTAATCGTGGTCCTCTCCGTACCAGCGATCCAGCAGATCCACCACCTCCCGCTTTTTCGAACCGATATGAAACCGCAGGGGCCTCTCGCAGGCCCGGTAACCGTCATAGCTCTCGACACGGATCTTCATGGCAGGAAGTCCTGTACATGGCTAACGGCATATGGCTCAGGGCTTGTGGCAATAGGGAATGACTTCTCGTTTTCGAAATCACCTTGTGCCTTGTTCCTGCGCCGTAAGCCTGTCTTTTTGTAATCGTATCAGCCTGAGAGAAAATGTCAAGGCGGGCCTCCGGTGCGGCAGCCGCCTGCCGGGGCAAAAAGGAAAAGCCGCCCCTCGTTCCGAGCGGGCGGCTTTTTCACACGGAGGTACTTTACGATGTCTGCGGCTCCTCGCCCCGGGTCACCTCCGCCGGAGCGCGTTGCCGATCGTATCCAGGATGAACGAAATGTCCCGGGCCAGGATGTCATGGTGGGTCACCATCCGGAGCGTATGCTCCGAACAGACTTTGACCTTGATCCCGCAGCCGTTCAGCCGATCCGCAAAGGGGGAGGCTTTCCATCCTGCGGAGCTTACATCCAGATTGACGATGTTGGTGAGGGCCCCGCCCCGATCGACCCGGATGCCCAGCGCTTCGAGGCCCGATCTTATCTTCTCGGCATTCTCGTGATCCTCGGGCAACCGCTCAACCATCCTCGTCAGGGCAAGAATGCCGGGGGCGGCGATCACCCCCGCCTGTCTCATGCCGCCTCCGATCCGCTGCCGCATCCGCCTGGCCTCGTCGATAAAATCCCTGGAACCCACCAGCATGGAGCCGAGAGGGGCCGCCAGGCCCTTGCAGAGACAGACATCCACGGCGTCGCAGAAGCTTACCAGATCGGCGACTGTCGTGTTCAAGGCAACGGCTGCGTTGAAAATCCTCGCACCGTCCATGAAGATGGGGAGATCGTGTTTCCGCGCGATGGCGATCGTATCCGCATACCGGCTCTTTTCCACGGCCAGCCCCCTGTTCAGGTGAAAGGTATTCTCCAGGCAGATCAGGCGGGTCCTTGCCCTCTGGACACCGGGCGGCATGATCGCCTCGCCGAGTTCCCCCGTGTCGTAGGTTCCCGAATCGCTTTTCAGGGGCCGCGGCTGGGCCCCCGACAGCGCGGAGATCCCCCCGGTTTCCAGGTTATAAAGATGGGAATCGGCAAACACGACGATTTCATCGCCGGGTTTCGTATAGACCATGACGGCGATCTCGTTGCTCATCGTCCCGGAGATCGTCAGCAGGGCCGCTTCCTTTCCGAAGATCCCCGCCGCCAGTTCCTCGAGTTCGATGACCGTGGGGTCGTCCCTCAGGATGTCGTCCCCGACAACAGCGTTTTTCATGGCTTCCCGCATCTCGGCGGTGGGCTTCGTTACCGTATCGCTTCTCAGGTCAAGGATTCTCTCCACAGCGTTCCTCCAGCGATTTCAACCGGTTGCATTCGTCCTTTCCCGTAGCCGGTCTTGCAGTTTTCCCGGTACGGGCCAGGCTCCGGGTCCTGTATCACATCCCGAATGAAAATTCCGCACTTTGATGCATCATCCTCAAGCAGGGTTTCCGCATGGAAAAGGCCTCTCTTTTGGAGAGGCCCGGAGAGGGGTGGAAAGGGAGAGAGGTTGGGGTCTATCTATTTTTTCCCTTGAAGTAATTCCTCTTTTCGTCGGGCGTCATGGAGCGGAACTTCTGTCTCGTGTCCTGGCGCTCGCCCGGCGTCATTTGCTGATACTTTTCACGGATCGTCCGGCGCTCCTCCTGGGGGAGTTCCCGGTACCACTTCGACCGCTCGCGGATGCGCTGCTGCTCATCGGGCGGAAGCTTCTTGAATTCATCGTGGCGCTTGCGGATCGTGTCCCTGCGCTCGGGTGGGAGCTCTCGCCATTTCCGGTATCGCTGATTGGCCTGGTCCCGCTCTGCCGGCGTCATCCGCTGCCAGCGGTCGGCCCCCTTCCGGATGCGGTCCTGGCGCTCGGGCGTCATGCTGTTCCAGCGGTCCTGGAAGGGTTTGAGCGTCTTCTGCTCCTCGGGGGTGAGCCGGTCCCAGGTTGTGCCGCCGGACTGACCCCAGGCAAGCCCCGCGAGAGACAGGATGAAAACCGCCACGAGGATTGCGATCCGTCTATTCATTTCCGACATCCCATTCGCTGGTTTTCTCCTTTGTACGGAACCAATTCTTTTTTTCGGCCGGTTTTTCCGTTTTCGTCCTGTCCGTTTCAGGCTGCCCGAGAGCAAGGGGGTCCAGAGCCTGCGGGGACTTGGGGCATTACCGGGGCGATGAGGACCAGGCTAGCTGCTGCTGCCGTTGCCCGTGCCTGCGAGCCACTCGTAGAAGTCCAAATCCTCATAAATATCCATGTTGTCCACGCTGTCCACATTGAGCACGATCTCGATATCGTCGATATTCTTCACGGGCAGCTCCTGCCTCGGCGTGTCGACCCAGATCGTGAAAACCATCACTGCGGCAACGGCCGTGGCAAAGGCCCCGGCTCGCATCCAGTTCGGAATCCGGAAGAACCCCCGTCCGCGTGCGTCTGCGGCCTCGACGGCCCTCACGCGGGCCTCGCGAAGCCGCGAAAGCGTTCCGGCATCGAGATGCTCCTCACTGGCAAGGAGGCCCTGCCGGGCTTTCTCCAGGAAGCGTGCCTCTTTTCCGCTGAGCTTCTCGTTCATGGCTGAAATTCCTCCAGCTTGATCTGCAGGGCATGCACCGCCCGGGAGTAGTGCGTCTTGACGCTGCCTTCCGAACAGCCCATGGCCTGTGCCGTCTGCGCCGTGTCGAACCCTTCCCAGGCGCGAAGGACGAAGGCCTGCTGCTGCCTGAGCGGGAGCTTCCTCAGGGCCGCCTGCAGGGCCCCGGTGAATTCCCGCCTCATGACTCCCTCGGCCGGGTCCGGCGAGGTCGAATCCGCCACCCGGGCCATGGGGTCTTCCTCGTCGGCCTCATCGTCCCGGGGTTTGCCGAACCAGTCGTGAAACCGCCGCCGGACGGCCGTGCGGCGATACCAGTCGGTGATCCGGCTGTGCAGGATCTTGTAGAACAGGACGTTCCACTCCCCCTCGGGCCGACTGGCATAAAGCCGGGCAAAGTGGAGCATCGTATCCTGCACGATGTCCAGGGCATCGTCAGGATTCCCTGAGGCCATCCGGGCCATCCCGAACGCTCGCCTCTCCACCTGGGCCAGGAACCGGTTCAGTGCCGCGCTTTGGTCCAGTCTCTCATTCTCCCCGCCCCCTCGGCGACAGGCAGCCGCAAGGAAGCATTCAGTGAATTAAACGAACAGGTTATCGTTTGGTTGACACAAATACTTTACATTCTCAGGACCTTGGCGCCCCGGATCTTCCGCTCCCTCAGTTCGATGAGGGCGCCGTTCGCCCCGGCAAGCGGGTATTCCCGCACCTCCGGCAGCAGGGGGATCGTGGCGGCCAGTTCCAGGAATTCCCCGACATCGGCCCTCGTCACGTTGGCGACGCTCTTGATCTCCTTCTCGAGCCAGAGATGGGCAGGATAGTCCAGTTGCAAAAGCCGGTCCCGGTCGCTGTCCTCCTTGCGGATTGCGTTGATCACGAGCCGGCCCCCGCTTTTGAGGTTCTTCAGCGCCTCCACGACGGGCCCCCAGGCAGGGGTGGTGTCGATGACGGCATCGCAGGGCTCCGGCGGCCGTTCTGCCGCATCCCCCGCCCAGGCGGCGCCCAGTTCCCGGGCAAAGTCCCTCTCCGAGATGCTCCGGGCAAAAACGAAGATCTTCGACCGGGGGTAGAGGCGCCGGGCGGCCTTGAGGACGAGATGCCCCGAGGCCCCGAAGCCGGTGAGCCCCAGGGTCTGCCCGTCTCGAAGGCCCGCCAGCCGCAGCGATCTCCATCCGACGGACCCGGCGCAAAGAAGCGGTGCGGCCTGGAAGTCGGAAAACACCTCCGGGATGGGGACGGCAAAGGCCTCGGGCACGGCCATGTACTCGGCGTAACCGCCGTTTGCGTCACGCCCCGTCGCCCGGAAACCGGCACAAAGGTTCTCACGGCCGCCGAGACAGTGCTCACAGGCCCCGCAGGCCGAAAAGATCCAGGCCACCCCTACCCGGGCCCCGACACGGAAGCGCCTCGCCCCGGGGCCGTTCTCCACGACCCGGCCCACTACCTGGTGGCCCGGGATGACCGGAAACCGGGGCGGGGGGGTCCGCCCCTCGATTTCATCGAGCTCCGTGTGGCACACCCCGCAGGCCGCAACCCGGATCAGGGTTTCCCCGTCGTTCGGCCGGGGCACGGGGAGCTCCACAAGGCGCAGAGGTTCGCTGTCTTCGGCCATGTTCACAATCCTGTCGAGGATCATCGCTCTCATGAGAAAACCCCTCGGCGCTGAAGATTGCCCGTTGTTCCGGACCCGGATTATAGCCCTGCCGGAACGGCATTTCACGCAAAAAAGCGCGGGAAGTCTCCGGCACGCATCTTGCTAGCACTTCGGATAGAGCTTCTTATCTTGACTATAATACGTAAGCCTAAGGAGAGTCGCAATGCAGAGGGGCTGTCTCACGAAGGACGACGTAGAGAGATTCGAAGGCGAACTGGGAAAGCTCATCGTGGTGAAGAAGGCCCTCGAGCTTGCCCTCATCAACCCCGCGATCCGGGACGATCAGAAAATGACTTACAGCAGGGCGCTCCTGCAGTGCGAACGGACGCAGAGGGAGTTTCGGCGCGCGCTGATCGCCATGAAGGTCGGACTGGCCCGCTGGGCCTCGAAGGGGCGGATCGTACAGGCGGCCTGAAACCGTCCCGACGTCATTCGTCCCGGTTGCAGCCTGCCACTTCAAGGAAAATTCAGAATCTCCGCCTGTAAAGATCGGAAGAGCGGAAGCTCGGAAGAGCGGGCGGCAAATGGAATGAACGCGTCGGACCGTTTCTGATTATTCTCTCATCTGCCCTTCCTGACTTCCAGTCATTACGTTTTCTGCCTTTTCTCTCCTCGCGGAGGCGGCATTGCCCGCCTGCCGGAGACGGGGTTGCAATCTGCCCGATTTGTGGTATCTTATCCCCTCGTAAATTTTGGAGGTACGTGTTCCATGCCCAATATCGGATTGCCCGAACTGCTTATCATCATTGTCATCGCGCTGGTATTCTTCGGCCCCGGCAAGCTCCCGGAAATGGGAAGCGCCGTGGGGAAGGCCATCCGCGGCTTCAAGAAATCCATGTCCGACCCCGACAGCAAGACGGACAAGGAACCGGAGAAGACAGAGAAGCCATGACGATCTTTCGCCTCACCCGATCTTTTTTCAGCCGGATCCTGCATGTCGTCAATCATGAGCCTGCCCCGGGACATGAACCTGCATGCGGGCACTCGAAGCCCACCGGCCCCGACGACATCGCCGGCGGCCAGGCCGTTATCGAGGGGGTTATGATGCGCCACGGCAACCGGATTGCCGTGGCCGTGCGCACACCCGCCAAGGACATCATCGTCAAGGAACAGGACTACGTCCCCTTCACGAAGCGCTACCCCGTGCTGGGCATCCGCATCGTCCGCGGCGCCGTGACGCTCGTGGAGATGATGGTCCTCGGCATCAAGACTCTCCTTTACTCCGCCGAGGTCGCCATGCCGGAAGGGGAGAAAAAACCGCAGGGCTGGGAGATCGCGCTTTCGCTCTGCCTGAGCTTCGGAATGGCGCTGACCCTCTTCGTCCTGATCCCGGCCTACTGCTTCGCATTCCTGCGGGACTTCATCGAAAACACGATCCTGCTCAACATCGTCGAAGGCATGATCCGGCTCGGGATCTTCCTGGCCTTCCTGACCACGACCCTGCTCATGGCGGACATGCGGCGCGTCTTCATGTACCACGGGGCCGAGCACAAGACCGTTTTCGCCTGGGAGCACGGGCAGGATCTCACTATCGAGAACATCAAGCACTTCTCGACGCGTCACCCCCGATGCGGCACGAGCTTCATCCTGGTGGTGTTCGTGATTTCGATCCTGGTCTTCTCGCTGCTGGGGCGTCCCGATTTCCTGATGCGGGTCGCCTACAAGCTCTCTCTCTTCCCCATCATCGCGGGGATTTCCTACGAGATCATCCGGTTCAGCGGGAAGCACAAGGATAAAGGCTGGGTGCAGATGATCAGCTGGCCGGGGCTTCTGCTGCAGAAAATCACGACGCGCGAGCCCACCGACGACCAGATCGAGGTGGCGGTGGCGGCGATGAAGAAAGTGATATGAGAAGTGCCTGAGTGTCTAAGTGTCTGAGTGCAAAAGAAGATTTCATCCTTCACTGAAGCACTTATCCACTTCTTCACTTAGACACTATTTTGGGTGCCTGGCAGGATGCTACTTCGAGCGAATCTCCACGGTGCCCGTTTTCTCGGGATGCCTGCCGGTGACCGTGGCGTAGAAGCCGAGGATTTCTGCCATGTCGGCCTCGAAATCGCCGGTGGGATGCAGGATGGGCCCGAGCCCCCCTTCCTTGCGGGCATAGTCCAGGAAGGCCAGCACCAGGGGCACGCCGGCCCCGCAGGCGATGTGATAGAACCCCGTCTTCCAGCGGGTGACTTTCTTCCGGGTCCCCTCGGGCGCGATCAGCAGCACCAGTTCCGCCCGTCTTTTCAGCTCTTCGACCATCTGGGTCACCACGTCCGTCGACTTCGTCCGGTCGATGGGGATCGCCCCCAGCCATCTCATGACCCCCCGGAAGGGCCATCGGAAAGCGGTGTGCTTGACGAGCCAGTGCGCCTTGAACCGGAAGGCGAACGCCATGGCAAGCGCGATCGGCGCATCCCAGTTGGAGGTGTGGGGGGCCGCGATCATGACGCAGCGGGGAATATCGGCCAGGCTGCCGACCCTTCGCCACCCGATGATTTTCAGATAAAATTTCGACAGCCCGCACAGCAGGCCGCCCCAGAAAGGACTCTCGAACACGGTTCCGGCCATGGATATCCCTCGCGCCATCCTTAAGGAAGAAAAACCAAAGTAGCCACTAATAACGGAAATGCCCATTTGTCAAGGGCGATTCCGCAAGCGATTTTCGCACGTCCGATTTGGCTTGAAAGCGACGGGTTTTTGTGCAAGGGTGTGCCCCGTCAATGGTGTCCATCCGACCCGTCAGGGCCGAATCGGGAACCGGGGAGGAACCAATGAGCGACACACACCTGGCCCGCATGGTCCACAACCGCGCCGCCCGTTACGGGGGCAAGACCGCCCTTCGATACAAATCAGGCGATCACTGGCACGACCTGTCCTACCACCACCTCGGGGAGCTCATCCGCACTGCCGCAAAGGCCCTCCTGGAACTTGGCGTCCGGAAGGGCGAGATGGTGGGCATCTACTCGGGAAACCGCCCCGAGTGGACCATCTCCGACTTTGCGATCCTGAGCACAGGCGCCGTCTCCGTGCCCATCTACGCCACCAGCACGGCCGGACAGGCCGGCTACATCGTCCACGACGCGGATATCCGGGTCGTGTTCGCGGGAAACCAAACCCAGTACGACCGCATCACCGGCATTCCGAAGCAATCATCGCCCCCGGCGGCGATCATCGTGTTCGACGAAGAGGTGGATCTCCGGGGAAACACGAGGGGAATCTCCTGGCGGGAATTCCTGGAAAAAGGACGGGCATCGGCGCGGGATGCCGAACTCGACGAAAGGCTTCAGAGCGCATCCACGGACGATGTAGCCACGCTCATCTACACCTCGGGCACGACCGGGGAGCCCAAGGGGGTCATGCTCCACCACTCGAATTTTCACCACTCCTTCATCGCCCACGACAGGCGCCTCAACGTGAGCGACCGGGACGTGTCGCTTTGCTTCCTGCCCCTGGCGCATGTCTACGAGCGGGCCTGGAGCTACTACGTGACCGGCCACGGCATGACGAATGCCTACGTGGATGACATGTCGAAAGTGATCGATTACCTCCGGCAGATCAAGCCCACGATCATGTGCGCCGTGCCCCGTTTCTACGAAAAGATCTACATGTCCGTCTTCGAAAAGCTCGACGCCGACGAACCCTGGCGCAAGAAACTCTTTCTCTGGGCCCTCGGCGTGGGAGAGGCGGTCTATCTGCGCAGGAAGGAAAAACAGATCCTGACTCCCGCGCTGTGGCTCCAGTGGCTCGCGGCCGAGGCCCTCGTCCTGAGAAAGCTGCAGGGAATCGTGGGGGGGAGGATCCGGTTTTTGCCCTGCGCCGGGGCGCCGCTGGCCAGGAAGATCGAGGAGTTCTTCCACTCGGCCGGCATCCACATCACCTACGGCTACGGCCTCACGGAGACGACGGCCACCGTCACCTGCCACGAGGACTATCACTTCAGGCCGGGTACGGTGGGAAAGCCCATCGACGGGGTGGAGGTGAAGATCGCGCCCAGCGGCGAGATCCTCGTCCGGGGCGAAACGGTCATGTCGGGCTATTACCGGAAACCGGAGGCAACGGCCGAGGCCTTCGAGGACGGCTGGCTCAAGACGGGCGACGTGGGCGTGATGGAGGACGGGTACCTGACGATCACGGACCGCATCAAGGAGCTCATGAAGACCTCCGGCGGCAAGTACATCGCCCCCCAGTATGTCGAATCGACACTGGCCGGCGACCCCTACATCGAGCAGCTCATCGTCATTGCCGACGGGCGCCCTTACGCAACGGCACTCATCGTCCCTGCCTTCGATGCGCTGGAAGCCTACGCGAAGACCTGGAACATCGCAACCTCATCCCGCGAGGAGCTGGTGAGGGACCCGATCCTCGTGCGCTTTTTCGAGGGGCGGATCGAAGCCCGCCAGAAGGACCTGGCGGGGTACGAGAAGGTGAAGCGAATCGCACTGCTGCCCCGGCCCTTCAGCCAGGAGGCAGGCGAGATTACACCGACCCTGAAGGTCAGGCGACGAGTCATTATCGAGAAATATCACGACCTGATCGACGCGATGTACGCAAGGGAAAAGGAAGCCTCCACCCCGGCACCCGAATCGGACCTGTCCTTCTCGGCACCATGAGCGTTCATCGAGCCGCAGACAAGAAAAATCCCCCTTTGCCGCCCGGATCCGCTTCGCGGGGTGGCCCGGCAAGGAGAGAACCAGGCATGGTTGCGCACCCTGACGGGATGAGCCCCCGGTCATCCCCCCTTTTACAAAGGGGGACAGAGGGGGATTTCTGCTTCTTCCTTCCCTAACCCCGAGACCCTACACCCGATACCCTTCTTTTCTCATTCCCCAATCGCCTTCCGGGTGAGCGCAAACAGGTAGGTCACCTCCGCCTCGTCGAGCCCGGCCGCGAACTCGACGACGGCCTTGTCGCTGCGGGCGGTAATGCCCCTGGATCCCGCCATTTTCATCAGTGAAAGGAGAAAACGGGGCACGGGCCGCCCGTCGGGCATCCGGGGGGTCTCCGTGTCGCCCAGGGGGACCTTCTTTACCCCGGGCACCTCGATCGTGTCCATGACGGATCGGATCGTGGGCGCCACGAGGTCCTCCAGCTCGTCGACGGGAATCTCCGCCGCGGTTCGCCTGCCCTGCTTCAGCGCCTCCACGCGCAGGAAGGCCTTCGTGACGGTGACGCGCTCGAACTGGTTTTTCAGGCGAAGCAAATTCAGGAGCGCCGAGACGACGGGAGCCGCGATGAAAATAAGGCCGGTCAACCCCAGAAAGACATAGCGAATGAAGTCGGGCATCGGAAGCGTGAGCAGCGCGGGCAGGAAAAACCACGCAACGGCCCCTGCGAAGGCGACGGGGAAAAGCACGGGGAGGTAATGACGGGCGCTCAGCGACGGCCCGGGGATGTGGAAGACAACTCCATCGCCAGTTCGTTCCACCCGCGTGCGCATCCCGGGGGGCTCGGGCGGCACGGGGGCCGCGCCCTCCTGCGTCCTGCGCACACGGTCGCGCCAGGACTCGTCGAGGTGTTCGGGGTCGCGGGTCACCCGCTCGCCCGTGGACGAATCCACCAGCGGTTTTCGCAGGAACCGCGCAAGCTCCTCGGCCACCTGCCTCGCCTCGGCGAAGTCCACCGGTTGCGCGATGGTGATCGGCTTCGGGATCCCCTCGCCGGAGAGCTTCACGGGCCAGGTGTCGGCCGAGTCTTTGTCGCCGCGGGAAAAGTCCATCTCCACCTGCCGGATTGCATCCAGCAGGTGCTCCACGCGCTTCATCGGCACGAGAAGCCCCCACCACTGAACGATCCGCCCCCGCCCCCGGTCGAGGATGATCCCGCTGCGCCCGAAGACGAGAGCGGACCCGACGGCGGCGAACACGGAGCCGAACAGGACGATGAAAGTGGAAAAGAGGGGCCCCTCGGGGCGGTCCTCGACGGGGATGAGCCCGAGGGGAATCTGCATGATGAAGAGTCCCGCCAGCAGGAAGGGGAGCCCGAAGACCGAGATGCAGCCGCCCCCGCTGCGAAGCTCGAGGGTACCCGCATCCCTGTAGAAAAAGGGGCTCTTGCCGCTCCCCGCGGCCGCCTGCTTGAATAAACGCATCGATCGGCCCCCTCAGGTCAAGGGCGACGCGGGCCGACGCGGCCCGCAGGAAATCAGTACGCCTTGCCGACCATGGCCTGTACAAACTCCGCGGCTTCCTTCAGATCCGCCGCATCGGGGTTGCCGTCGGCCCCCCGGGCCTCCTCGGCCCAGACCTTGTGCTCGGGTTTCTTCATGAGGGCATCGATGACCTTCGGGTCCACCTTTCCCCGGCAGCCGAACTGCCCCAGGACCTTCAGGTTGGCGGCAAGACTCGCCGCGCTCTCGAAGGCCTGTCTCGGGAGCTGGCCGCCGCGCAGGGACCCGTGGGTTGCAAAGAAGGCCACTTTCTGGCCCTTGGGAAGCGTCTTGATGAATTCCGCCATCTTTCCCGGAACACTGTGCGCCTGGACGGGGAACCCGCAGAATACGAGATCGTACCCGGCCAATGCCTTGACCTCCGACACGGGCAGAATCTCTTTCTGCACGTTTACTGCTTCGTAAACGGCCTTGGCGACCTTTCCCGTGTTCCCCGTCTGCGTGTAGTACGTAACGAGAACCTTCATGCCCACCCCCTTCTCTTTCGTGGAGCCGATGATGAATCCGGGATGCGGAGGCCGCACCCCGCGCCGCCGATTTCTTATCGTTGATCCCCACATTCTGTCAACGAAAAATCAACCCATCAACCGCCGCGAGGCCCTTCTCTACCCAACCCCGACCAGCCCTTTCGCGCCGACACCATTGCTGCATGGGGAATTTTTCAGTACCTTTTATTTTTTTCTTGACAAATAGAACGATCGTTCTATAAACTGCAGGCACAAGGTCCGAGGAGCGAGGACCGAGGCAACAAACAAAAAACCTCGAGCCTCGTACCCCGATCCTCGATCCTGCGAATGGAAACGAGCACATGAGAGGAAACAGGACCATCAAGAGCGTTGAGAAGGACCTGGCCGGCTTCTACCGGAACCAGAGGCGAATGCCCACCTACTCGGAGATGCTGACCCTCCTGGGGGTTCGTTCCAAGGCCGTTGTCCACTTCTGGGTGCGGAAGTTGCTGGCCGAGGGGGTCCTGGAAAAGGATACCCGGGGATTCCTGCACCCCTCGCGCAGGGCTTTCGGGCTGCCCATGGTGGGGGATGTGGCCGCGGGGTTCCCCTCCCCTGCCGAGGAAGAACTCCGGGACGTCATCTCCTTCGACGAGTACCTCATCACGAAGCCCGGCACATCTTTTCTGCTGCGTGTGTCGGGGGACTCCATGATCGACGAGGGGATCCACCCGGGCGATCTGGTCGTTATCGAAAAAGGCCGCGAGCCGAAATCAGGCGACATCGTGATCGCCGAGGTCGACGGCGAGTGGACACTGAAATTCTTCCGGAACAAGGGAAAGGACGTATTCCTGGAGGCAGCCAATCCGAAGTACCCGCCCATCCGCGCCCGGTCCGAGCTGCGGGTCGGGGGCGTAGTGAGCGCGGTCATCCGCAAATACCCGGGCTGACGGTCTCCCCGATGTCCGGACCGGCAGCACCCTGACAAGAAAAACACTTCAAAAGGAGTCCGTGATGAATACGACGGTTATCGATCATTTAAGCGGCGCTGAAGACTTCAGAGGGCTTCGTGTCAGGAAGGCCTCCCGCCGGGTATCCCCAATCCGCCGCTTCAGGAGCTTCATCGAATTGAGCGACTGGGACGATGCCATTCTGAGGCACGGCAGAGAAATCGACGCCTTCTGCTGGATGCTCGCCGTCGGAACGGCCATACTGCTCATTCCGGTGTCGTTCCTCGTGATGAAGGGCTGACAACCTGTTGGCCGGCGGCACATCCCGATGAATGCCTAACATTCGTCTTCAAGCATCAAGGCTGTGAAGATCGGAAGAGCAGAAGTGAGGAAGAGCGGATAAGAGAAGAAATAATACCAACCACTCCGATCTTCCGCTCTTCATAACTTCCTCACTTCGCAATCTTATCCGGGGGCCTTGCATCCGGCCGCATTTGAACAGCCTGGCATGGATAATACCGTCTGCGGCTTGCGAAGCTTCCTTGCCCGATTCCCCTCAGGAGAGCTCTTGACATATATGCATAATATATGCATATATATGCATATCATAATCTGAGGGGATCCAATGAGGACTACACTGAATATCGAGGACAGCCTGATCGACAAGGCATCCAGGATGACCGGTATCAAAGAGAAAACCAAATTGGTCAAACTGGGACTGGAGGCCTTGATCGCGAGAGAAAGCGGAAAGAGGCTGGCACAGCTGGGGGGGACAGAGAAACAGCTCAAGCCGATACCCAGAAGAGGCAATCCGTAACATGGTTCTGGTAGACACATCCGTATGGGTAGCGCATTTGCGGCAGGGGCACACCGGTCTTGCAAGTCTGCTTAATGATGGAGAAGTTGCCTGCCACCCCTTTGTTGTCGGCGAGCTTGCCTGTGGAAATCTGAAAAACAGGGCTGTCATCCTGTCACTTTTGGAAGCCCTCCCGATGGAGGCTGCAGTGGAGCACGAAGAAGTGCTCGCGTTCATTGAGAGCCACGATCTCATGGGGAAGGGGTTGGGCTACGTGGATGTTCACCTCCTTGCGTCTGCCGTGCTGTCCCGGCTTCTCCTCTGGACGCTCGACAGGAAACTCCAACAGGTTGCCGATGTGCTGCATGTTCGTTATCTGAATGATATCGTGTAAGCATTCCGGACACCACAACCCCGCACATTGCACGTTGCCCGCCATGCCGGGAGCTTACTTCCGAAAGAAAAAGTACTCGTGGCAGTCCTTCGGGCCGTCGAGGTCCCTCACCGAGCCCAGGAGCGTGAAGCCCGTCCCGGCAAGGAGAGCCGAGAACTCTTCGGTGGTGAAGGATGTCATGTAGATGACATTTTTCGCGTAGTCTCCATCCTTCTGCCTGAGCTTCTCGGACCCGTCGAAGTAGCGCACCTGCACAAGTCCATGACCCCCTTTGCGCAGGAGGCCCGCCGCGGTCTCCAGGATTTCTTTCGTGTAGGCCTTAGAGGGGAAGTGCTGAAACACGGCGACGGAGAAGAAGAAATCTACGGCTTCCCGCCCAACGCGATCCAGCAACTGCCTCGGGCGGGCCGCGTCAGCCAGAACCGCCTCGAAATTGGAAAGGCCGCCCCGGTTCAGCTGACGCGCACACTCGTCGAGAGTGGGCTGCGAAATGTCGACACCGACGACACGGTTAAAATAGCGGCACAGGGCGCTCATGTTTGCCCCGCCGCCGCATCCCCAGTCCAGGGCCGCCTTCGAAGCAAAGCCCACGGCCGCCTCCGAAGGGGCAAACTGCCGGAAGAAGGTTTCTACCAGGCCGAAGTTGAACTCCCCGTACTCGAGCCATCTCTGCCTCGGCCACCGTGCCGAACCGGCCCAGTGTGACTGGTCCTGCACCCGCTCGTCATGCCGGCTCAGGCTCCAGTACAGACCCGCGTCTTTCTCAAGGTTTCTCTTCATGTATTTTCTCAACCGAAATCCGTGGGGTCAGGCCTGATTATTGACATTTCGAAAAGAATCGTGTTGCTGAGCGATTTAAAATGTCAATAATCAGGCCTGACCCCGGGCCCTACTGTCTGCTGTCTGCTTTCACCCTATACCCGATAACCTATTGAAGCACCAGGTAATCGGCATCCTCCGCAGTGACCTTCTCCCGATCCCCCTTCCCCCCCTGCGCAGGCAGGATGACCGAGACCGTCACATCGGGCCTCATCGTTGCGATCTGGCGGGGGATGGCACGCTTCCAGGCATGCACAGAACCCGCCAGGATGACGATCCGGCTACCGGGGTTTTTGTCGAGGTATTCGAGGGCATAGATCGCCATGGCCGTGTCCCAGACCATCTGCGCTTCGCAGAAATGCTCGAAGGAACGCCCCGATGCGTGGGCGTGCTCCGTGAACGTGCTGCGGATGAACGACCGGTAGGCTTCGTCCAGGGTGCAGGTAAGTCCAGGCGGAAGTTTCTTTCTTTCGGCCTCCGTCAGCGCGGCAAAGCCTTCAAGCGCCACTTTCGCGATGACTTCCCGCGGCACGTTGAGGCCCAACAGGGGGATCCTCTTCTGCCGGGCATAGAGGAAGATGTCCCGGTAGAGAACCCAGGGCATCCCCCAGTTTTCCCGGTAGAGCGCCTCGAACTGCTCCGTCGGCATCCCCCAGCGCCACCACTTGTCCAGCAACTCCTGGCTCTCGGCCCTGAACATCTCGAGACCGACCGCCAGCGGAGCACCGCCCTCGTAGAGCGTCCGGATGATCTTGAGCTGCAGGTCGTGGTGGGCCTGGTTGTCATGGGTTTCTCCGATGACGATGACCCGGCTCTTCGAGACCTCCCCGACCATCCGGTCGAAGGGAATCGTAGCCCGGTCCTTCAGCCGTACGACGCCACCGTCCTGGCAGCCTGCCAAAAGAGGCGTCGCTGCGGCCATGATCCAGAGCAGGACGATTCGAAAAATGAAATTCATAGGGATTCCCTGCTTTCCTGTCGTCCATATGAATCGGTACGTGACAAATTGTCAAGAAGATGTATAACGCATCGACATGTAAAGACTTCCGACACTCGGG
The DNA here is from genome assembly GCA_002419215.1 of Syntrophaceae bacterium UBA5744. Taxonomy (GTDB): domain Bacteria; phylum Desulfobacterota; class Syntrophia; order Syntrophales; family UBA2192; genus UBA2192. The sequence continues at coordinate 30,402 of DIFQ01000059.1, forward strand.
GGAAATGACCGGCGGTCATGTTCTGAATTATTACGATATTTTAGCTTGACAAAAATCATCAACATCATTACTGAAAGAACGTTGCTCTGGTAATATCTGATGATTGCATTGCACTTGATGCAATCGAAATATAGATACGATAGAGTAGAAACGCAGGATGATTACCGGATCAGCGCCTTCACTTCGTCCCGATTCAGCACGGGACATGAAGGGCCGACAAGGGGAGGTGGTTTCCATCTACACGAGAAGATTGTCCAGGCAGATCCTCGGTTTAATCATGATCCTTCTTCGCGGGCCCTTGCTGGTCGCGCTGTCCGCGTGCCGACTTTTCAAGTTCAACTGTATCTTCACCGTCTACCCCGGCTCCCAGAAGGACATCGATGGATACCTGCCGCCCGGCTTCAAATGGGCGAAGCACCTCGCTTCGGGCAAACCGTTTGTCGCCGGGGTCATCACGACCGGCAACGGACTGGGGCGCGGCCTCGTCCTGGCCGTTCCAAACACCGTGGAACAGTTCAAAACCGACCGAAAACTCGTCGGGAACATCATGAAACGCCTCAAGCTCACCAAGACCGTGACGGGCGCAAAAACGATCGCCGTCGCAGGACAGGGCCCGCGCTTCTTCAAGTCCCATTTCCCTTACGAGCAGCCCTTTGTCTACGGCCTGAGGGGCAGGGTTTTCTCCGTCGTGGAGACGGTGGAGAGAGTGGCGGAAAGGCACAACCTTCCCAAGGCCGGGTCCACGGTCGCCATCCTGGGTGTGGGGGAGATCGGCGAAGCGATCATCCGGAATCTCGAGGAAAAAGGTTACCGGGCCGTCGGGATCGATATCCAGATAAAAGACGGACGGGTGCAGTTGTGCAGTGAGGGGTTGAAAAGGCTGAAAGAGGCCGATCTGGTCGTTGTCCAGACGCCCCGCGGCGACGATGTCGTGCCGTACTATGCGGACCTGAAGAAAACGGCGATCCTGGTGGATGATGCTCATCCCCGGATCACCGTCAAGCCGGACGAAGTCAGATTCTACAAGGTCGCCATCGGCCGCGCCGGCGTCGAGTTCAAGCCTCCGCTTCCCGGGTACGAGAAGTACTGGATCCCCGGATGCGTCCACGAGTCGCTGGTCGTTGCAGAATCCGGGAAGGCCGACATGTCGCAGGAGGAATTCAACCGGAGATCGAGAGAGCTTGGCTTCTTCGCCCACCTGGTCGACGACCGCTAGGGACAGGCTAAAGGCGACAGGCCACAGGCTACAGTAGTAAAAAAGGCGAAGAAACAAGTTCCTCGCCTTTATTCATTTTCTTTTCTTACACCCGATACCCTATACCCGATACCCAATACCCAATACCCATTTTCATTGGCCGTTGCCGTTCGCAGCCCCGATGCGGTCGATGGTCGTCAGCACCTTGAGCCCGTCGAAGTCCACGTAAAAGCCGCCCTCCCTGACGGGGATGCCCATCGCCTTCTCATCGCCCGCCTCGGCAGCCGCCGAGTTGCAGATCCCGACGCTTGCGAAATAACACAGGGCATCGTTTCGCTCGGCGTGCTCCAGGTTATAGAAGACTTCCCTGTCGTCGGAGAGCCTCCCCTTGTTCGGGTAGACATCGGTCCGGACGACGACGAAGCACAGCCGGCCGTTCTTTCTTGCGACGATCTGCGGCGTCATGGCAAGCGACGGGTTCGCGCCGAGAATCTCATAGCCGTCCCTGACCATCTCCTCGTAGACAATCTGGACCCCGAAGTCCTGGATCTCTTCCCGTGTCAGCCATTCATTTCTTTCCACGAATCGATCTCCCGCAGTGTCATCGGACACGCAATGCCTAAGCCGCCTTGTCGAGTTCCACCCGGACAGCGACGGCGATCTTTTCCAGCGTGTAAGGCTTTTTCAAGTACTGTCCGGCACCCAGTTTCTGGGCTTCCTTGACGCGGTCCGTCTCGGCAAAGCCGCTCACGATGATGGCCTTCTGCCCCGGACGATGCCGCGTGATCTTCCGGTAGGTTTCGAGGCCGTCGATCCCCGGGTCCATGATCATGTCCAGGATGACGAGGCTCGCCGGCTTGTTCTTCAGGTACTCGACGGCCTCTTCCCCGCTGGCGAGGGTCTCGGTTCTGTAGCCCAGCTTCCGCAGCATGGCCGAGGCCAGTTCCCTCTGCTCCGCCACGTCATCGACAACCAGGATGGTCTCCCCCTTCGACAGGAATTGCTCGATGGGAATCTTCCGGTCCTCCGGTTTCACGGCGGAGCGATTCACGGGGAAGTAGAGGCTGAACGTCGACCCCTTCCCTTCGACGCTCTCGATGTCGATGTATCCCTTGTGGTCCTTCACGGTACCCCAGACAACGGCCATGCCCAGGCCCGTGCCGCTTCGCCCCATGATCTTCTTCGTGTAAAAGGGCTCGAAGATCTTCTTGATGTCCTTCTGCGCGATCCCGATGCCCGTATCGGAGACCCTCATGACGATGTACTCGCCCTCGGCGACCTGGTCGTAGCCGCGGATCGTTGTGTCCACGTACTGGTTCGTGGTTTCGATGCGGATGGTGCCGCCGCAGGGCATGGCCTCGGCTGCATTGGAAACAAGATTCATCACAACCTTGGAGAGGTGCACCGAGGAGCCCTGGATGGGGAGAAGATCCTCGGCGAGATCGTTCTCGATCGTGATTGCGGGATGGAACGAACGGAGCTTTTGGAATTCGGGGCTGCGAAGGTAATCCGTGACGATGCGGTTCAGTCCCACGGGCTCCATGACAGGCACGCCGCGCCGCGCGAGGGTCAGCAGGTCCTGGACAATGGCGGCGGCCTTCTCGCCCGAGTTCTTGATCGTGATGATGCCCCTGCGCAGGGGGCTTTCCTCGGGCAGCTCCATCAGGAGCAGGTCGGGGTAGCCGACGATCCCGCCGAGGATGTTGTTGAGGTCATGGGCCACACCGCCCGCGAGGGTGCCGATGGCCTCCATCTTTTCCGAACGGGCCAGCCTCTCCTCAAGGGCTTTCTTTTCCCGCTCGCTGCGCTTCTTTTCCGTGATGTCGCGAATGGTTGTGAGAATGGCCTCCTGCCCGGTCAGGGCGATCCTGCTGGCGCAGATCTCGATGTCGACGATGTCCCCGTCTCTCCGGATGTCCCGGATCTGGTAGGAACGGAGGTCGTGGTTCGGCCATGTCTGCCTGCGCTCCACGAGAATGTGGCGGTCATCGGGGTGGATGAATTCCATGACATCCCTGCCCAGGATCTCGCCCTTGTCCTTGTACCCGTGCAGGGAAAGCCAGGCCGGGTTGACGTCGATCATCCTGCCGGCGCGGGAGACGCTCATCGCCTCCACGGAGTCCTCGAAAAGGGTCCGGTACTTTCTCTCCGAATCCATAAGCGCATTCTCGGCCGCCTTGCGGTCGGTGATGTCCCTCAGGATGGTCAACACCGCCGTCGGGTTGCCGTTTTCATCCCGCAGGGCCACGTTGGCGGCACAGTGGAAGAAGCCCTCCTGCCCCTGCCGCGTCGTGAGTGTCGTGTCGCTGCTGTGGATCTCCCCGTCCCGGAATGTCCGGAGCGCGTAGCAGGGATAGGGCTCGCAGGGCCACTGCCGCCTGCAGAGCATCTCGTGGCATTTCACGCCTTCACGGCCCAGAGCGAAAGATTCTTTTGCCTTTTCGTTAAACCAGACGACGTTCAGGTCCCGGTCGATCATGATCATGGCGTCACCGACGGACCGGAGCATGGCGTTGAGCTTGCCCTCGCTCGCCCGGAGCGCTTCCTCGGAGCGCTTGCGCTCTTCCATCTCGCCCGCCAACTGGAGGTTCGCCCGATAGAGTTGCGCGGTGCGCTCCTCCACCCGCTGCTCGAGCTGTTCGCCCGCCTTGCGCAGTTTCTCCTCGGTATCCTGCAGGGCGGACACGGCGCTCTTGAGCTCCGCGTTGACGCCTTCGAGCTTCATCGTGGCCTTCTCGCGGGTCCTTTCGAAAAAGTAGGCAAACGCAGTGATGACCAGGAATGAGGGGATGAAGCGCAGCTTGAAATCCCGCGAGTAGATCGTGAAGGGGCTCGGCGGGTTCTCCCACATGAAGAAAACAACAGCCGGGACGAGCATCAGCAGCGTTGCGGCAAGCCCCGGCCGGGAGCCGAGGATGAACGACGCGATCAGGGGAAAGGTGAAGTACCAGACGTGGGCCGTGTTGTTCACCCCGCCTGTGAAGAGCAGGTAATAATAGAGCACCCCCACGACACCGACCCCGCAATGGAAGGCCGTTTTGTAGTCCTTCGTCCTGCGGAGGTAGACGATCAGACAGGCGAGCACAAAGGCGGCACAGTAATCCAGCGCGGCGAGCCAGGGGTTTCTCTGGAAATAGGCAAGCGTTCCCAGCAGGACGAGGTTGAGGATGCCGATCAGGGAGAAGGCGTTGAAGACGATGATCTTGCGTGACATATCACGCCCCCGATCGTCGCTTATCCCGCCGCTGATCAGGTCGAAGGAGATCCTCTTCAGTTCCTGCACGTTCACGGTCATGGTCTCGTCCCGGCCCCCCCGGACTGGCATCGCTTGGGCGATGTCCTAAAAATACCTTTTAACTAGCAGGGACCATGCCACTTCGCCTCACCTTCAGAAAAAAGGGGTCCTTACAAAAGCATGTAATTTCAGTTAGTTAGCGAAGCATTCGGGGTGCATGGCGGTCGGCTTTCAGGGATGGCACTCCGGCACCTCGCCATGTTCTTGACACACGGGAGAAAGTGACTGAGTGTCTGAGTGCTTGAGTGCCTGAGTGAAGAAAGAAGGGGGTCGGGAGTCAGGATGCAGGATTTTCCAATTAATGCGTGCGGTCGCGGGTAGGGCTAGAGGTTGGTGGACAGTTGGGCTTCAATCTGCCGGAGAAGACGGGCCTGTTCGCGGTAGAACCCATGTGCCTCCTCGAGAGTCACCCTCTGGAACCGCACCCGGTTGCCGGGCACGGCCTGGGCGATCTTCGAAAGGTCCGTTGAGATGACCGTGGCAATCTTCGTGTATCCTCCCGTCGTCTGCTCGACAAGCAGGATGATGGGCTGGCCGTCGGCGGGCAGCTGAACATTGCCCGGCACGGTGGGCTCCGAAATAATGCTCTGCGGAAAGCCCTCGTCGTGATGGACGGGCGGCCCCTTGAGACGATACCCCATGCGGTCCGCCTCGGATGTCACCTCGTAGACCCCGCCGAAGAAGGTCTCGAGACCGGAGGCGAACACTTCCTCCTGGGGACCCTCAATGGCCCTCAACATGATCTCCGGCAGGTACGATGGGATAAAGTCTGCGGGCAGCGTCCGGAGCCTGGAGAGGGGTTCCGCGGAAAGCCTGGCGAGCACGTCGTCTTTCCTCAGAGTTCTGCCCCCTACACCGCCTATCCTTGCCTTCACGCAGGTGGCCCGGCTCCCCATGACCGGGGGAACGTGGATGCCTCCCGTGACGGCAAGGTAAGAACGACAACCGCTTTTCGCCTGGCGGATGCGGACGACGTCCCCTTTGCTCAAGCGGATCGTCTGCCACATCGGTGCAGCGGTCTGGTTCACCGTGACGGCCATGTGGGCCCCTGTCAGGGCCACATCGGCTTCCCCGAGGACCTCCAGGGCGGGCCCCATCACGGTGATCTCGAGGACAGCGGCATCGGCAGGATTACCCACCAGGAGGTTGGCAATCCTGTATGCGTATGGATCCAGCACCCCCGACGGGGGAACGCCGCGGTCGATGAAGCTGTAGCGGCCCCTGTCCTGGACCGTCGTGAAGGAACCCGGAGAGATCACACGGAAGGCGTCCATCAGGTGCCCTCCTTCACGCGGATGCGATCGTATTCCCCGCCCGTGACAGGCACAAAACGGATACGGTCCCCTGCCTCGTAGAGGAAGGGGGTTTCCCGCTCGGGCGCGAAAAGTCGAAGCGGCGTGCGGCCGATGATCTGCCAGCCGCCGGGGCTGTCTACGGGGTACATGCCCGTCTGGGACTCGGCGATCCCGACGGAGCCGCCGGGCAGCAGCGTCCGCGGTGTCTTTCGCCTCGGCGTGTGGATCCGCCTGTCGAGCCCGCCCAGGTAGCAGAAGCCGGGGGTGAAACCGATCATGTAGATGGGGTAGTCCGTCCCCGCGTGGATGGCAATGACCTGCTCAGCGGTCAGTCCGTTGTGCTGCGCCACGATCGCGAGGTCGGGGCCGAACTCGCCGCCATACAGGACGGGGATCTCGACGATCCGGGGAGGCGGGATCTCGATCTCGTGAATCCGTGCTTCCAATCCCTGAACGAGTGAGAGGAGTTTCGCCGGCGATGTGAGCAGGGGATCGTAGAGGAGCGACAGGTTGCGGTAGGCGGGGATGACGGCCTCGACGCCTTCGGGAAGCCCCGTCTTCAGGAGTGCCGCCATGGCACGGACCTTTTCGTTGACGGCCGGGTCGATTGCGTCGCCGTACTCCACGAGCACGGCCCGGTCGCCGCTGATGCGAATGCGGGGCTTTTCGAATAGGTGAGACATGCAGTCTACCTGGCCCGATCGGTGTTCCTGCGATACCCTCACAGGCAACGGCTTCGCGGCCGGATTCGGGTCTCGGGGATCGGGGATCGGGTATCGGGTATCGGGGTGGAATAAGATTTCATCTATAAAAAAGATTGAGTACCTTCAGCCCCTATACCCGAAACCCAATACCCAATACCCCTTCACTTGACGAACTTGCCCATGGGAACAACGGCGATCCCCTCCCCCTCGATGGCGGAGCGGATATTCCTCACCAGCTCCACGGCCGAGGGGTTGTCGCCGTGGACGCAGATCGTGTCGATCTGCATCGCGAGAACACTGCCATCGGTCGTGATGATCTTTCCTTCCTTCGCCATGCGAAGGGCCCTCTCTGCAGCCACCTTCGGGTCCTTGATGACGGCGCCCGGCTGGCTTCGCGGTGCAAGCTTGCCCTCCGGCGTGTAGGCTCGGTCGGGAAAGGCCTCGAAGGCCACCCGGATGCCCGCCTGCCAGGCAATCCGGGTCACAAGCGGCGCCTGGGCGCCGCCGAGGGCCAGGTAGATCACGTTTTTATCGACGCCCGCAATGGCTTCCACGATGGCGCGGATCAGCGCCTCGTTGCCCACGCTCATGTTGTAGAGGCTCCCGTGTGGCTTCACGTGCTGGAGCGGTACGCCGTGAATGGCGCAGAAGGCCTTCATGGCCCCGATCTGGTAAGCCACGTAGTCGCGGACCTCCTCGGGCGAGCAATCCATATTTCGCCGCCCGAAGCCCACGAGGTCCGGGTATCCCGGGTGGGCGCCCACGCCCACTCCGTGGTCCTTTGCGAGCTGAACCGTCTTGTACATCACGTGGGCATCACCTGCGTGGTACCCGCAGGCGATGTTTGCCGAGGTGACGTGACGGATCACCTCGCCGTCCATCCCCATGCTCCAGGCGCCGAAGCTTTCGCCCATGTCGCAGTTGAGATCGATCTTCTTCATATCCGATTCCCTTTTCGCTACTTCATCTTGCCGGGTAGGTACATGGCGATGTCGGGGAAGACCGTGAGCAGCACCGTCGCCAGCAGCATGAGCAGAAAGAAGGGAAAGGCCGCCTTGCCGATGGTGAACAGGTCGTCGTTGTTGAGCCCGCTGATGACGAAGAGATTGAACCCCACGGGGGGAGTCACCTGTGCCAGCTCGATCATGACAACGAGGTAGATGCCGAACCACACGAGGTCGAACCCGGCCGCGTCGATCAGGGGAAGCACCAGGGGCGCCGTCATGACGATCATGGAGAAGCCGTCGATGAGGCACCCGAGGAACAGGTAGAGAATTGTCAGGATGAAGATGAGCATATAGGGGGAAAGCTTCATCGAGACGACATATTGCGTGAGGGCCCTCGTGATCCCCAGGAATCCCATGACATTGGAAAGGTAGGAGGCGCCCATGACGATGAGCATGATCATGCAGCTCGTTTTCACGGAATTGATCAGGCTCACCTTGAAGACGTCCACGGTGAGGCTCCGGGTGATGGCGGCAAAGAAAAAGGCCCCCACGACCCCCACGGCGCCGGCCTCCGTCGGCGTGGCCCATCCCATGTAAATGCTCCCCAGTACCATGAGCACCAGGATGACGACCGGCGCGATGGCGGGGACGGCCTGGATGCGATCCGTCCAGGAGTAATGATCCTCTCCCCTGGGAGCGAGGGCCGGGTTGACGAGGCAGCGCAGGGTGATGTAGCCGCTGAAGAGGCCCGCGATCATGAAGCCGGGGATGAAGCCCGCGATGAAGAGCTTTCCGATGCTCACGTCGCCGATGATCCCATAGACGAGCATCATCATGCTGGGCGGGATCATGAAGCCCAGTGTCCCCGCGCCGGCCAGCGACCCGATGGAGAGGGCGTGGTCGTACTTGCGCCGCGCGAGCTCCGGGACGGTGATCTTCCCCACGGTGGCCGTCGTGGCCGCCGACGAGCCGCTCACGGCGGCGAAAAAGGTGCAGGCCATGATGTTCACGTGAATGAGCCGCCCCGGTATCGCGTCCATCCAGGGCGCCAGGCCCCGGAAAAGGTCCGACGAGATGCGGCTCCTGAACAGGATCTCCCCCATCCAGATGAAGAAGGGCAGGGCCATCATGGCCGAGCCGCTCGTGTTGTTCCAGGCCACGTTCGCGATGATCGAGCCGAAGGCCACGTCGCTGTAGAAAAAGAACCCGCCGATCCCCACGAGGAACAGGGAAATGCCGATCCAGACGGAGCCGCCCAGAAACAGGATGAGCAGCCCGCAGACCGTTGCCGACACGGGTCCCATATCAAGTTGCATGATTATACGATCTCCATGATCTGCAGGAACCGAGCATGCTTCGGTGGCCTGAAAACGTCTCGCGAATTCCTGTTCTTTCCGCGCTTCCGGTCTTCCGCGCTTCCGGTCTTCCTGTCGTCACATCACCGCCCCAGGTCATCCGCTTCCTCGAGAATCCGAAGCCCTTCCGCGTCCTGGCGCAGCAGGGCAAAACCCTTCAGGAACTCGGCCGCAAACTGGAGCGTCAGGAGGAACGAACCGATCGGCAAAAAAGCCTGCGGGATCGCGAGATAGGTCTCCGAGACCTGCATCGACTGGGACTCGCTGACGACGGAGTCCCAGAAGAACTCCCAGGTGAACCAGGTCAACCCCGCACAAAACAAAAAACCCACCGTAAAACAGACCATGTTGTAGATGACGTGGGCCCTGCCCTTGAGGATGTGGGGCAGGAACATCATCCGGATGTGGCCGCGCTCGCGAAGCGTGTAGGCAAGCCCCATGAAGGTGAGCATCGCCATGAGGTAGCCCGTGAACTCGTCGGCAACGTACAGGGTACTGTTCAGAAAGCTCCGGAAGACGATCTCGCCGACGGACAGCATGAGTCCGATGGCCATGAGGATTCCCGCCACCCAGCCCCCGATGCCGGACAGAGTGTCGATCAGGATGATCAGCTTTTTCATATCTCTCTCAGTGCCTGTCAACGCTGATGAATGCCCCAATGAAACAGGGACCACGGATCTCGTCACGAGCCGTGGTCCCCGCTATCGCCTTATGTCGAACTTCGAACCCCTAGCGGCCGACCTTCTTCAGGAAGTCCGCATAAATCTTCTTGCCCTCGGGCGGCGCATCCTTGACCCAGTCGGCGCGAATTTTCTGCGTAATCTTCTCGAGATCCGCGATCATCTGCTTGGAGGGTTTCACCGTCTCGATGCCATTCTTGTTCGAGATGGCCTCCATGTCTTTGTCCCACTTGGGGCCGCGCTCCCACATGACCGTCTCCATTTCCTTGCCGGCCTTCACCAGGGCATCCTGCTGGGCCTTGGGGAGCTTCCGGAAGGCGGCCAGGTTGACGGTCACCATGTTCGTGGCGATCGTGATGTTCAGGGGCTCGAAGTACTTGAGCACTTCCCAGAACTTGGCATCCACGGCGGTGGGTGTCGAGGTCATGACGGAGTCGATGACACCGGTCTGCAGCGACGTGTAGACCTCGCTGAAGGGAAGCGCCAGCGGGGTTGCCCCGACGGCTTCCATCACGAGGGCGCCGTTCTTGTCGTAGGTGCGGGTCTTGAGGCCCTTCAGGTCGGCAACGGAGGTGATCTTCTTTTTCGTCCACAGACCGGCTCCCGGCCAGGGCGCGATGTAGAGGATCTTCTGCTTCCACTTGCCCTCGGCCGCCTTGTCGAAGGCGGGCCGGGAGATGTCGATGAGCGTCTTCAGTTCCTTGAAGTCCCGGACGAGGAAGGGGAGCGTCACGATCTGGAAGACCTTCTCGTCGCCGGCCACGCCGCTGATGAGCATGTCGGAGACGGGCACCAGGCCGTCCCGGACGACCTTCAGCAGTTCGGGCCCCTTGTAGCCCAGGGCGCCGCCGCTGCTCACCACCAGTTCGAGCTCGCCGTTGGTTGCCTTCTTCACCTTCTCGGCAAATTCCGTCAGCCCGACGCTGTGGTTGTTCTTCGGGGGCCATACCGAGTTTGCGTTCCACGTGGTCTTCGCGAGGCAGGGCGTAGCCAGAAACGCCGCTGCGACGACCGTGACGATCATGAGCGTCCAGGTCTTCTTCATAGGTCGCCTCTCCTTTTTTGAATGAGATTTCGATGGGTGCCCGAACAGGGGCGGTATCCTGTCAAAAACGGCGCTGATTATAGAAGGTTGCCCCTTTCAAAGCAAGCCCAAACTGAAAAGAAATAGCCTTGTCTATTCAAGAAGTTGAGTCAATCACGGGCCGGTGGAAGCCGAAGCGCCCGTTTCAATTTTGTCACGGTTTGTGGCTCGCCCCGGATCGAACGGGATCCTTTATGGACAGCAGCGTTGATCCGATATAGGAAGAGAAGGGCGCCGATCGCGAAGAAGATGAACTCGGCGCTACAGCAGGGATAAGAATGAAGAAAGGACTCATCGCCGCCGGTGTCCTGCTGGCGCTTGTCATTATCGCCTCCGTCGCTCTCGTCGTGAGGCTCGACGGACTGATCACGAAGGCCGTCAACACCTACGGCCCGGAGATCACGGGGACGGAGATCCTTGTCGACGACGTGCGCGTGTCCTTCCTTTCCGGCGAGGCAACGATCAGGAATTTCATCATGACCAACCCGAGGGGTTTTCGTTCGCCCCGGGCCATGAAGGTGGCCTCCGTCTCCGTGAGCCTGGAGCTGACCTCCCTGCTGTCCGACACGGTCGTCATCCGGCGTCTCGAGATCGTGGAGCCGGATATCACCTACGAGAAGCGCGGCGGCACGGACAACTTCAAGACCATCGCGAAACACGCCGAGCAGAAGGCGAAAGAGGCGGGGATTGTCTCCGGGGAAACCGTTGAAGGAATACCGGGGAAGAAACTTCGGATCCGGGAGTTCATCATGCGGGGAGGACGGGTGACCCTGCACACGCCGGACCTGCCGTCGGGCACGGCCGGCGCGGCGCTGCCCGACATCCGGATGCGGGATGTCGGCAAGGACGGTGCGCCCCCCTCGGAGGTCTTCAGCCGGATCCTGGCCGTGCTGGTTGACCGCCTGACGATGCCCATCGTCGCGGACACGCTCAACCGCAGTCTTCTCGAAGCCCGCAAGTCGGCCGAAAAAGGCACCCGCACCCTCACGGACAAAATCAAGGACTTCTTCAAATAAAAAATCCCCCTTCTTTACATCGCCTCTGCCTTTCGTGCATCCCCACACGCTGCGGCGGTTTCCTTGCGGCTGACCCTTTCACCTGCGAGTTCTTGACCGGGGGCGCCTGTGAAAGACCCTATTCCTTAATCTTCCTCTCCCTTGAGCGGAGAGCCCTTCGATAAACTCAGGGCCGTGAGCTTGTCGAACGGGACAGAGGTGAGGGTGAATCGCGCCCTTCCTCAGGTATCCGGGAGCGCAACCATGAACGGTTCTTTTCTTGCCGGGAAGCCCCGCCCTGCGGGCGGGGGGCTTCACATTGCAGGGTGAGTCACATTGAGGAAACCCTGTTGGAAACAGTCGCGCCTGCAGCAGCCAGTCAGGAGATGTCCCACGTTTGATTTTCCTGCTGATCGGAAGAGACGGGTAAGCGGGTTGCCAGACAATTGGCTGGTTGCAACCTGGGTTTTTTTCGGGTAGTGTAACGCAGAAAAAGATGAATAGAAGCGCCAGGAAAATGAGAAAGGAGGAATCGCTATGAGTACGACAATACACGGAAAGGTTGCAAAATGCGCGGTCCTGTTGTTCGCGGCCGTGATCCTGATCGGTTTTTCGAGCAACGCGTTTGCCGTCACGCTGACGCTCGGCCACGGGGCCTCGCCCGGGAATCCACGCACCATCGCCGCAGAGGCATTCGCGAAGATGGTTTCGGAGCGCACGAAAGGCAGTGTCACCATCAAGATTGCCGGCGCCGAACAGCTCGGAAACGACGTCGCCATGCTGACATCCCTGCGAATCGGCGCGCTCGACTTGACGGCGAACAGCCAGGGCCCGGCCGCCGGCCTGGTTCCGGAAGTTGCCGCCCTGGGCCTGCCCTTTCTGTTTTCCGATGCCGACGCCGCCCACAAGGTGCTCAGCGGGCCCGTCGGTGAGCGTTTGAACAAGAGGTTCGCCGAAGTGGGAATCGTGGTCCTGGACTGGTGGGACAACGGGATCCGACACATCACGAATTCCAAGCGGCCCATCAACATGCCGGCCGACCTCAAGGGGCTCAAGATCCGCACCCCGGCCGATCCGATGACCGTGGATATTTTCCAGGCGCTCGGCGCGGCAACCCAGCAGATCGCCTTCGGCGAGCTGTACGTCGCCCTCCAGCAGGGCGTCGTCGACGGCCAGGAGAACCCGCTTGCGAACATCGCCAGCAACAAGCTCTACGAAGTGAACAAGTACATCTCCCTTTCCGGCCACAAGTGGGAGTCCACCCCGTTCCTGATGTCGCAGATGGCGGTCAAGAAGGTCAAACCGGCCGAGCTCGAAGTCATCAAAAAGGCCGCGAAAGAGGCGGGGGCCCTCCAGCGCCGGCTGATGGCCGAGACGGACAAGAAACTGCTCGCGGAGTTCAAGGCGAACCCCAACGTTGCCGTCAACCAGGCAAACCGGGCGGCGTTCCAGGCGGCGACTGCGAGTGTCGTCGAAAAGTGGCAGGCGAAACCCTTCGGCTCCTTCGTCACGGAGCTCGTGGCCGCGGCGAAGAAGAAGTGATCGCCGCATGACGGGTGTTCATGGCGGGGACCCGCCCGTCAAAGGGTCTGCCGGCCGGCGCATCGCTTTTGCCGCGGCGAGCGGCATCGATCGTCTCATCACGCGTCTGTGCCGTTTCATCGTTCTGGTGACGGGGATCGCGCTGACGGTGATTCTGACGGGCAACGTTGTCGCGCGCTACGTGTTGGCAAGCGGCGGCATCGATGCCGCGCAGGAGCTCCCGGAGCTCCTGTTTCCATGGTTCATCGTCGCGGGGATCGCACTGGCCGCGCAGGCAGGCGGGCATCTGGGTGTTGACTGGCTCTACGACCGGCTCGGGCCGCGCGGTCGTGTCTGGTTCCTGCATCTCGTGAACGCGATCGTGATCGCGTCCTACCTGATCCTCTGCGGGCAGTCGCTGCTCCTGGCGGAGAGCACGTGGGTGCAAGTCAGTCCCGTACTCAAAATTCCGACCAGCCAGGGGTACATGGCTGTGGCGCTGGGCTGTCTGCTCCTGGCTCTTGCAGCGGCATGTTCCTCCGTGCGCATTGCGTCGACCGGGCCCGAAACGCGTTTCACGCTCACCTATAAAGAGACCTGACCATGAGTTTTGTCCTCACCCTTGCGTTTATCGCGCTCATGCTGCTCGCCGTTCCGGTGGGGCACGGGATGGTCATCGCGGCAGCCGTGGCGGTCCTGTGGGACGGGACCCTGCCGCTCATGATTGTGGCCCAGCAGCTGTTTCAGCAGACCCAGTCGTTTCCGATGCTGGCCCTGCCTTTCTTCATGCTGGCGGGAAGCCTGATGATGGGCGGCCGGCTTGGAAAGGAACTCCTGATGTTCGCGTCCGAGTTCATGAAGCGCTTCACGGGGGGCGAGCTCTCCACCACCGTGGTGGCCTCTGCCGTCTTCGGCGGCGTTTCCGGAAGCGCCGTCGCCAACTCCTCGGCTCTCGGTCCGGTCCTCATCCCGTGGCAGAAAAAGTGCGGTTACCCCGCCGGCCTGTGCGCGGCCAATATGGCGACGTCGTCCGTCCTTGATATCCTGATCCCGCCGTCGATCCCCATGATTCTCTACTCCCTGATCAGCGGCGTGAGCGTGGCCGACCTCTTCATCGCCGGCGTCCTTCCGGGCCTGCTCATGGCGGGAAGCTTCATCTTCCTGTGCTGGTGGATCTCCAGGCGCCGGGGTTACAAGAACACCGGTTCGGCGATCGGGAAACGGGAATTGCTTCGACTCGCCCTCAGATCGCTCCCCGCGCTCGCCATGCCGGTCTGGATCCTCGTCTTCCTGCGTTTCGGGGTTGCGACGCCGACCGAGGTGGCCGTGCTTGCCGTCGTCTACTCCATCCTGCTGAGCGTCATCCTGTACAGGGACCTCAACTGGGCCCGCTTCAAGGAGGCGATGGTCGAGGCCGGGATTGCCACCGGCATCGTGATGCTGGTGATCATGGGCAGCGCGGCCTGCGGCTGGCTTTTGACGTTCGACGAGGTGCCGGCGCGATTTGTCGCCTGGGTGTCCGCGACGATCCAGAGTCCCTGGCTTATTTTGATGGCGATGAACGTGGTGCTGCTCGTTGTCGGCATGCCCCTCGATCTGCCGCCGGCCCTGCTTCTTTTCGGGCCCATCTTCGTGCCGTTGGGATTGTCTCTCGGTCTGGATCCCGTCCAGCTCGGGCTGATCATGGTCATCAACCTGGGAATCGGCGTCTACACGCCGCCTGTGGGAACCACGCTGTTCATCTCCACGAGCATCGCCAAGTGTTCGCTGGACGAGACGACCCGGGAGCTCTGGCCGTTTTTCTTCGCCGCTTGTCTTCTGTTGCTTGCGGTGACGTACATCCCTGCGCTGACGCTTTACTGAGACGTGCCGGGGCGCGGAAACCCGATCCTGCAGCGTGTCGGGCAGAAACGATTACGAAACAAAAGGAGACGATAAAGAGATGTCGTTTGAAAAGAGAGTTGCGATCGTCACGGGTGCAGGCTCACCGAGAGGGATCGGACGCGCGATTGCCCTGACCCTGGCGAAAAGAGGTGCCGATGTGGTTGTCGGCGATATGGATCTGGCAGGCGCGGAAAGAGTGGCCGAGGAAATCAGAGCCATGAAGCGCAGCGCCATTGCCGTCAAAGTCGATGTAACCAGGCAAACGGACGTAGCCGAACTCGTTCGCACGGCGCTCGACCGCTTCGGCAGGATCGACATCCTGGTGAACAACGCGGGGATCACCCAGCCGATCAAGGTGGTGGACATGACGGAGAAAGACTGGGACCGCATCCTGGCGGTCAACCTGAAAGGAACGTTTCTTTGCTCCCAGGCTGTTCTCGCCACGATGATCAAGCAAGGGTACGGCCGCATCGTCAACATGAGCTCTGTCTCGGCAAAGAGGGGCGGGGGCGTGTTCGGCGGGGCGCACTACAGCGCGGCGAAGGCAGGCATCCTCGGATTTGCCAAGGCCCTGGCGCGGGAGGTTGCCGCCCACGGGATCACCGTCAACTCCGTTGCCCCCGGGCTGATTGCCACGGACATCCGCGGAGGCCTCGAATCGCCCGAGCGGCAGAAGGAGATGTCCAGGGACATCCCATGCCAGAGAATCGGAACGCCCGAAGAGGTGGCTGCAACGGTCGCTTTTCTGGCGTCGGAGGAAGCCGCTTACATTACCGGCGAGGATATCGATATCAACGGCGGTTCGCACATGGATTAGCTTCACGGCCCTTGATGCGCCCCCGGTCACCAGCCTTGCTTACGTCTCCCGGGCTGGTCAAAAAGGTGCAAACGCCAGGCCCCCGGATAAGATCGCGAAGTGAGGAAGTTATGAAGAGCGGAAGATCGGAGTGGATGGTATTATTTCTTCTCTTATCCGCTCTTCCTCACTTCTGCTCTTCCGATCTTCACAGCCTTGATGCTTGAAGACGAATGTTAGGCATTCATCGGGATGCCCCCGGTCAACCGCCCATTTTCCTCCTCAGGCTGGTCAAAAGGGGTTGGCTGCAAGGGGTGCGAGCACGAAGGCCAAGGAAGAGGATCCTTCACCCTCACCCCGGCCCTCTCCCCTCGAGGGAGAGGGAGCCTGCAGGGTGAATTTCCCCCGGAGAGGGGGAAATAGATATTAAAACACCTGCCAGCCGCTGTACATCCTCGCCATCTCGATCACCCGGCTGTAAACCCGCTCCAGGGGTTTCCACTCCTCGGGAACGGCATAGCCCCAGCTCATGGGGAAGGTCGCTTCGCCCCCGCTGCCGGCCAGCGTGAGTTCGCGTATCAGTGCCTCGTTTCCTTTTTGCGGTTTCTTGTCGTTGAGCGGGTTTACCGAATCGGGCAGGATGCCGAACAGCGCCTTCCCGTCCTTGACGGGCACCTTGTATTTCTTGCGCTGACCGCCCCAGGAGAGCAGCAGCTCGAACTCGTCTTCCTCGAACAGCGGCAGGTTGGCCCGCGTGAGCCGTATCTCCGCCACGGGGCCCAATTCCTTCAGTCGGACCCTGATCTCCGATGTTTCGAGCGCCTTCAGATCGATCTTGCCGGCAGGCTGTTTTCGACGGGCCATATCAATACACCCCCCCCGGGAAATGATTGGTCGTCAAATCAGGAAAAAGAACGTTACTCGATCCCTATCACAGCTCGAGGAAGAAGAGAAGGGTTCAGAATGAAGCGGGCGTGATATAATGATAATTATTGCGCTGCCGGCAGGAGAGAATGAACGCAATGAGTTCACCCGGACGATTCGGTTATCTCTACGTTGCCCTGTCTGCGCTGCTGTTCGCCATCTCGGGGACGGCCTCCAAGTTCCTCTTTCTCCAGGGCGTCACACCGTATCAACTTGTCCAGATCCGCACGGTCATCGCCTCGGCGGTCCTCCTGGCATGGATTGCGATCGCGGATCCCTCCACCCTGAAGATCTCCCGGCAGAGCCTGCCCCGCTTCATCCTCCTGGGATTCGTGCTTGCGGCGACCATGTTCGCCTACTTCTACGCCATCAGCAAGATCCAGGTGGCGGCTGCGATCCTGCTCCAGTATCAGTCGCCGGTGCTCGTTGCCGCATACGCCCTGGCCTTTTCGGGAGAGCGACATTCCACTTCGACCCTTCTGGCCATTGCCGGCTCGGGCCTCGGCTGCTATCTGGCTGTCGGCGCCTATACGCTAGACCTGCTGAGCCTCAACAAAGCGGGGATCATCGGCGGACTGGGCGCGGCGGCCTTCCTGACCTGTTATACCTTCCTGAGCGAGTCGGCCCTGCATCGATACAAGCCCTGGACGGTTCTCTTCTATGCGTCGCTTTTCGCCGCCGCAGCCTGCAACATCCTGCTTTCGCCTTTCGAAGGGCTGACCCGATCCTACAACGCCACCCAGTGGTTCTGGATCCTGTTCATCAGCACAGCCGGCACGGCGGTTTCGCTGGGGCTCTACAACAAGGGCCTGCGCATGATCCGATCCACCCACGCCAGCGTCACGGCAACCCTGCAGCCCATCGCCGCCACCGTCATCGCCTTCTTTTTTCTCGACGAAATCATGAGGCCCTGGCAGGTCGTGGGCGTTCTCCTCGTCGTCTCATCCATCATTCTCCTGCAGGTCGGGAAAGAAAAGAGGTAGATGCACAGCCCTCAGCCAAACACCTCCATTTTTTCATACATCAAAGGAGATTCGGGGTCGAGAGGTAAACCCTTTCCGGGGGCTCTGAGCATAGGGTATCGGGTAAAGGGATCAGGAATGCCCCTCACAGGCCACGCGCTACACGCTTCTTTTAATGTGCCGCGGCGTCGCGTGCCGCCGTTGTAGCGAGGATGCTCGTATCAAGGGTTTCCGGGGCGGCCAGCTGCGAAAGCGGGTAGGGATTTTTCACGGCGAGAGCCGACAGCCGGGCCGCCGGGGTGGCAAACCCCAGCCGGTTGTCCTGCTTGTCGCCCCCCCAGAAGATCGCAACCACCTCGCCCCGCGAATTGCAGACGGGGCTTCCGCTTGCCCCGTAGGTCAACGGCGTGGCAAGGCGGATCCCCATCCAGGGATGGGTAGACGAGGGGGCAAGGGTCCCTTCGGCCAGGGCCTCGGTGAAGACCTTGTGGCGGCTGACGACTAAAACCCGGTCGCCCGCATCGGAGGAGACGTTCACGGTCAGGGCCCTCACGTCGTCCCGGGGGATGCCCGTTGCAAGCACGATGAGGTCGTTTGCGGCATCCTCGGCCGCGATGCCGCGCACGGGGTATCTCTGGCCCTGGTGCGTGACGATCTCGGCATGGTCCACCCCGCGCATCACGTGATGGTTGGTAACCACAAGGCCCTCGCCACCGTAGAAAAACCCCGTGCCGTAGCCCTTGCCGGGGCAGCTGACGAGAACGACGGAGGGCGCGACCTTGCGCTGGAGATCCTGGTCGGTGAGCGCATAAACGGTCTCCCGCTGCGGTGTCGTCATCTTCACAACGACCCTCTGGGCGGCATTCTTGACCCGCTTGGCAAACTGGTACTCGCGGCTGCCGCTGAGGAACTCGCGCAGCGATGAGAAATGATGACCGGCGACGCTGCAGGTGATGATGCCGAGGACGATGACCATGGACAGCACGACGCGGCGGCGCAGGAGCTTCCTGAGTCTCCGGTAGAAGAGCACCGTGAGCAGGATGGTGATGTAGAACGGCCCCCGGATGATGATGGAGGGCTTCTGGGTCATCTCGATGGCTTCGCGCAGGATGAAATAGTCGCACCAGGCGAAGGCGAACCCCATGAGGGCAAGGACCGCGCCGAGGAAAAACAGGGCCCTGCGGCTGAAAGATTCCCTCAGCTTCCGGTAGAAGATCACAGCGAACAGGAGTGTGGTGAGAAAAAACGCCGCAACGATGATCACCCGGGCCTCCGCCTAAATACCGTTTTGGATGGAACCCTCCCGCAGCGGGCGGCTCCCTTATCTCTTATCGGCAGAGTTCGACGGAAATTGAGGGAAAAGCAATCGGTTGGAGGGAAACCACTACGCGGCGGGCATCAGGAACCCGAAGCCCGCAGACGACCCCCCTTTGGCTCCCACCTTATGACTCAGGTGGATCCTGACGGGATAGACTGAATAGACGGAACAGACCGAATAGACTCTTGATTTTAGCGCTGCGCCCTCAGCTTGGCCGCCTGGCGGAAATATTCCTGGGCAATATCCTGGCGGCCCCGCTTCTGCTGGATGATGCCCATCTGCTCGAGACAGACCGCCATGCCCTGCGCCTCCCCCAGGCCCCGGAAGATCTGGAGGGCTCTTTCGAATTGGCCGAAAGCGATTTCCTGGCGATCGAAGCTCATATTGTGCCTCGCCTTGTCGAGAAGGTCGGCCGCTTCGCCGAGCTGCTGTTCGCGCCACCGCCTGCGCTCCTCCTGGACCCTTGCCTGCTGTTCCAGGACCCTGCGCCGTTCCTCTTCCATCCTGCGCTGCACATCGCCCGGCTGCGGCACCGGATCGCCTACCACCACCCCTTGCCCGGCGTAAAGGACGGGAAGGCTCGCCACGGGGAATGGAGAGGCTGGGGTCAGGCCCGAGATGATTTCCCCCGGCACGGCGATCCCGATGTGGGAGGCCTGACGGTGGACGCGCGTCGCGATGCCGACAACCTCACCCTTCGTGTTCACAACGGGGCTCCCGCTCGAGCCCGGGGAGATAGGCGCCGAGATCTGGATCAGCCGCTTGCCGCCGGCCACCGGGCGAATCGCGGAAACGAGGCCGTCGGTGATGGTCTGCGCCAGTTGGGGGTGGTAGGGAGTCCCGATGACCACGATCTTGTCGCCCACCTGCGGAAGGGAAGGGGTCATTTTGAGGGTCCGGATGCTGTCAATGGGCAGGACAGCGGACAGGATGACGACATCGTTCTCCGCGTCGGAGGCGGCGATTCCCCTGATGTCCATCGTCGCGCCGCTTTTCGTCTTGATCTTGAGTGACGACGCCCCCTCGACGACATGATAATTGGTTGCCACCATCCCCCAGGGATCGATGAAAAACCCCGTCCCGTGACCGCGTATCTGCCCGGATTCATTGATGTTGTATACCACGACGACGGAAGGGCTGACCCTCTCATAGATCTCCTGCACGCTCAGGGCACCCTCCCCTGCCGTCGTCTGCCTCAAAGGGGCGCCGGGGGTTGCGTCGTTGGGGGTGATGACGGTCTGCACGGGCACTTCGGCATCGGGAAGGTCCGCCTTGCCTGCCGAGACGGCTGCCGTGCCCGCCTTGCCTCTGTCCGCAAACCCCATCCAGGCGGCAGCGCCGGAGAGACCCACGATGATCGCCAGCAGGACAGCCATGCCGCCGGCGCTGAGCGCCTCCTTGAGCTTGTTGAAGAAAAGGACAACGAATAACAGCAGGATCAGGATGAGGCCGATGAGGATTTTCAGCATCTTCTGCGCTCCGGTTTCAATGGCAGGCAAGGGGTCGTTCCTCGAATACCCGCCGGCCTCGGAAAGGAATCCACTGTTTATTGTCGGCTGATTCCAGATAAAATTTAGGGCGTGCCGTTGAAGTAATCCTGATGCGGAATGGTTTCATGGGAAGGGGAGCCCGAATAAAGCAGACAGGCCCCAAAAGGCGAGGTTGATTTTGAACTACGCAGGGTATGCAAAAACCTGCGAATAATGCTGCAGGCAAGGCTCTGGTCTGTTCTGTCTATTCGATCTGCTCCTTCACTTCCTTCACTGTTGCCACTTCTGTCACTGCCGCAATGCGGCATCACTTGAACTCCCCCGTCTCGTCGAATGGGATCCGGAAGGACGGGGCGCCCGTGTGAATCGACCCCTTGAGCCGGTACTTGAATCCCGAGGCGTAGCTTCCCTTCTTGGCCTCGGAGAGTTGCCGCAGGATGCTGATGAGCCCCGTGTAGGCATCCACCTGGACGAGTTGGGTGCTCAGGCGCTCGACCTTCAGGCTCTGGTTGGAGACCCCCCGGGCGAAGGGCTGCCCGTTGATCTCGAGTTCGAAGGACATGCCGGTGATGTCCAGGTCCGTCTCGGTGGGGTTCTGGATGCGGAGTTCCATCAGGAACGTCTGCTCCAGGAGCCGCATCTCTTTCGGCGTGACGTTCACGATGTCGACGTGGGGCTTCTCCCCCATCCAGAACAGCGAGGCGCATCCGGAAACCAGGACCACAAGGATCACGATCCAGGCCGAAACAACGTGTCTCCTCATATCTTCCGCCTCCTTTCTCATCCTTTGAACGAAAATTAGATTACCAGAAATCAACCGGGAATGAAACAGAGGACAATGAAGACCCCTGGGACGATTCCGGCCAGTCATCTCAGTTCATCGGCCTGACTGCCAGACCGCCTCGCTCCCTTTCCGTCAGCAGGCACCCCTCCAGGCATCGCGGACCGCAGGACCCATCGCAGGGTTCGATGTGGGTGGTGACGCTCGCGCCGGGGAAACGCTCCCGGATCTCCCGGGCAAACTCCTGCGTGATGCGGTGGGAGGCCTCGACGGTCATCCCCGAGTCCACCTTGATGTGAACCTCGACGAAGCGGAAATGCCCGGACTTCCGGGTTCGCAGCTGGTGGTAGCCCTTCACGACGGGTTTTCGCTGCAGGATCAACGATTCGATCCACGCGATCTCTTCGCCCGGCAGCTGGGCGTCCAGGAGATCGCGCGCCGACTGCCTCGTCAGGTCCCAGGCCGCCTTGATGATGAGCAGGGCGACCCCGATGCCCGCCGCGGGGTCCACCCAGTGCAGATCGACCTCCGGGGCAAAGATATCCGCGGCCCAGATCACGGCCAGGGCGGCCATGACGCCGGCCGAGGTATACACGTCGGTCCGCAGGTGCCACCCGTCGGCAATCAGGGCAACCGAATCGGTCTCCTTCCCCACCTGGAAGAGCTTCCGGGAGACGAACGTGTTGACGACAGCCGACAGCAGCATGACGGCGACGCCCCATGCGGCCATCCCCAGGGGCTCCGGACGGATGATCTTCTGCGCCGCCTCGTAGAGGATCCAGCCGGCGGCCAGAAAAATGAGGATGGCCTCGACGGTCCCGGAAATGTTCTCGATCTTGCCGTGCCCGAAGGGGTGCTCCCGGTCGGCGGGGATGCCCGAGGTGCGGACGGAATACCAGGCGATCCCGGAGGCAACGAGATCGACGCCGGAGTGGATCGCCTCGGAAATGACGGAAACGGCGCCGATCGCAAGGCCCACGGCAAGCTTCAGCACGACGAGCGTCGTGTTGGAGATGACCGAAAGCAGCGCAACCTGCCTTTTCCTCTGATCCGCTTCCAAGATAGGGGGCTCCATCGTCTGACGAATCATCATACCCGACCGGACCGTCCGGGAAAAGAGATTTTCCCCTTCTTACGGCTTGCTTTTTCGGGGCCCCTTCCGTATGTTTCCGGCAGGCTTCGTATCAGGCGGGTGGCAACAACATGATCAGCAACGAAAAGAAAATCATCCTCTTTCCCGTGGCATCCCACTTTCTGTTCCACTTCTACGAGATCGCCTTCCCTGCGCTCGCCATCCCGCTGACGCTGTCGCTGAACATGAGCCTCAAGGACGTCCTCGCACTGGGATTCCCCATGTACCTCATGTTCGGCCTCTGCGCGCTTCCCTGGGGTTTTTTTGCCGATCACACGAGCAACCGTCTCGCCCTCATGATCGGTTTTTTCGGCTGCGCCGCGGGTTCCTTCCTCACGGCCTTCTCATCGACCCCCTCGGGGATCCTGTGGTCGCTTGCGTTGATCGGGGTCTTCTCCTGCATCTGCCACCCGGCCGGCATGGGACTCATCTCCCACGGGGCGAAAAACCGGGGGCAGGCCCTGGGTATTTTCAGCGTGGCGGGAACCGTCGGGCTCATCACGGGGCCTTTCCTGGCGGGGCTCATGAACTGGCTGGCGGGCTGGAAGGTGGCCTACGCCGTCATGGGCGCCGTGAGCCTCCTGTGGGGCATAGCACTCATCTTTATCCAGATCGACGAAACCCCCGTCACACAGGAAAGCGCCCCTGCCGGCGGCGGGAGGAACAACAACTCCTTCCCGTTGGGGACCGTCATCCTCTTCTTCTGGATTGTCACGCTGGGAGGCCTCGTCTACCGGATCAACATCGTGGCCCTGCCGGCCTTCCTCGAGTTCAAGGCGGGGTTCCTCTCGCGGGCCTTCCACGATATTCTGAATATCCCGGACATGGCGGCCACGACGACGATGGCTGCCGCCACCCTGACCTCCCTGATCTATGTCGCGGGAATCTTCGGCCAGCTCTGGGGAGGCCGGATCGCCGATCGCCACGAGCTGAAGCGGCTCTACATCATCTTCAACGCCGCCATCCTGCCCCTGGCGCTCTTCATGGCTTTCCTCACGGAGCAGTACCTGGTCGCCGCGGCAGCGGCCTACGTGTTCTTTGCATTGGGGATCCAGCCCATCGAGAACAGCCTCATCGCAACCTTCACCCCCCCGCGCTGGCGCAGCACGGGATACGGCCTTGCGGCCATCCTGATCTTCGGCGTGGGGGCGCTTGCGGTCTACCTCGTCGGCTGGGTCTCGACGCGCTGGTCGCTGGGAACGGTCTACCTCTTCTCGAGCGCCCTGCTCGCGCTCATCGTCGTAAACATCGTCTTCCTGTTCCGTGCGACGCGCGGGCGAGATCTGCACAACAGGCGCCTGTCCTGATCGCAGGGATGTCGGATCGTGGCGGGATCTCAGGAGCTTGCGGCCGAGAGCTTCACCCGCTCCCCGCCGATCTCCAGGGTGGTCTTGGAGTACGTGTATTTCTTGATGATCAACCCGTCCCGGAAGTGCATCACGTCTACGCCGCGGCGCCTCTCGGGCTTGCCCTCGCGGCCCTTCTCCGTGGATGGCCAATCGAGGGACCAGCGGAAGAGGACCTTTTCGGCCTTCTCGTCGACAAAGAGATCCTCCGTCGTGAATCGAAAGCCGCCGTGACAGGCGAACCAGGGCGCCCAGGCCTGCCGCAGGGCCTCTTTGCCCCTGACGCGGCCTGACGTCCAGTTCTCGAACTCCACCTCGTCGTGGAGGAGTTCCATGACGCGATCGAGGTCATGATCGTTCCAGGCGTCGTTCCAGCGGGACAACCGCTCAATGATCTGTTCTCTATCCAGCATCGCAGCCTGCCTGGTCTGAGCAGCCCAAAGGGTATCGGGTATCGGGGCTCAGGTATCGGGATGGAATAGGATTTTGTCTATAAATCATCTTCTTCCTTCCCTATACCCTATACCCTATACCCTATACCCTATACCCGGTGCCCTGAAGCAGGCTTTGCCTACTTCAGAATGAGCTTCGAATCCGGGGCCTGTGCGTTGGGAACGATGATGCGCGACTGCTCCTGGCGCTGCGCCTCCTTGATTTCTTCGGCCAGCTTTGCCAGGAACTGATCCATCACTTCGGGGAATTTCTCGGCCGCTTCCTGGAGGTTTTTCGCCTCGATGGGAAACTGGACCGGCAGAGGCCCCTGGGGGGACATGATATTCGTCTGCCCGACGAAGACGTATTTGCGCGTCTTGTCGATCTCGCCGTTGGGCTTGACGGGCGTGAGCTGGCGGACGGCCGCAGTGCGCATGTCCGTGTACATCTCTTCCTTGTAGAGGTTCTGCAGGTTGACCTTGACCTTGCCCTTTGGTGTATCTTCCATGTTCATGATTTCTCCTTGCAGTTCGGTCCGGAAACGTACGTGATGCCGCTCAATAGCACATTCCCTGCCCCGGGACAATCATTTGGTTGCGCGTCAGGGCCGGTGACATATCCGGAGGTAAGCCCCCGGTTCAAGATTGCGAAGTGAGGAAGTTAGGAAGAGCAGAAGATCGGAGTGGATGTCCGGATCATTTCTTTATCCGCTCATCCTCGCTTCCGCTCTTCCGATCTTCGTGAATTCGACGTCCCCGCGGCTCGCGACGGGGAAAGACGGTTTCCCTATACCCTACACCCTCGTCCCTGGTCCCTAGTCCCTTTCTTCTACAATGGCCGCAGGCCTGCGCTGCTTCGCGCTCGCCATCGTCTTTGAGACTCGAATCATCGTCATGGCGCGGCAGCGCCAAAGGGCGTCGAGATGGGTGCCGCCCTTCCTATTTCTCCTCGTAACCGAGCGGCATCACGTAGAGGGGGATCGCCGTATTTGACAGGTTCAGGCCCTTGCGGATTGCCCCCTCGTCGATGCCCGCGACGAGACAGGTCCCGACCCCCCGGGCTGTGCCCATGAGGTACACGTTCTGCGCGATGGCCCCCGCCGTGGCGTGGGCCCAGCGCAGACGATCTTCGCTGCCGGCAAATAACCCGGGGATTTTCCCGCTGTCGGCCACCAGGACAAGCACGTGGGAGGCCCGCCCGACGAAGCGCTGGCTCGTGAGGCGCTCCTTGAGGCCTGCCGGGGCGGCGGCCGTCAGTCGATGGGCCATTGCGTCATAGCGCCAGGCGCCCTCGTCGCTCACCACGTAGATCTCGAGGTAGTCATTGCCAAAGGCCGCCGGAGCCGTGCGCCTTCCGTAGTCACGGTTTACGCCGTTTGCCGCCCAGAGGATCGCGGAGAGGTCCTGAGTGCCGAGTTTTTCCGATCGATAGTCCCTCACGGACTTGCGTTTCTCCAGGGCCGACACGAGGTCCGACTGAACGGATGCCGGCCGCTTCGGCAGGGCAATGTCCTGCGGTCCCGCACCGAATGCGGGAAAAGCCAGGAGGATGATTGGCAGGGACATGGCAATCCGCCTGATCCATCGGGCATGAGTCCTTTCCATTGCTCCTGGAACCCTCCTTTCCACGGTCTTTCTGTTGCTGAATGATCCCACAGAAACCCCTCGATGAAAAGCAAAACCCCGGGGACAAAAGAGCGCTTGACAAGAAATATCAGGAGGAGTTTAATAAATGTAAATCAAAACATCGATCGAATTGTCTTTCTTCTTCGACCTGCCTTTGTATTTCCCGTAGCCGATTAACCTTCTGACTGCAGCAGGCTTTTTCCCCTGTTTTTCCATGATGGGCCCGATATCGGGTCCCATTTTTCCGGGCCGGACCCAATTTCACCCTAACACCCCCCAAGGGCGCGCGCGGCCCGACGGGGATGGTTCCATAGCAGGGGGGCTTCCGCTCTGGGGTTTCGCGGAAGCCCTCCTCGCATGTCAGGCGCCAGCCTTCGCTTCGCTCTGGATGAGCAGGATCGAGGAATGGGATTTTCACCCTCACCCCGACCCTCTCCCCTCAAGGGAGAGGGAGACTAAGGTGATGGCCTCTAGAGGCCGAGCCGGTCGCTGATTTCCCTCATCGCCGTCAGGGAAAGTTCCACAAATTCTTCCAGCGGGATGCCGATTTTTTCGCACTCGAGAATGTTCTCGCGTCTCACCGAGGCGGCAAAGGCCTTTTCCTTCATCCGCTTGACCACCGACTTTCCCTTCACGCCGGCGATCTTCCTGTCGGGGTAGACCATGGTGGTTGCGATGATGAGGCCCGTGACCGTTTCGCCCGCCGCGAGGGCGTGCTGGAACTCCGTGCTGCGCTTTCTCCCGGCGACCCTCTCGTTGTGCATCTTGATGGCGTCGATGATCTCGGCATCCAGGCCTTTTCCCTTCAGGATCCTCTCCGTCTCGAGGCAGTGGACGTTGAGGTCGGCGCTGCAGAGCTCCACATCCAGATCGTGCAGCAGTCCCGCCAGGCCCCACTTTTCCTCGTCGCGCCCCAGCCTCCGTGCAAGGGCCCGCATGACGGCCTCCGAGGCCAGGCAGTGGTTGATCATCCTCTCGTTCCTGATGTGCTGCCCGAGCAGCGCAAGCGCTTCATCCCGCGTCATGGACATGGCTCTGCCTTCCTGGTCATCGCTGCTTCCGTTCACGTCGACTTCCTCATGAAGTTCATCATGGCCTCGCCATAACGCTCGCCGGCAGCCACCCCTTTCGGGGCGATCGCCTCGAGTCGCTGCAGGTCCCCCGCCGACAGGGTCACATCGAGGGCCGCGACGTTCTCCTCCAGCCATTTCCTGCGCTTCGTCCCGGGGATGGGGATGATGTCCTCGCCCCGGGAAAGCACCCAGGCCAGTGCCAGCTGCGCCGCCGTGCACCCCTTTTCCTTCGCCATCTCGCCGACCTTTTTTGCCAGTGCCAGGTTCTTCCTGAGGTTCTCCTCCTGGAAGCGGGGATTCGTGCGTCGAAAATCATCCTCGCTCAGATCCTCCGGTTTCGTGATCTTCCCCGTGAGAAACCCCCGCCCAAGGGGGCTGTAGGCCACATAGCCGATCCCCAGTTCGCGGCAGACGGGAAGCGAGTCGTCCTCGTGGTCCCGCGTCCACAGGGAGTACTCGCTCTGGAGGGCCGTGACGGGATGCACGGCATGGGCCCTGCGGATGGTCTGCGGGCCCGCCTCAGAGAGACCGATGTGGCGGACCTTTCCCTCTTTCACCAGGGCGGCCATGGCGCCCACGGTTTCCTCGATGGGGACCTCCGGGTCCACGCGGTGCTGATAGTAGAGGTCGATGACGTCGACGCCAAGCCGTTTCAGACTCGCCTCGCAGGCCGAACGCACGTAATCGGGCCTGCCGCAAATGCCCCGGTAGTTCGGGTCGGCGCTCCGCAGGATGCCGAACTTGGTTGCGAGAAACACCTCGCTCCTCCGGTCGCGGATGGCCCGGCCCACGAGCTCCTCGTTCGTGAAGGGCCCGTAGACATCGGCCGTGTCGAGGAAGTTGACACCCAGGTCGATCGCCCGGTGAATCGTGGCGACGGATTCCGCCTCGTCCCGCGGGCCGTAGAAATCAGACATCCCCATGCACCCGAGGCCCATCGCCGAAACGACGGGGCCTGTCCTCCCAAGCCTTCTTGTCTTCACCTGTGAACCCCTTTCCGGACTCAACCTGCCTTCACGGCCGTGCCGCTCACGCTGACCATGAGCATGCCGTTCTTCTCGCCGAGGACCTCGTAGTCGATGTCGACGCCAACGACGGCGTTGGCCCCGCGGGCGCTGGCCGCCTCCTCGAGTTCCTGGAAAGCGATCTCCCGGGCGCGCCGCAGCTCCTTCTCGTAGGAGCCCGAGCGCCCGCCCACGATGTCTCGCACACCCGCGAAAAGGTCCCGGAAGATATTGGCCCCGAGAACGGCCTCGCCGGTGACGACTCCCAGATACTCGCGGATGGGTTTCCCCTCGATGCCGGGCGTGGTGGTAACGATCATGGCCTGCCTCCTCTACCGGTTTATTGTCTGAAGATTCCCACAAATCGCCCGATCGATCAACCACGGGTTTCACACCCCGCCTTGCATCCCCTCCGATGACTTGCTATAGTCTTGAGGCAATTCGCCAGAGAGGAGCATTCTTCATGCGCATCCGCACCATTTTCCCGGCAGTCCTGTCCGCAGCCCTGCTGTTCACCTTCCTCGCCCCCTGCGCCCAGGCGCAGCCTGCCGGTCCCGGGGACGCGAACCGAACGGTGTACTCCTTCTCGTTTGCACCGATCTACCAGTTCGAGTCCGACTTCGACCATGGCGGCAGCTTCAGCGTGCAGCGTTACGCGTTCAACTTCGACACATCGACACCCGTCACGAGCGCGCTGCGCGCCGGCATCAGCCTGGGCTACGAGTTCGATGGCTATGACTTCTCCGGCACGACGGCCTTCGCGGGGGCGGACCCCTGGAGCGACATCCACCGGTTCTCCGCCGGGCTGCCCGTCAGCTACCGCATGACCGACAGCTGGTCGGTCTTCGTCTCCCCCCAGGTGGAGTGGTATGGCGAATCGGGTGTCGGCAACTGGGACGACGCCTTCGGCTACGGGGCCGTCTTTGCCGTGTCCTACCGCGTCAGCCCCGCGTTCACACTGGGCGCAGGGGCGGGTGTGTTCCGCCGCACGGAGGAAACGAAGGGCTTTCCCTACATCGCCGTCGACTGGAAGATCACCGAGGATCTTCGCCTGAGCAACCCCTTCCGCACGAGCCCCTCCGGTCCGGCAGGCCTGGAGCTTTCCTGGCGGATCTCCGATCGCTGGGAGATCGCGGCGGGGGGCGCTTACCGGTCGTTCCGTTTCCGGCTCGATGACAGCGGGGTGGCGCCCGACGGGGTCGGCGAACAGGAATCGACGGTGGGCTATGCACGGCTGACGTACCGGATGGGCAGGGACCTCAAGTTGGATCTTTACGGAGGGGCGGCCTTCAACGGGAAGATGAGGATCAACGATCGCAACGGCAACGAACTGGGTTCCGACGACTTCGAAACAGCCCCTTTGGCGGCCCTGTCCCTGACGCTGAATTTCTGACCCCCCGGCGGCCTCCGGACGTCCGGCAGGCGGCACAAGGCATCTTTCTTGCTATGGAAGTACCCCGTCCCCGGCCCATCGCCAGGCGAGCCTGCGAAACATGCCCGGGGCGAGGTGACCCATGCAGTACCGAATGCTTGCAGCCATCGTCCTGATTCTTTGCGTGGCAGCCTGCACCAGCGTGAAGGACGAACCCCTTCCGCTCAGCCGCGAAAACATCGAGAAGTATGCCGCCGCCGTGGGCAAAAGCTCCCGGAAGCTCGAGCCCGATGCAGGCAGCGTCATCGAACGGGTAGACGTCCTCTACCGCTCCCCCCTCGAGAACCACCTCGGCTACAGCTTCGACCGGACGCTGCGACACTACTTCGTCAACCGGGCCGGCATCACGGCAGACCCGGAGTCCCGGGTCTTCGCCGATCTGATCACGCCGGGGGCCCAGGCCGTTCTCATGAACGCGGACGAGGCCCTGAGGGCGGGGCTGATTTCCACGCGGACCCGAGACCTGCTTTCGGTTCTCTCCAAGTTCCGCTGCGACCACGCCCTGCTGCTCAGCGGCGGGGAATGGGAGCGGATGGCGGGATTTCTGACTCTCGTGGCGGATTGCTCGAAACTCGAGGGCGGGGCCTGCTCGGCAGGCACGCTGATGGAAATGGCGCTCCAGCAGGGCATCACCCCGCTGGAAGAGCCGCTGGACGAATCGAGCACCGGCAGTCGGGAGCCCGCGATTGACGTCCGTGAGGCGCTCTACAGAAAGTTCAACCTCGCCCGCTGGGACGGTACCGGCCTGTTTATCGGCTCAGACGCCGAAGAGATCGACGCTTCCTCCCTCCTGGATGACCCGGACCGGCGGTTCACCGTCAACGAGCGGGTCGTTTATTTCGCCGATCAGTACTCGAAGATGGTCAGGGAGGAGCAGGGTCTCGCCCCCGGGGGCGGCCGCGGGCTTCAACAGGGCAAAAGCGTCGCTGCGGGAAACCGATCCTGACAGACTCCCGGTGAAGTTCGAAGCGCAGAAGCTTTGAAGTTCCCCCTTCCCCGCCTTGACACCGGAACCAATTCCCCCTAGACTGCCGATGGCGGCGCGAATCCCGCTGTACGGCCCATGGCCGGGGTTGCGCTTGCAATGACGGGGTAAGGGGCAATGTCGCGTAACCTCGCCGGTTGCGGATCCATGACTGAAGGAGGGAGCTGTCATGACGCTGGACCTGTCGGCCATCGGCCGTCCCATCGGCCCCATCGTCCGGGAATACGGGTGGAAGGACGTCATCCTGTACGCCCTGTCGGTGGGAGCGGGCTTTGACGAACTCGAGTACACCTGGGAGAAGAACCTCAAGGTCATCCCCACTTTTTCCGTCGCCACGATCTTCGACTTCTTCTGGGCCGTGGCGAAGAATTCCAACCTCAACCCGAAGGGGGCCCTTCACGGCGAGCAGGAGATCCTCTTCCACAACCCCATTCCCGTCTCGGGGACACTCACCACCACCGGAACCGTCACGAACTGCTTCGACAAGGGCAGGAAGGGCGCCGTCATCCGGGGCCGGAGCGTCACCCTCCACTCCAGCGGGGCAAAGCTCTATACCAACACGATGAGCATCTTCAGCCGGCTCGACGGCGGCTTCGGCGGCGAGGAAGGTCCCTCACGGACCGTCGAGTTCCCCGGACGCGGCCCCGACTACACCGTCGAAGCAGGGACCTCGCCCGACCAACCCCTGCTCTATCGCCTCACGGGTGACTTCTTCTCCCTGCACGTGGACCCCGAATTCGCCCGGGCCTCGGGCTTCGAGAAACCGATCATGCACGGCCTGTGCACCTTCGGCTTTGCCTGCCGGGCGCTGCTGAAATGCCTTATCCCCGGCGAGCCCGAGCGCACCCGGCGAATGGCCTGCCGGTTCACGCGGCCCCTCTATCCCGGTGAGCCCATCCGGACGCTCGTCTGGAAGACTGATGAAGGCAGGGCCCTCTGGCGGGTCGTCCACGCGGCCACGGGCCAGAGCGTCATCGACGGCGGGGAGTTCGAGTACGGCGACCGCTGAACGACCGCAGCCTACTTGTAGTAGCAGACGTAGGAGGCGTCAGCGGGCACGTCGAGCTGAAATTTTTGGTTCGCCTCCACCTCGAACCGGTCATAGGGCTTGCAGGTCCTCCACTGAGCCTGGCCGGGGAGTTTTACCTTCAGGACGCCCGTGGTGACGACCATGATCTCCTTTTGGGAGGTCCCGAACTCATAGCTGCCCTTTGCCATCACCCCGACCGTAGCCGGCCCTTCGCTCGTCGTGAGCGAAATGGACTTCACGTTGCCCTCGAAATACTCGTTCACCTTCAGCATGCCCTGCCTCCCGGGATTATTTTGCATGATCCTATGGGGTGACGCCGCACCCGTCAACAAAAATGATGATCCGTAAATTATCCACAGGGCGGGTGATCGTGCAACCAATGTCCGGTTATCTAATGCCCGCGGTATTAGATTTCGGCCTTTTCCCCCTAATGCTCTTTTCGTATTTTTTGAAACGCCGCATTTCGCACTTTACATTTCGAAAGGTCGGGTTGTAGATTTTCGCAATCCCCCTTCCACAACCTGCAACGCAAGAGCAGGACCGCCTGCCCGTATGGATCGGATGGCTGCCGCCTGAACGCGTGAAGGTTCACTGTCCGCCTGCGGGACGCCGCACGTCACAGGAAGTCAATGAACGCCGTGACGGTGTCTCCGGTTCTTTCGTACGGGGTGGATGCGAACGCGAAGCGGGTTCGAAAAAAAGAAGGAGGGTTCACATGATTCGCCATTTCACGAAGAAAAGGGGACAGAAGGGCTTCACGCTGATCGAGCTCATGATCGTCGTGGGCATCATCGCCATCCTTGCGGCCATCGCCATCCCGCAGTTCGTCAACTACAGAAATCGCGCTTTCCGGGCCGAGCTCAATTCAGATCTGAGGAACGCATTCACGGCGGCACAGGCCTATTTTTCCGATTACCCGGGCGCGATGATCGACGGCATCTTGAAGCTTACGAGCGCCGGATATCTGCCCTCTCCCCATGTGAGCTGGAGTTCCGGCAACCTGAAGGTCGATTCCGGTTCGATCTCGTTTACCCATGGCCAGCTTCCTGCCACGAAAAACACAGGGTCCGTCGACAACGTGGGCAAGATTACCATGCCCGGCACATGAGTTTCCGCCATGCCTGCCCGGGAAACGCCGACCATGCCGTCCGCTCAACGGGGCAGCGCGTTTTGGCTGCCCCGTTTTTATACCGCCGGAAGACCGTTCACTCCCAGCCCTTCTTCCACATGTCCTCGTCGTCGTATACTTTCTCGTCCGCAGCGTGGGCCTCGGCGGCGTCAGCCTCGTAGTCGCGGGGGAGCCGCCCTTTCCGCTCGAAGTGCTCCCGGTACCACTCGTGGGCCGCGATCAGGGACATGACCTCGCTGGTGCCCGTCCAGATCGAGGCCAGGCGGATGTCGCGGAAGATCCGCTCGACGGGGAAGACGTTCGTGTAGCCGATGCCGCCCATGACCTGCATGGCGTTGTGGGCGGCTTTCTGGCAGGACTCGGTGATGAACTTCTTCGACTCGGAGACGAGCCTGCGGATCAGGTTCACGTTCACCCCCGCATCAACGGCTCGGGCCGTCATGTTGGCCATGGCGCGGCAGGCATCGAGCAGCATGGCCGCCTCGGCCACCTGGAAGCTCACGCCCTGGAACTGGTTGATCACCTGGCCGAAGGCCTTGCGCCGTGTCGTGTAGGCCGTGGCCACGTCGAGGGCGGCCCGGGCCGAGCCGATCGTCATGGCTGCCGTGCCGAGCCGCTCGGGGATCATCATCGTGTTGAAGACCTCGAAGGCCCCGTCGACCTTCCCCACCACGTTTTCCTTCGGGACCCTGAC
Source organism: Syntrophaceae bacterium UBA5744 (assembly GCA_002419215.1). GTDB lineage: Bacteria > Desulfobacterota > Syntrophia > Syntrophales > UBA2192 > UBA2192. The sequence goes on from DIFQ01000059.1 coordinate 63,510, forward strand.
GTTTTTGAACACGAGACGGCCCGTCCCGCCGCCGCGGCAGCCCATGAGGCCGTAAAGATATTTCGTCTCGACGCCGGGTCCCCGCTCCACGATGAGGCACGAGAGCGCATCCTGGGGTTTTGCCGCGGGGTTGGTCCGGGCGTAGACGAGGAAGAAGTCCGCTCCCTCGGCCCCCACGATGAAGCGCTTCTGGCCGTTGAGAAGGAAGTGGTCGCCCCGATCCTCGGCCTTCGTCGTCGCGCCGAAGAAGTCGGAGCCGCCGCGAGGCTCGGTGAGGCACTCGGCGGCGAAGCGCTCGCCCCGGAGCAGCGGCATCACGTAGCGCTCCTTCTGGGCATCCGTGCCATGCCGGATGATGGCGTCGCAGACCAGTTCCGCCCCCACGCCGAAGACGCAGGCAAGTTCGTAGCCCAGCGTGCCGATCTCCTCCATGAGCAGGCAGGTGGTGACCCAGTCCATGCCCCGGCCGCCCCACTTCACCGGGTAGCGGCACCCCAGGAGGTTCCGCCTTCCCGCCTCCTGGAGAAACTCCTTCGGGAACTTGATCGCGTCCGTGTCCATGTCGAGGATCATCTGCCGGGGGACCCACTTCACGAAGTCCCGCGCCTCGTCCCGGATCCGCCGCTGCTCTTCCGTCAGCAGAAAGTCGTACATCGCCTCCTGTCCTCCCTTCGTGTTGAAGCATCAACGTCCGTTCTATCTGCCACAAACCGCGGGCAAAAGGAAGGGGCGGACAAAGGCGGTTCGTTGGCTCCAATGGTTCAATCCAATGAAAAAGCCGCCCCTGTCGTGGGCGGCTCCTTCAAGCTCGCAGCCGGAAATCAATCGCAGACGTTCCGCTTCTCCGACCTTCTTACCCTCAAACCCTCTTACGCTCTGTCACTTGGATACCTCCTGCCAGCCCGCTGCGGGTGTGTACTTGATCCAGGGGCCGTTGAGTGTCTTCACCCTGGCGTAATCCTTCGTCAGCTCGAAATTCGTCTTGAGCATCCCGGTGCCGTCGTCGGCGCCGCGCTTCTTGTAGGTGAACCACTGGTGCTTGCCGTAATCGTAGAGGGACACCTCGTGGAGGCCCGCGGCCAGCGCAAAGTTGTCATTGACCATGTTGACGAACCCCTCCACCTTGCCACGGGTGATGGTCGTCATCTTGTGGAATTGCCACTTTTTCGCGGAGCCGTCGTAGACCGAGGCTCCCAGGAAGCCGTACTTGAGGGTCATGTTCATGGACTTGCTCTGAATCGGCTTGAAGGCGGGAGTGCCCACATGGGCCGGGTCCTGCTGCGCATGGCCGGCGAGAGCGCCGAAAGTCATCACGGCGCTCACGAGAACAAGGACAAAAAGACTTTTCTTCATGAAATACCTCCTGCTGGGTTCTGGGTGATGAGGGGAAAGTTGCAAGGGCCGTGCCCGGCGGAAAGCACCCGTCAGCCGAAGGCCCGGGGGGTGATGGCCTCGTACAGGACTTCCCGGTCGAACCCGGGAGGCGTCTCGCCTTTTTTGGCATACTGGTACAGGGCCGCCTGGAAGATTCCCTGCAGGGCGGCCTGCACGACGGAGAGCGCGATGACATAGATCACCGCGACGGCGACAAATCCGATCGCCAGAAACCCCTTGCCGCTCGCCACCCCCGCGGCGATCAACAGAACGGCCGGCAGCGACAGCGCAAAAAAGATGAGCCCGAAGCTGAAGCCGCCGATCAGCTCCTCGCCCCAGGTTTTCTTGATCAGGCGCGCCGACTCCCGGAAGGCCTCCATGGGACCCTTGCGCTCGTTGACGAGGATCGGGATGACGAGGTAGCTCGTGATGCCCCAGGCCATGCCGAGCAGGCCCGCGATGATGCGACCGATCAGTTTCGAGCGCTCTTCGATCACCCGGAGGATCATGCCGACGCTGGCCGACACGAGGGCCCAGCCGGCGATCTCGAAGACACGCTCACCCGATGCCTGCAGGCCGTCGCCCACCGTGGGGTTGCCGCCCCGCATCCGGATGGTGGCGCAGGCCACGATGGCCGTGTTAAAGAAGATGACGATGAAATAGTTGATGAAATAGAACGCGAAGAGAACCACCAGGTTTCCCACCGTTCCATTGTGGCGGGCAATCCGCTGGACGGTGTCGATGCCGCCCAGGGCGAAGATGGGAACGACGAAGGAAGCCATGATCAGGATCAGCGCAATGCCCGAAATCGCAGGGAACACCAGGATCTCCTTGTCCTGCCTGAGCACGTCCCAGGAGGCCCTCATGATCTGCCACGACCGCTCGAACTTTTCCACTCTTCGCCCTTTCTGCTGCTTGTCTTCTTCTGTTGGCTGTCGGCTTTCTTTATCCCCTGCTCATGACCTGCGCCTTGACCTTCTCCACCCGGGCGATGATACCGGGCACATCGGCGGCGACCTCCTCGTGGCTGTACAGGAGGTCCTCCAGGTGGACATAGGCGCGCAAGTCGTCGGGACAGAGGTCCACGGCGGCCATGAACGCCCTCGCCGCCTCGTCGTAGCGGCCTTGTCCCTGGAGCGCGAGTCCCAGGTTTCTCAAGGCGTTGTGGCGCCGGGGGGCAATGTCGAAGGCGGCCCGGCAGTAGGATTCGGCCTCGCGGTGGCGCCCGCAGCGAATCAGCGCGTGGCCGAGGTTGTTGTAGATGGAATACCAGGTGTCGTTTCGCGAAGGCGTCAGGTGGATCGCTTCCGAATAAGCGGCCGCGGCGGCCGCGTAATTCTCACGCTGGTCCATCAGCAGGCCCAGGAAGAGACATCGCTTCGCCGTCTCGGCCTCGTCGCGGGAAAACTGTATCGCCGTCCGGATGTAGCTCGTACCGGCTTCGTTGCAGGCCTGGGCCAGACAATCCTGGGCGAGACCCCAGAGGGCGCCTGCGATGTCCATCTCGTCGGTCCTGACCTCCAGGATGCGCATGAGGACCCTTTCGGTGTCCTCGATGGAGATGCTCTCCCCGTCAGGAAAAACGAAGAAAGCGGAATTGTCCTGCTTGCGGATCCGGTTCATTGCTTCTCTCTTCCCGACATGGCTCCGTTCCTTTGGGCAGCCGCCCCTGCCGGATGGTTCAGGCCTTGAAGCCGTGGCTTCCCGCCCAGGCCGACAGATGGGCCGGGCGCCGATCGGTCGCCTGACTGGCCCGTTCCGGGAACAGTTCACGGACCGCCTTCGTGAAGGCCTTCATGTCAAAGGGCATCCTGAAAAAGCAGTCCGCACCGACCCGGATGGCGATGTCTTCATAAAGAAAATCGGCGGGAAATGCCGCCGTGGCGATGATGGGCCTCCGGTGGACGCCCTTGAGGTGCCTGACCAGCATGAGGGCCTTGACAAAGCTGTCGGCTTCGAGGCTGCGGCCCCATTGCCCGAAGGTCACGTTGTTGAGGAACAGGACGAAGAGGTCTACGGGTCTCTCGTCGGCAATCGCCAGGATCCGGTCGGCCTCCGACGTACCGTGAACGCGCAGCCTCTGGCGGGGGTCAAAGGCCTCGGCAACCGCCTCGGCGACGATTTCGACGAAGCCGTCGTTGAAATCGCCCACGATCACATGGAAGTCTTCGGGAAATGCCATTGCCCCTCCGCGGAAACAAAAAAGATCCTACTACTGTATCGCCCCGCGGGGGCCAAACTTGAGGCCTTTTCGATCACGGGCCGGGCCCGCGCGCACCCCGCCGGAC
>DIFQ01000027.1 GCA_002419215.1 Syntrophaceae bacterium UBA5744
CTAAAAAGTCAGAAGAGCCATAATTGAATTGCAGGACTTCATGCGCTTCCTGCCGGGTCCACAGCCATCTCAGGGTCAGGGGCTCGCCGATCCAGGACATGTATCCCCGGATCTCGTACATGTAAAACACGTAGGCGGACAGCAACACGCCGGCGCCGAACATCACGAGCAGGATCTTTTCGATGCAGCGATTGTCGCTGAACAGCAGGATCACGGCCAGGTAAACCGTGACGGGCCCGAACATCATCAGGCCGTACTTCACCGCGCCGGACGGACCCTCGTTCCATGCCAGAGAGACGGAGCCGAACAGGATGTAAGCGCCTAAAAAAAGTGTAGGATACGTCAGTCCTGCAAATCGGCTCGAAAGCGAAACGCATCCGAGGATCTTCCAGAGAGCAAACAGCAGAAGAATCGCCGGGGGGAGCCAGGCCTTGACGACATAGCCGTTGACTAGTTTAAGGAGCCAGTAATGGTGGTAGACATCGAAGTAGGTGTAAAGGAGGACACCCGCGGTGAAGAAAAATACGAGCGGGGCGAGTTCCCTCGGGCCCGCGCCGACGCGCCCGGAAGCAGCCGCGGGACAGCCGGCTTCTCTGATCTGTGCTCTCTCGACGACAGGCGGCATCGGATCAAAGCCCCCTTGCGGACCGGGTGTAGGATTTCCCGGCGGCCGTTTCCTGCCGCCTCTCGTAGAAACGGATTGCACGCCCGAGGGACGATGCACCGAGGAAGGACAGCATCCAGACAAGAAGCGGAAGCCTCTTCCTTCCGTACTTGCGCATGTAGTTCAGCACGATCCCGCGCGCTTCCCCGGGTTTTCCGTCCTGGAATCTCGAAATGGCCAGCTTCACAAAAGGCTTCACGAGCCGGTTGGCGAGGTCCTCGCGAAGATAGGATTCTCCAGGGTGGATTTCGGCTCGAAGCCCCTCGTATTCCCGGATGAAAAGCTTCTCGGCCTGCGCGAAGTCATCCCGGGACAGGCGTTCGGGCGCCACGAAAAAATGTCTCTGCCGGACCGCCTCGTCCAGGGAGATCGTCAGCCCCGTCATGGCCTCCACGTTGGCCTGAATGGTTCTGCCGTTCTCGAGCGTCTGCGCGTCCCGCTCCTTGAAGCTGATCGAATCGGCGAAGGTCCGGATGACGACGAGGAGGTCGGGGATGTTCATCACCCGCGAACCCTTGCGCATCAACGTGGACCAGAGTTCGTAGTCCTGGATGATCCGGAACTCTTCGTTGTAGCCCCCCATCGCAAGGATCGCGTCCTTTTGCATGATGACGCTTCCATGGGTCATGGGCGTGTCGCTCAGGAACTGCAGCTGGATTTCCCGCGGGTCGGTGGGCCGAAGAAAGGTCCGCAGGATCTTTCCCTCGCGGTCCATGATGTAACAGGAGCAGCCCACAACCGGATATTCGGGGTGTTTCGTGATGAAGTCGAGCTGTGTCTCGATTCGCCTCGGCAGGGAATAATCGTCGGCGTCGTTGACGACGATGTACTTCCCGCGGGCAAGACGCAGTCCCACGTTGAGCGACTTCGTCTGCCCCATGTTGACGGGGTTGGTGTGGACCCGGATTCTCGGGTCCCCGAAGGATCGAATCGTCTCCAGGGAGTCGTCGGTGCTGCAATCGTTGACGATGAGGAACTCGAAGTCCCGGTACGTCTGCCCCAGGAGGGTCTCCAGGGTAGGCCGCAAAAAAGCTCCCGCATTGTAGACAGGCATCAGGACCGTGACCAGGGGATCGGATATCATGGAATGGCTGTCCTTATGATTCCCGGATTTCGTCGGACGGGAGGCGGCCGTTGGTGGCGAGGACATGGACCGGTGAGGTCGGGTGTTCGTACTTCTCCACCGACACCGTACCGCCCGCCGCTTCGACGACGGCGCAGCCCGCCGCCACGTCCCAGAACATGATCCCGTCTTCCCGGTAGGCATCGACGCGTCCGCAGGCCACGTAGCACAAGGACAGCGCCGCGCTTCCCAGAAGCCTCACCTTGCGGAAGCCCTGCACTTCTCCTACAAATTTCGAGAGCGCGGGGCCCGAAAAGTCCGTGCGCACGGGAAAGCCCGTTGCAAGCACGGCCCGGGAGACGAGTTCCGTCCTGGAAGGCTCCACGGGATTGTGGTTCAGCCAGGCCCCCCGGCCGGCAAGGCCGCAGAACATCTCGTCGTGGTTGAAGTCGTAGACAACACCGAGGATGGGCCGGGCACCTTCGTAGAGGGCAATGGAGACGCAGCACAGGGGGATTCCCTGGTGATAGTTCAGGCTTCCGTCGAGGGGGTCGATGATCCACAGGGGGCCCGCCGCTTTTTTCGAACGCCGCGCTGTCCTCTTGGTGTCGATCGCCCCTGCCTCTTCACTGTACAGGGCGATGCCGCTTGCCGCCAGTTGCTCCACGATGAGGGCCTCCGAATGGCGGTCGGCGGCGATTTTCACGTCATGGCCCGTGGCGGCCGTCACGCCCCTCCATTCGCCCCGCCGGTTTCGCAGGTGGGCGCCCGCCAGAAGCGCGGCCGACTCGGCCAGGTGCAGAAGCTCGCCGGCCTTCTTGTCTGAGATCATTCCGATGCCTCCTGAAACCCGCGGATCAGGTTTTCCACGGCGTCCATTTCCATCCGGAGCCTGCCTTCGGAGGTGTATGAGCCGACGTGTGGTGTGAGGATCACCTGCTCGTAGCCCGTAAGGGCCCCTTCGTAAGGCTCTTTGCCGAAGGTGTCGAGCCAGGCGCCCGCCACTCGCCCCGAGTCGAGGGCCTCCCGCAGGGCCTCCTCGTCGACGAGTTCGCCCCTCGCTGCGTTCAGCACGAAGGCACCGTGCTTCAGTAGGCCGAATTCACGGCTTCCAAGGAGCCTGTCCTGTCCGCTTGCGTGCAGGGCGATGACATCGGCCATCGCCAGGCCCTCATCGAGGCTGACGAGCGGGCAGGGGGCGTCGTTCTTCCCCAAGAGCGGGTCATAGGCGATGATGTTCACCTCGAAGGGGGCAAGAAGCCTTGCCACGGCCGACCCGATCCGGCCCAGGCCGACGATGAGCACCGTCATCCCCTTGAGCTGGCGGCCCACCCGCTTGTCCCACCGGCGCCCGTGCAGGGCCCTGTCCATCTGCGGAATCTGCCGGATCAGGCCCAGGAGGCATCCCACCGTCATTTCCGCCACGGCCTGCGTCGGCCCGAAGGGCGTGTTGTAGACCCGGATGCCCAGTTCGCGGGCCGCTGCAAGATCCACGTTGGCCATGCCCGCCCCGCAGCGCGAGACGACCTTCAGACCCGACTGCGATAGCACATCCCTATCCAGCGTCTCCAGGCCCGCCAGGAGGCCTGCAACATCCTTTCCGAGAAGGGACTTCGTTTCCTTCTTCGTGAACTTGCGCCGGAAGGGGTTGTCGATGACCTGGAACCCCGCTTCGACGAGGCGTTCGTAGGGCGCCCGGTTCTCCTCGGCGAAGGAGGAGGGGCCGATGAGGATTTTCTTGCCTGAAAATTTCCCGGTGGTGGACGTCATTTCGAGGTCTTCCTTTTTGCGGAGCTCCCTTTTGCATTGCTGCCGTTTCCCAGGCGGGGGTTGCGGATATGATGGGCTCTCCTCCATTCGGGGTCGGACCAGTAGATGGCATAGACGAGGCGCATCGTCTCCAGGGCGTCGTCGACACTGCCGTTGAGGATCGGGCGACTGCCGACAATGGCCGTTGCGAACTCGTCGATCTCGTCCTTCCACGAATTGTCCTCGATGTAGGTGATGATCTCCTCGCGCTCGGTCCCGGTGGCTGAACTCGACCTGCGACCGATCACGAGTTTTTCCTCGCCGTAGCTCTTGGTGCCCGTGAGAAGGCCCTGCAGCTCGAGGTAGCCTTCCGACAGGGAGATCTCGAGGGAAAACTTGTGCTGCCACTGGGTGGCGCTGGAATGGAGCATGGCGACCCGTCCCTTGCTGTCCCGCATGACGGCGTAGGCATTGTCCTCCACGTCGCACTTCCAGTAGCTGTTGGAAACGAAGCTCTTCACGTCGACGAACTCCCCGCAGAACAGGCGCATCAGGTCAACCATGTGGATCCCCTGGTCGAGCAGGATGCCGCCGCCGGCGTACTTGCGCTCCGAGCGCCAGCTTGCCTCGAAGGGGGTCACCTTGCTCTTGCCGTAGATGCCCCGCACATTCACGATGTCTCCGAGACGGCCCGATTTGAGAATTCGGAGGGCTTCCCGGACCGAGTCGTGATAGCGGTGGTTGAATCCGTACTTGAGCTTCAGGTCGGGATGCTTCTCCTTGACAGCCAGCACCCGCTTGACGTCCTCCACGGTCCGACCGGGCGGTTTTTCGCAGAAGACGTGAAGGCCTTTGCGCAGCCCGGCAATCGTCACGTCGGGGGCCAGGTAATTGGGCAGACTGATGAAGAGCACATCCATGTCTTCCCGGAGCAACTCCCGGTAGTCCGCATGATAGCGAACCCCGTCGGGCATCCTGCCGGAGCCCCCGAAGGTCCGGTCGCAGACAGCCACCGTCTGCATGTGCGGGTTGAGGTCGATGTGAACCCGGCGGCGTTTTCCGATGAGTCCGTAGCCGGCAATACCGACCTTGAGCTTTTGTTTCACGGGGATGCTCACTTTCCTGAGTAGGCGGACAAAAGGGGGTCTTTCTTCATGGTCTCGATGGCCTGTGCCAGGTCGGCCGGCGTGTCCACGCCGATGGACTGGAACCGGGTTTCCACGATCCGGATGGGGTAACCGTGTTCGATCAATCTCATCATGTCGACGGACTCGATCTTTTCCAGCGGGGTCGGGGGCAATGTCGCGAACCGCTGGAGGACATCGCTGCGAAAGGCGATGATGCCGAGCTGCTTGTACTTTTTGAAGGCCATCCGCCCCGCCTTGCTGCGGGAGGGGATCGGCTCCCGGGAAAAATAGATGACATTCCCCCGGGTGTCAAAGACCGTCTTGACGACATCCGGGCTCTCGAATTCCTCCTCGGCGACGATCTCGGTGACGAGATTCGTGCAGAGCACCTCCGGTTCGTGGAGCAGCGGGGCAAGCAGCGGCTCGAACATCTCGGGCCGGACGAGGGGCTCGTCGCCCTGTACGTTGAGGACGATATCGCAGGATACCGCGCGCGCGGCCTCTGCAATGCGGTCCGTTCCTCGCTCGTGGGTGCTCGCCGTCATGACGGCCTTTCCCCTGCAGGCGGTGACGGCATCCAGGATCTCCCGGTCGCAGGTGGCCACAACGACGTCATGGATCAGGGGGCAGAGCGAAACCCTCCTCCGTACATGTTCGACCATGGGCAGACCCAGGATGTCGGCCAGGGGTTTCCCGGGAAAGCGCGAAGAGGCCATCCGGGCGGGGATAACAGCCAGCACGTTCATGTTCATTCTCCTTGTCAAGTCCTTTCAGAGAGGTTTTCGGGCCAGCACGCGCATGTGGGAGCTCAGCCGGTTCCGGCTCAGCCACTCCTGGAACCCGCGCTTTCCCTCGACGGTGCCCTGCTGCGCCAGGAGCGTCCAGAAGCGGCCCGGGTCTGTCCCCTCATGCCGGATCATTCCCTCGACGATGTCCCAGTCCAGCTTGCCCGGGGTCTCCATCTCGGCGACCTCGAAGCCCGCCCTGACGAGCATCTGCTCCAGGGACTCCGGATTCAGGAAATTCAGATGATGGGGCGGGGTGACGGCCTTTGCCTTTTCCCACAGGACCTGGATATCGAATCCCTCCCCGTTCAGGGTCGTCATGAAAAACCATCCGCCCGGTTTCAGGAGGCGGAAAACGGCCTCTGTGAATTGCCGGAGGTCGAACAGGTGCTCCAGCAGCTCATAGGCGGTCAGCAGATCGAAGCGGGCATCATAGCCGCGCAGCGCTTCGATCGTCGAGCACTCTGCCGTCAGGCCGGCCTTCGAGCAGATGCCCGCCTGCTCGGGCGAGGGCTCGATGGCCACATACCGGCACCGGGGCCATGAGGCCCTCATTTCCTCGAGGAAGAGGCCGAATCCCGCGCCGATGTCGCCGATCAGCCAGCCAGGGTCCGCCCCGAACCGGCTCGCGATATAGTCGGCCCGTGGCCGGAAGATGGCCTGCCGCCTGGCCTCCGCCATGGGCATGAAAAAATCGCGGATCCAGAATGCCGTTGATCTCGATGCCGTATAGAAATCGACGAGCTTGTCATAGGGGGGGCGATTCCGGACAAACAGCGTGCGGCACTGACTGCACCGGGCGTACTCGAACCCGTTCTTCTCGAACTGGTGTGTCGCCGATCCGGACGCGCATGCCGGACATGCGGATTTCGCATAACCCGCCCGGTCGCGGAAAAAGATCTCGCAATCTTCCCCCACGAGCTCCAGGTAGCGGTTCAAGACGTCTCTCTTTCGGATATCCTCTTCCTTCAACGGTTCCCCCTTATCGGCTCTATTTCGCAAACGACCGGATGGCGGCCATGTCCTTTCTGCACGTTGCCCCCAGCAGCAGGAAATCCACGCTGTAGGACAGGAACCGGTACCCGTTTCGGATCTTCTCGCGCATCGCCTCCGGCTCGGGGGGCACCACGTGGTAGCCGGCCAGGGCCTTTTTTGCGCGGGCCTTCTTCTCCATCAAGGCGATGGCTTCCTTGAAGCGGGGGTGCTCGAACTGCCCGGGGATGCCCAGGGAGCCCGAGAGATCGTAGGGACCTGCAATGAACCCGTCCACCCCTTCGATGGAAAAAATGGCGTCGAAATTCTCTACGCCCCGAATGTGCTCGATCTGGACGATGACGACGCTCTTGGCCTGGTTCCATCTCCGATAGGGTTCGAACCCCGTTCCGTACTTCTGTGCCCGCGCCAGGCCGACTCCCCGCTTTCCCCGGGGCGGATACTTGACGGAGTCGACGGCCCGTTGCGCATCCTCCGGCGTGTTCACCATCGGGACGATGACCCCGTGGGCGCCCGCATCCATGACCCGCTTGATCACGGCCGGGTCATTCTCCCCGACACGGACCAGCGGCGGGATCCCCGAGAGCGCGATCACCTGGATGAGCGCGAAAGCCTGGTCCAGCGTGATGGCCGAATGTTCCATGTCGATGGCGAGCCAGTCGAAGCCCGCCGTCGCCATGATCTCCGCGATCGAGGGATGGCCGATGGTGATCCACGAGCCGATGGTGAGCTCCCGCCTGTTCAACCTGTCTTTGAGCTGCTTCACAGGACCTCCCTGTTCCGGTTGGGCGACTGCGGCGGATCCTCGATCCGCCCGCGTCACGCGTTGTCTGAATCGCCGATCGTAAAATGCCAGGTTTTGCAGGTCTCCCGCAGCCGGGCTGCGAATTCATTCTGGACCCAGATCAGCAGGATGTCGTTCCGTTTCAGGAACCCGTACCCTTTCAGGACGCGGTGGTAAGGGCTCTTCGCGGGGCACCACGTGTAGATGTGGCTGACCCCCGCCTTCAGGGCATCCTCCAGGACCTTCGCGAGGACAGGGCGGAAGAGGGTCTCGCGCCCCGGCAGGAACAGAAAGTCGGCGAGGATGAGGATCCTTGTTCCCGCATCCTCCGAAACCCGGTGCACCACGTAGCCCGCCAGTTCGCCCTGCTCCATCGCCCCGTAGACGGTGTAGCGGTTGGGGTTCTGAAAGAACCGCCACGTCAGGGCCTGCCGGCTTCTGGAAAAGATCGCGTCATAGGGCTTCCGGGCCTTTTCCCAGAAACGGTCCCAGTCTTCCGGGAGGCCGGAAAGCGCGACGATTTCGACACCCGGCGCCGCATTCAGCGCTTTCATGAGCCGGGCGTATATCCAGGACAGGGTCAGGTGAAGGGCGCCTGCATACTGGCCTGCAAGCCAGTGCCCGCGCAGCCTCAGAAAGTGCCCGATGTTCAGCGGCAGAACCAGGGATTCAACGTCGATACCCTCGAGGGGCAAAAAGTTCGCCTTGTTGAGAAAGGCGCTCAGCGAAGGGGTCTCGCGATCGGGCGTGGAGTAGACGCCCTTCATTCCCCGGTCCCAGGCATCCTGGATGGATTGCAGGGTGAGCAGGGTCTGCATCCCCTGTCGCTGGTAGCCCGGATCCGTGAAGGCATCGCCGATCTCCGCGACAAGGCATTCCTCGCCGCCGACGAGCAGAGACTTCGGCGTGTTGCTCAGGATCGAGACGATCCGGCCCTCGTCTTTGATGAGGTTGACGATCCCGCGCGTGAGGTAGTGATCGACGGCCCGCCACTGGAAGAGTCCCATGGTGCCGTAGTGGCCCGGGCCGGGAAAGTGGCATTTGAAGAATCGTCCGATCGCAGGCAGGTCGGCGTCCTGGAACGGGACAACCGTCCAGGCCTTCCGTGTCTCCCGATCCGAATCCCGGGCGGGTGTCCTCATAGGAAAACCCTCAGCGTTTCGGTCGTCACCGGCTCGAAGTAACCCTCGACCATGGATTGCCCGAACCGGCGGAGGCCTTCACGCCGGTTGCTGTCCATCCGAAGCGCCTCGTCCAGATGACGCCTGATATCCCCTGCCGAGGATGCCGGAGGCGAAACCGGTCCGTCGTCCCAGAGGCAGTCGAAATCAAAGTTGTTCTCCAGCGAAACACGGATCAGGGGGACCCCGGCGGCAATGGCTTCCATGCTGGAGACGGACCCCCCCGTCATCATCACGGCGTGGGCCCGACTGAGCTGCTCCGTGACCGAGCCGGAGGCCCACTCGTAACGGGGGAAGCCGATGTCCCGCAGAAATTCGCCCATCCTCGGGACATCCGTTGTCGGGTGGGCCTTGACGAGGATCCGGAGATCGCCCGGGTCCTTCAGGGCCTGCCCGGCTTTTTCCAGCAGTTCCATGTTCTGATTCGAGTCGTAGTTCAAAATGATGAGAAGCTTTCGCGGGCCGCTGGAGCTGGGAGCGTTTGCCCCGACAAACCGGTTGACCTCCGTGTAGCGGAGGTTTGGTCCCGGTACGAGGAGATCAGGCGGAAACCCGGCCGCCTTGAGGATGTCCAGATAGCGCCGCCCGCTGCAGACGATTTGCCCCGGCAGGGGATGGTAGGGCAGTTCCTCGGGCAGAAGGACGATGCCCATCTGTTCCTTGAGCCAGGCCGTGTGCTGGAACCCGATCAGCCGAGCCCGGGGGTAGTGCTCCCGGACGGCCAGGATGAAAGGTTTCTCGGGAGGGTTGTTCTCCAGGGGGTAGACGAAGCAGTCGACCCGGATATTCCTCTCCGCAAGGTTCCTCAGCAGGTACCGGATGCCGTTGTAGGAGAGGTAGGATGGGTGCAGACCTGCGGAACGGTGAATTTCCATGACCAGGGATCGGATATCCCTCCCGCGGAAGGGGATGCCGTCCAGATCCGGGGAGAGACCCCGTATGCCGTCCTGCAGAGTCGCCCAGATGTCCGAACACGACAGGTACTGCTCCGGGATGAGGACCTTGTGCCCCGTTGCGGCCATCAGCTTCATCTGGGCGAAAATGTTTCGATCCAGGCTGAAATAGAGCGGAATCGTCCAGACGTCCCTGCCCTGTTCGGCCAGATAGTCCGGCAGGATGCCGAAATTGCGATCCCGGTAGCGGCCGCTGCCGTCGACGGACCCGGCCGTGACCCAGCTGCGCAGGACGCATCGCTGCCCGGACGGGGCCGCCGTGATCCGCTCGTTCGGCAGCGTGCGGGCGTATACCAGCTGCAGCAGGCCTGAGACCAGGAAGTAGAGGCCCTTTGCGATCAGGCGCAGCGTCGTTCCCGCCCGCTTCAGATGTTCCCGGGGAGAGGCAAGAACCCTGCAGAGAAGCCCCCTGCTTTCTGCCTCCGACCGGATCAGCCCGGCCAGGGCCTGCGAGTCACAGACAAACACGATCCGCTGCCCGCCGGCCCGATCCAGGATCCTCACGGCGCAGCAGAGATAGACGACGTGCTTCAGCAGGGGCAGGGCGCCGGAGTTCCTCGATGCCAGGTGGGTCCCCCAGAATGCGTACGATTGGTTCCGGCTGTTGATCCGGTGGCTGTATTCCAGGAAGTCCCGGGAGATCTCCCTGAGCGTTTCGTGAAACTGATCCCCCAGCAGGCGGATCGTCAGGCGATCCGCGAATCGTCTCCTGAGATGCGTGAAGGAGGCATAATCGTCGCAAAGATAGTAGCACCGATCCTCCCGGCCGATGTCGTCCGGAAGGTTGCGCAGGATCCTGTCCTTTGCGACGATGAGGACCGTGGCGGCGTTCACGGGGCCGTACCGAACAGGGAAAGGCGGGAAAGCAGACGGTTCGAATACCGGAGATTCTGCGCCTTCCTCATCAGCCTGGATTTCACCCCGAAGGAGTTTCGGATCTGCTCCCGGAGAGGTCCGCCGTAATCCGGGTGAACCAGCGAGATGCGGTGGATGACCCGGTCCTTCGGGGAGAACCCGCCTCCGTCGATGGTATAGATTCGCTTGAACCGGGCAAGCAGCGACCGGGTCAGTCTCCGGGTGTACAGGCCGCAGGGAAGCGAGAAGTCCTCCCGGAGAACCCGCTCGTATCTTTCCAGAAAAGTGAGGTTCTCATCCAGTTCGATTCCCGCCTTCTCCAGGTAACGGCCTACCAGCGGCTGATGCGTATGCCCATGCGGCGCCAGGTGCACGAGCGGGTGGGCGGCGAAGGCCTCCAGCTCTTCCGGGGCGAAGGGGCGGTGCGTGTCGGTCGCCAGCAGGGTTTTTTCGTCCGGGGTCAGGGATTCGTAAAGCCTCCGGTAGCTCACCGACGAGACGGGCCATGGCTCTCTCCGGGTGGCCTCCCAGATGTCCCAGATGAACGGGACCTGGTGAGCCACGTTGTAGGAGTTCAGGAAAAGGATGAAGGGGATGCCGAATTTCTCCGCCGTCTCCAGGAAGTGACGGGTGTTGCAATAGCCGTCGTCAAAGGTGACGCAGCACACGGGCCCGTCTCCCGCTTCGGACTCGCCGGGCAGGGCGAAGCGATATCCTTCGTCCCGCAGGGAGGCAAAGAGGGCCTCCAGCTCCCCGGGCGGCAGGAAAAGCTCGCGGTGGGCCTTCGGCTCGGGATCCCGATCACTCCGGATGCAGTGGAGGCAGAGACAGAGGTTATCGTGCATGAGGGTCCCGGATCATTGGCCGCCGGAAGTTATGGCATCGGGCGATTCCATTTCTCGCGGACGTGTCCTGTCGCTGTCGAGACGGGGATTCCGATCGGGCCGGTTCAGAAATGAGTCTCCTCAACGTAGTGGCATTTCTCCGGGTGGGTTCGGATGATCTCACCCATGTGCTCAAAAAACGTGTTGGCCCTGCAAAAATGCACCTTCGCTTTTCCCACCTCGACTTCTTCGATGATGTTCCGCGCATGCAGCTCCGTCATGGCGGGGACGATGTACGTCCTGAACTTCAGCGTCTTTCTCACGGACATGGTGTAGGTCTTGACCTGCGCCTGACGGTTCTTGTCGACATAGATCCCGGAGAAGATTTTGACCCTTCGGTAGTGCGCCTGGTTCCGGTATTCCACGTAGTGCTGGAACGAAAAGGTGCGATTCCAGTCCAGACCGATGCTGATGATCAACCCGTTCATCTTGTGGAACAGGGAGAAGACCGAATTCTCGCCGAATGCCTCGATGTCGTCGCATCGCTCATACTCCCTGGCGTGCTTGCCGAAAACCGCGAAGGAGTAGATCGGGTGCGGCGTCCGAACCACCCCCTCCCTCTCCCGGGCGATCTCGGTGATGGCCCCCAATTGCGAAGGGGTTTCCAGGATGTCGAAATAGTGACCCTCCGACCATGACCTGAAGTGGAAGGTCGGGAACAGCGCGGTGCCCTCCGGCCCGACGAGGTCCAGGAATGCTTCGATGACCGTGTCCACTCCGCCTTCCACCCCGCCCAGTGACTTGTACGAGCTGTGCACCATGAACACGTCACCCCGACGGAGCCCCGTCTTCGCCAGCTGGCTTGTCAATTGATCTTTTGTCAGCACGGGTCTCTACCTCCTCCCTTTATTCTGCGATTCTCAGCAGACCGCAATCCCTGAGCTCCTCGATGAGGGGGATCAACTCCAGGGCGCATACGCCGAAGGCCTCGCCCAGGTCGACGAGATCGGTGTTGCCGTCGCAATAGGCGGTGAGGTTGCTGATCATCCGGTCTCGATCGAGCATTCGCTTGGAAGCGCCCACCGTGTTTCGCAGGTTTCTTTTCCCGAGCTGCGGCTCGCCCAGCGTTGTCACCTGATACGTCCGGTTCTCTTCCAGCAGACGGATGCAGTCCCTGTGCAGATCGAGCGATCCCTGCAACCCTTCCGGGCTCACCAGGTCCAGATTGTCCAGAGAGGTGTGGTATTCGGGAAATTTCCCGTACTTGGTCCTGAGCAGGGACACGACCGGCAGGTCGATGCCCGGGGCGCAGTACTGCCGTTCGTCGCTGCCGCGGTCCAGGTACGTGTACCGATCGTAGGTTTTGATTTTCCTGTCCAGGATGTGCCTTGCGACCCTGTCGGCGAGAGTGGCGCCGTTGCGGGAGGGGACAAACGAGTAGCCCCGCTTGTCGCCCACGCAGGTCAATTGAAAACCGGCAATGGTGTTTTTCTTCATTGCCGCCAGGTTCCGGCTCAGATAGGCCACGGCCCCTATGGTTTCCGGAACGAAGACAAAACGGTAGGAATAGCGATTCTTTCTCGGAGAGAGGAAATGATACAGGGCGACGGCCAGCGCCGGGCCCGACAGCTCGTTGTTCGCCATCGACGGGTGACAGACGTAGGTCGAAAGCAGTACCTCGCGCTCCTCGAGACCGGGAATGAGCTTGTCGGCATAGGTCAGGCTGCCCGGGGCAAGCGTGGAATCGATTTTGACCCGGTAATGGCCGGGTTTGAGCCTTACGAATTGAGAATGGGCCATGCAAAAGCCCCATCGTTCGACATAGTAGGATGTCCGATAGGGAATGGCGTCAGGCTGGTTCGGCAGCGTGTAGAGGTGCGGGCTCAACTCTTCGAGGCTGAACACGCCGTCCACGGGGGCGCTGTAGTTCAGGACGTGGAGGTTGTTCTCCTTGAAATCGATGATTTTCCTGCCGGCGCCGTCTTCGATGAAGGCCTCCCGGAGGTTCCACTCGTTCGGGATGGTCCAGTCGAAGCACGTTTCCCCCGTCGGGATTTCGGAGACCGTGAGGCCGCCCATGTGGTCACCCAGGATGGCCAGGGTTTCCCTGACGCCGTCTCCCGTAATGCTCCGGAGAATCGGAAACAACCTCTCGATGAGCCTGTACATTTCCGGGCCTTCAAAGCGGGACATGGCTCCTCCTCGCGAACGTGAGCGGCTGCGGCATCGATGCGCAGCGGCGCCGGGGTTTTCCTTTTATGCCGTGCGGGTAGCGGCTGAGATTTTCCATAACGTCATCCATTCCGCTGAGCCGCGATGCGACTCCGCAGGTGGAGAAGATTTCTCAGGTGGCCGATGTTTTCGGCGGTGATGACCCGGATCCAGACTCCCGCGTAGACGTAGGCGCTTGCGAGAAGAAGCTTCAGGAGAAGCCGCTGCGGATAATCCACGTGGTTTCTCAGGACGACGGTGATCATTGCAGCCGAGAAGAACAGCACGAGGACCGGGATAATCTTTCCGTACTCCCACCGAATGCCGTAGTAATGCTGGGCCACGAAAAATGACACGGCACAGGAAACAACCCCCGCCAGCATGGTTCCCCAGGCCGCACCGATGGCTCCCCACGCGTAGATGAAGGGGATGTTGATTGCGACATTCAGGGCGAGGGCAGACAGGGTGAGCAGGGAGGTGATGGGAGTCTTCTTCAGGTAAACGAGCTGGACCCCTGTGATCTTGCCGAAAAAGAGAATGCCGTAATAAAGGGACAGGATGGTCACAATGTCGATCGCATCGTGAAATGCGGGAGGCGTCAGGATCGAGATGACCTCCTCCGAGAAAAGGCAGATCAGGAAGGCCACGGAAATCGACACGTAGAAGAACGAGGTGAGGTAACGGCCGACGGCTTCCTTCCCTTCTTCCTTCAGATCGAACATCCGCCGGTATGTCCCGGGGATAAAAACATGCTCGAGCTGGGTCATGTAGGAAAATACGAGCGATGCGACCTGCTGGCCGATCCGGTACACGCCCACTCCCCCCAGCGTCGAGAGCAGGCCGATCATGTACTTGTCGAACTGCTGGCTGGCGGCGCCCAGGAAGATTCGCGGGGTGAGGGGATAGCTGATCTTCAGGGAATCCATGAACAGCGGCCAGCTCAACGAAAAGGACCACGCCCGGATATACCGCCGGCTCAGCAGGATGAAGATCAGGCTGTTGGCGATCAACGGGGCGTAGACGAGCCCGATCACGCCGATATGCGCCACGACCACGAAGTAGAGGGACAGCAGGAGGTTGAGCAAGCTGATGGCGACGGTGTAGCGGATATAAGGGACGGACTCTCCGGCATTTCTGAGGCTCAGCTGGTAGAAGATGACGAGATTCATGGCGCACTGGTTCAGGAATGCCCAGAAGAGAATGTCCCCGTGGCCGGGGGACCCGACGATCCATGCGGACAGCGTTTCCCGGTTAAGGTACGTGAGGATTCCCAGAACCGTCGTGGTGAACAGCACGAACAGCAGCAATGAAAACAGGAGGCTTGCGGCGTCCTTCGTGCTTCCACGGTGCTGAAAATAGTTTCGTTCGTAGGCCGAGTTCATCCCTAGGTTGGCGATGCCGCCCACGAAGACGGCATAGACCTGGGCCAGTGCAAGGACACCATAGTCCTCCCTCGTCAGGATTCGTGTGAAGATCGGCAGGGTCAGGAACGGAAGAAGATTGCTGACGACAAGGGGCAGCAGGTACAGGAGGGAGTCCCGAATCTGCCTCTCGGCCCCGCTTTCGGCGACGGCGTCACCGCATCGATTTCTGGTCTCCAGCGGATCCATCTCAGCTCCGGCCGGCAATGGCCTCCTCCAGCAACGTCTTCAGCCTTCTGCTGGCCTGCCCGTCCCGAAAGCAGTCGAAGT
Organism: Syntrophaceae bacterium UBA5744; assembly: GCA_002419215.1. Classification (GTDB taxonomy): domain Bacteria; phylum Desulfobacterota; class Syntrophia; order Syntrophales; family UBA2192; genus UBA2192. The sequence goes on from DIFQ01000027.1 coordinate 14,881, forward strand.
GCTCCAGGATGGAGGCCCAGTCGCCCAGTCCCGCCCGCGCAGGATGCCCAGCCCGGTACTCGCGGATGGCCGCCAGCGCCGCGTCCAGTGACGGGTAGACGATGTCGGCCAGCTCGTAAAACCGGTCGTTTTCGGTCTTCATCCCGTAGGGGTTGAGCAGGATCGTCCGCGTTCCCGTAAGCGCCGATTCGAGCGCCGCAGTCGCCCCGACGGCATGGCTCAGCGCGACGTCCGCCGCAAGGGCCGCCTCCGCCGGGAAGACCGTGTTGCGCACCGTCCCGTGGGAGAGCTCCAGGTATCGTCCGGTGGACTCGGCCGCCGCCCGCATCTCGGAGAGCTCCGGGAACCGGACGGGGGAATGCCGCTGAAACTGGCTCTTGACGATCAGCCCGAAGGTGGGATCGCGGAGAACCAGCTCGAGCAGCGTGCGAATCTCCTCCACAAGGTCCTCCCGGAGGACCAGTTCGTACTTGCCGTGAAAGGCGTTTTCGTCGAAAAAGGTCACGATGAAGATTGCCCCGGACGTTGCGATGGAGCGCCGGTGTTGCTCCGCCCGCTCGCGGAGCCGCCTGAAGGCCCCGTCGTAGAGGTAGCCCGTGTCGTAAAACCGCCCCGGGGCGATGTCTCGATGGGTCCAGCGCCCGTGGTAAAGGGGGGAAAAGGTGGCCATGGTATCCGCCGTCGTCATCATCGCGGGCCCCACGCGGCTCATGTTCGAGTACTGGTAGGAAAGGGTGCTGATCTTCATCGGTCCGGCGAGGATCTGCATGGCGTCGCTGGCGGTGAAATAGTTTTCGCAGGTCATGAACGCCCGCACGCCCGCCTCCGAGCAGAACGCCGCCAGATCGGCCGCCGTGTCCAGCAGGCGCACCAGGGGAAACAGGGCCAGGCTCTCGCCGGCGGTGCCGGTCCACGAGCGGGTCAGGCAGGTCCTCGTTTCCCGGCGCAGACTCGCCAGGAGCGGTTGAACCGCCGCGGTGCCCTTGCAGAGCGACCAGGCTTTGAGCGGCAGGTTGCGGATGCCCCTGTCAGGCTCCATGTCCACGCAGGCGGGCGTCGTCTCGTTCCACTCGGGCTGGAGGATGTAGGTTCGGAAGGGAAGAGGCGGATCCTCCGGGTCCAGCCAGTGGGGCTGGGTCCTGTACGATCGGTCGAGCGAGAGTTCATCCTCTTGAAGAAGCATCAGGGCCGGCCCCGCTGCACCGCCTGCCGCCGCCTCCGGCCTTGCCATGCGCCAGCAAAATTTCCGGTACTGCTGGCGGAGCATCCACAGGGTGGGGTACAGCCTCCGGCGCAGGGAGCTCCAGGCTGCTGGGCGATAGAGTTCGATCCACAGGCCTTCCGCCGCATCCTCGCACAGGCACGGCAGGTTGACGAGGGGCTCTTCAGCAATGAGCACGGCCTCGCGCCGGCCGGACTGCCGAAAAAGGGCATCCGCCACGTAACGGCGCATCAGCCATTGGGCCGCGTCGTTCGCGAAATGACGGGCCAGGTGAAGGAGAATCGTGTTGCGTCCCCAGTCCCGGTTAAGACGCTCCAGGAACGGGGAGAGCCGGATCAGTTCCTCCGCCTGGAGGATGGCAACCTCGTTGGCGCGGCGCCTCGCGGCGATGAAGACGGGCTGTCCGTCCGGCATCGTCAACCGGCCGGCGATGAAGGGCGCTTCCTCGACGGTAAAGCCGCTCCCCAGCCGGGCGATCAGGCGCCGTGCAGCCCTGCCGGTCGGCAGGGGATCGAGGACGCGGAGATCCACCAGGGAATCCTGCCCCAGCCGGCCCTTGAAGTCGGTGGCCCGCCGGCAGGAAGCCGCGGTCAGGCGGTCGATGTAAACGATCATGGACAGGGAAGGGCCTCTACTTCGTCCCGTACCAGCCCGAAAGGGCGAGCCAGCACAGCGAAAGCATGTCCCGGAACTCCGCGCCCTTCACCTCCGTCCCCTTCAGGTAGCGGGCGACAATCTTCTCCACGTAGGCCATGTTGAAGAACTCGGGGGAGAGCACGTCCCGGTATGCCCTCGACTTCAGGGCCTGCCGGAAGCGGGGGGCGAACCCCGAGCCGTAGATCATCTCGGCCCCGAGGTTGAACATGGGATTCACATCGTAGAGGTACGAATGGGGTCCTGACATCAGGTGCATGGGGTAGTCGATGACGTTCTTGAGCATCCACTTCAGGGGGTGCTTGGTCGGGTTGAGATCCAGCCCGCGGCCCCAGCTCTCGGGCATGGCCGCAAGAAATTCCTGCAGCCTCGTGTCCCAGAAAGGCAGGGTTATCTTGAGGCCGTACATTTCGGCCGTGAGCCCCAGTGGCGCGATGGTGGAGCACTGCCAGTGGAAGGAGTTGTACAGGTGCAGGTACCACGAGTACAGGGTTTCCGGCGTCACGTTCCGTGCGGCATCGGCCAGGTAGGTCGATTCCATCTCGGCGGCGTACTGCTCGCGTCCTTCGGCCGTCAGCATGTCGACATTTCCCAGCGACCACAGGGGCAGCCGGTTCGGGCGCAGGAAGAAGCTCGACAGGAACTGGAGGGTCCGGGCGGCCCCCGGCCCTTTCGCCCGCTCGTCGAAGCGGGCCCCTCCCGCCCGGGAGCGGAAGAGCCCGTAGATGGGGTCATCGCCGTGCTTTCCCTCCTGGAAGAGCCTGAAGAAGGTCGGCCCGAAGAGGTAACTCCCCATCTTGTCGCTGTACTCCCGGAACTCCAGGTCGGGGTGGAAGATGGTCATGAACTGGCTGAACCCCAGGTTGTGCACCCCGTCGCTGATCTCGCCGCAGAAGACTGATTCGCCGCCGTTTCCGGTCTTCGAGACGTGGCTCGCCAGACAGAAATGACCGAATCCGATCCCCCCGGCCGTGTGGTGCGGGAGCTGGACCGTCGGGTTCAGGCGGTCGTGCAGCTCCAGGGGCTTCCTGCCGCTGTGATTGATTTCCACTACTTCGAGGGGCAAGTTGAAGTAGTCCGCCATCGCCCTCGCCCGTTTCATCTCGAAGGGGTTGATGATGCCGCTTCGCTTCGAGTATCGCAGCTGCCCGGTGACGCAGCGGACCTTCCGGCTGCCGAAGAGGTGCACGAGGCAGGCCAAAATCGACGTGGAATCCCATCCCGAGGAGAGATAGACGACGTTGCCGTGGCGCGAGCCTCGAAGCCGGATCGCCTCGAGCAGGATCTCCGCGTATTCCTCGAGGTCCCTCTCGCTGAAGCTTCCCACGGGGATGGGGCGGAAGGGCTCCGTCCTGAATGCGATCTTTCCGCCGTCAATCGAGATGCTCTCCCGGACGCCCAGCCTCCGGACCGCCCGGTAGGGCGTGTGCCTCTTGGGGGAGCGGTACCCGTACATGCAGAGGGCATGGGCGAGGGCCGCCTGATCGTAGCCGTCCTTTGCCGGAGGCTCCGGCAGAAGAGTGAGATCCGTGGCGATGCAGGGAGTCTTTGCCGACAGCATGCAGTAGAGGTCCCGCTTGCCGTAATGGTCGGCGAACACGGTGCAGCGATCCCCGGGGCCGGCGATGACGAGGATGTAGCGTCCCTCGAGCCTGTCCCGGCATTCCTCGAGAGGGCCGCCGAGAGTCTCGAGCAGTTCGCCCCGTCCCGGCGCCTGGATCTCGCCCTGGCGGGTTCTCAGGCCGAAGAGATCGCCCGCCAGGAAGGCCTTGCGCCCGTCCTGCAGTTCGAGGGTGTCTACATCCGATGACCCCTCGACCAGGAGGCGGCCTGCCCGGTAGAGCGTTTTCATCCCGCTGATTCGCTGCGGTTTCTGTGAATCGTTGGCGTCGGTGACGAGAATGCGAAGTTTCATCCGAGGGCTCCTGATGAGAGTGGATTCGTTTCGACGTGCTTCATTTGTTTCGGGAAAGAGGGTGCTCCGGCCTCAGCCACAGCCCCTTGCGGGAGGGCGACGGCGCGAAGGTCTTCGGGTCGTAGATCCCGCGCCGCATGCGCTGCCGCTTTGCCTGCTCCGCTTCGACGGGGATCTTCTCCCCGGTACCGAGGGCTTGCTCCAGAAAGCGTATCTGGCGGGCCATTTCGGCGAACTCCTCCAGGGTCATGGCAAAAGGGTGGTCCGGGCCGGGGAGCGAGCGGTCGAAGGTCACGTGCTTTTCGATGACGGAGGCGCCGAGCGCCGCGGATGCGATCGGCACCAGGCTCCCGGGGCTGTGGTCGGAGATGCCCACGGGGGCGCCGAAGGTCTCGCGAAGGGTGGCGATGGCCCTGAGGTTCATCTCGTCCCAGCGGGGCGGGTAGTTGCTCACGCAGTGCAGCAGGGTGATTTCCCCGGCGCCGCTTCGCCGGAGGACCTCGAGGGATGATCGGATCTCCTCGAGGGTGCTTGCGCCCGTGGAGAGCAGGACGGGCTTTCCCGTCCGGCCCACGGCCTCGAGGAGGGGCAGAAAGGTGAGATCGCCCGAGGCGATCTTGAACCGTCCGACCCCCACGCGCTCCAGCAGGTCGACGGCTTCCAGGTAAAACGGCGTCGAGAGAAACTCGATGCCCTCGCGATCCGCCGTCTCCTTGAGCGAGAAGTGCCAGTCGTCGGGCAGCTCCTGGCTGGCAAAGAGGCTCCAGACGGGGTTGTCCACGATCCCGCCCTCGGACCAGATCCGAGGCGACACGAGCCGGTCCTTGCGGATCGTCTGGAACTTGACGGCATCGGCGCCGCCTGCCTTCGCCGCCCGGATGTATTCCCGGGCGGTCTCCAGGCTTCCGTTGTAGTTGGAGCCCACTTCCGCGATGATCGTGGTCTTTGTCATGATCCTGTCCTGCCTTCGATGACGGGTCCCGGTCTATTTCCGTTTGCGGATCAGCCTTGCGGGGGAGCCCACGTAGACGCCGTCGGGCTCGCAGTCCCGGGTGACCACGGCGCCCGCCCCCACGACGGCCCCCTCGCCGACGATCGTACCGGCCAGGACGAGGGCGCGGGAACTGATGACGCAGTTCTTCTTGAAGACGATCCACTCTTCCTTCTTTTCCTCGCCCCCGACGGGTTTGGGGTGCTTGATGCGCGTCGTGGAAACCCCGGAGCCGATCCACACGTCATCCTCGGCCTCGACGGCCTGCCCGATCATGCTGCAGCGCTTGATCCGGACCCGGTTGCCGATCTTGACGTAGCCGGAGGTGTTCACGTAGTCGTCGAGCTTGCAGTCGTCGCCGATGACCGTCTTGGGCATGAGCTTGACGTAATCCATCAGAAGGGTGTTATTCCCGATCCGGGTCCCCGGCATGATCTTCGTGTAGTCGCCGACCGAGACATTGTCGCCCACGATGACGTCGGTGTCGATGTGGCAGAACCGGCCGATCTTGAAGTTGGCCCCATGCTTGAAATCGTCGGAAATCCGGTTCCCGTTCTCGTCTGTCTTGAAGTTTGCCATGATGCAATCCCTCCTTGGTTCAGATCAGTCGTTAAGCCCCTCCGGGCTAGAGACCCTGCGGCTCCCCGTAAAGGGCGTCCAGGATATTGTCGTGGAAGAATGATTCCGCAACATCCTTCCGTAAGACCTTTTTCCAGCGTTCTATGGCTACATCGAAATCGACCAGCGGGTAATCCGTGCCGAAGAGGCACTTGCGCCTCAGGTACGTGTTGGCGGCGTAAAGAAACTCCGGCGCCATGTACGTCGGGTTGAGGGCGCTGAACTCGAGGTAGATGTTGGGGTGTCTCTGCGCCACGGCCAGCATCGGGGGGCCGAACCCGTTTCCCCCGTGCGAGACGATCAGCTTGAGCTCGGGGAAATCGACGGCAATCTCGTCGAAGTACTGGGGCTGCCCGTGCCACATGGTCGAACTGCGCCAGAAGTGAATCGATCCGTGCACGATGACGGGCTTCTTCATGAGCTCGCAGAGCCCGTACAGGGGGTAGAGCTGGCGGTCGTGGACGTCGAGTTTGCCCAGGTAGGGCAGGACCTGGACGGCCGCCGCTCCTGCCTCGAAGTAGTGCTGGATGTCGCGCATGGCATAACGGATTCCGTTTTCGATCGTGACCCCGCATACCGGTATGAGAGCCGCATGCTTTTTCGACAACTCGAGAACGTGCCCGCTCTCCTCCCGGGTAAGACCGCAGGCGACCATTTTTACGATACCCCGGGCGGCTGCGTGTTCGATGAACTCACCAACGGGCAGGACCGACAGGCGGGACTTCATCTTGTAGAGGCCGATATAATCGCGGTAGTAGGGCTTCAGCTCCGTCGTCCATGCCTTCAGCATCGTCTCCGTTCTCAACCGGACTCTGGAATCGATAATCTTCATCGAACCCCCTTTCGTGTCGCAGTCACATTCCGGGCTTGTCCGACAGGGACCGCAGGACGAGCTCGCCGATATCCAGGATTTCGAGACCAGCCCAGCGGTTGTCGCTTGCGCGGCTGGCCTCGAACATGGCCAGGCAGTAAGGGCATGCCGTGACGAGCAGGTCGGCGCCCGCCTCGACGGCCTCGTCGAGCCGGATCTCGGCAAGTCTCTCCCCCTTCAGGGTGTCAAGCCAGAACCCGCCCCCTCCCGCCCCGCAGCAGAGGCTCCTTTTCCCGTGGTGGGCCATTTCGGCCGTCTCCAGACCGGGAATGCGGGCCAGGATCTCGCGGGGCTCCTCCGTGATTCCCTCATACTTGCCGAGATAACACGGGTCGTGGAAGACGGCGCGCGCTCTCTTGACCTCCCCCAGGGGCAGGCGCCCCTCCACCACCAGTTCGTGAAGCAGCAACAGGAATGGCTTCGCCGCTGTGCCGTTGTCACGGCCGAATGCGTAGCGGGTCTTCATGACATGGGAGCAGTGGGGTGCCAGCGTGTAAATCCTTTCCGCATGCCTTCCGCTGAAAGCTTCCAGATTCGCTTTCCTGAGCCTTTCGAAGGTTTTCATGTCGCCGATCTTGAGAGCGCTGTCGCCGCAGCACTTCTCCTCGTTGCCGAGGATATCGAACCCGATCCCTGCTTCCCGTAGAATTTGCACGGCCGCACGGGCGATCGATCGCCCCCTGCGGTCGTAGGAGGGAAAGCATCCCGCAAACAGCAGGATCTCCGGCGCTTCCGGCCGGCTTTCCCCTTGAGGGGCCAACTCTTCGAACCAGTCCGCCCGCTTGTCCGGGTCTTCCCTCCAGGGGTTCCCGCTGGCGGCGAGCGATGCCAGGACGGCCTTGAAGGAAGGCGGGACATAACCCGCTCCCTGTTCGAAGACGAGATTCCGAAGGCTGACGATGATATCGACGAGCGGAACTTCGTAGGGGCACACCTGGAGGCAGCTGCCGCAAGTTGTGCAGCGCCACAATTCGCCGCCTGCCAGGTCGATGAGGCCCAGTCGGGCTTTCTGGATGAAGACCCGGGGGGAAAAGCGTTCCGCCTTCCTGAGATTTGTGTGGGGGCAGGCCTCGGTACAGATGCCGCACTGGTGGCATCGATCCAGGGAGTAATACTGCATGCTCAAATCCCGGAGGGCCTTCTCCAGCATGCGGCTCGAGTCGTCGACGACGGCGGTGCGGTCCTCCGGCAATAGGGCTGGTCTGCCTTGATGCCGCCACCCGTAATCGATGCTGCCCGATGTTTTCTCTCTGTTTTCCGTCATCACGGTGAAAAGGGCCCGGAGCTCACGCCCTGCGCCTCCTGAGATATGCTGCCGCTCTTCCGCCTGCCGAGGTCCCCTCCAGGATACAGTCGCGGATCGGTTTCAGGCCCGTCACCGCTCCCGCCAGGAAGATTCCCTCACGGCCGGTGTCGTGGGGGGAAAGCCCCCCGTCGGCGGAAATGAAAAACCCGTCCGTCCCCAGCTCGATGCCCAGCATCTCCGCGAGACTTGACGTATCCGGCGACGGCGTCATCCCCACGGACAGCGAGACCAGGTCGAAAACGCCCTGGACGGGCTTGCCCAGGAGCGTGTTTTCCGCTCGCACGAGAATGTCGCCGTCCGGAAGGGCGCAGCACTCCGATACGCGCCCGCGTATGTACTTCACGCCGATCTCCCGGGCATACTGGTGCATCTCTTCGAACCCCCTGCCGTAGGTCCGGATGTCCATGTAGAAACAGACGACCTGGGCATCGGGGTCCGATTCCTTGATCTCGATGGCCTGCTTGGTGCTGTAGGAGCAGCAGATCCGCGAGCAATAGGGGCTGTCCGTTCGTTTGCTCCGGGAGCCCACGCAGAAAATGATGGCAGCCTTCCGGACGGGTTTCCCGTCGGAAGGCCGCAGCAGCCTTCCCTTCGTGGGCCCGAGGGGATCCAGCAGGGCTTCGAGTTCGGGCGCCGCAATCACGTTCGGGCAGACCCCGTAGCCGTACTCTTCCTGCCGGGTGGCGTCGAAGGGCTCGAACCCGAAGGCAAGGATGACGGCATGCGCGTCCAGCGACGTGCCGTCGGAAAGACGGACCCGGTAGTGATCTCCTTCCGTTCTAATGCCGGAGACCGTGCAGTTGCGGAGCACACGGATCATGCCCGTCGAGTCCACCCGTTTCACGAGCCCGGACACCAGGGCCCTGCCGCTCCGGAAATCGGGAAAGGTTTTGCCGTATCCCCTCACCTTTCCGCCCAGTTCCCCCGACTTCTCGACGATGACGGACGGGATCTCGAACTCGTCCAGCGTCAGCGCCGCCTTCAGCCCGGTCACGCCGCCGCCTACAATCAGGACAAGGGGTGCAGATTCGTTTGTGCGATTCGTCAAGAAGGGCTCCCTCTACAACCGGGGAAGATCGAAAAAGACGCCGCCGAAGAACAGGTAGGCCAAAAGCAGCGTCCAGAGCAGATTGAGGACCTGTGCTCCCAGAAAGGCAAGGGCCGGCCTGCCGCTGCCGAGCTTCGCCAGGTCTCCGAAGTGGGTCTCCAGGCCGATACTGGTGAAGGCCAGGGCGAACCACAGGGTCTCGAAGCTGCGCAGGGTCCCTTTTGCCGATCCTACCGCAGCGGGTGACAGCACGAAAGAAAAAACAAGTGAAGAAATCATGAAACCCAGCACGAACTTGGGGAAGCGGTTCCATATCTCGACCGCGCCGGGCCGTTCGCCGCCCTCGAGGGCATTTTTCTTGTAGGTCCACACCACGGACAGGATGAAGGCCACCACCCCGATCAGCACGTTCTGCGACATCTTGACGATGACCCCCGCCTTCATGGCGCTCTCGCTGATGAGCGCCCCCGCGGCCACGACGGACGCCGTCGTGTCGAGCGTCCCGCCGAGCCAGGCGCCCGAGACGAGATCGGGCATGCCGAAGGTCTTGGCGGCAAGCGGCTGGAGGATCAGCATCGGGACGGCGCAGATCAGGGTGATGGAGGTCACGTAGCTCAGCTTCCTGGGGTCTCCCTTGATCGCCCCCGCCGTGGCGATGGCGGCGCTCACCCCGCAGATGGAAACGGCGCTGGCGAGCATGGCGGACATGTCGTCGTCCACCCGGAGCTTTTTCGAAAGCCAGTAGCATGCGTACCAGACAACGAAAACGACCATCACGGCCTGCAGGATCCCGTAGATGCCGGCTTTCATGATGTCACCGAAAAGGACCCGGCACCCCAGCAGGACGAGTCCCGTCTTGATGAAGAACTCCGTCCGGATGGCGGGTCGGAGCCACCCGGGCACACCGATGAGATTGCTGACGGCAAGTCCCAGGATGAGGCACCAGAACACGTACTCGATGCCGTAGTAGTGGATGGTGGCATTGCCTGCCAGGATGAGCGACAGCCAGGCAATGGCAAAAACCGCCGGAAAGCCTGCCAGCAGTTCCCGGACGCCGTTTCCCATGAGGCGTCCGGCCAGCAGGGTCATGGCAAGTATCATGGCACCCATGATCAGGGAGTTCGTCAGGTTGGCTGCGGAAAAGACCCGGTCCGCCGTTTCCCCTCCGCGTCCCGCAATCTCTTTGGCAAGTTTGGCGGACGCCTTGCGGAGTGACTCGTCCCCGACGGTTTGGGATGCCTTCTCCAACTCCCTGGCGCTGCCGGTAATGGTCCTGCGGTCGCCTGAGGCGGCGGCAGTCCTGAGTGCAGCCCATTTTGCGGCCAGTGCGGTTTCACCTCTTTCCCCGGCTCTGGCCTCCAGGCTGTCGATTTCCGGACCGGCCGCGGTCACACGGGAGAGAAATTCACCGTCCGTGCTCCATTTGAACCGGGGCTCCTGCAACCTCAAGCCTGCGAGCACGAGGGCGATGATGGCAAAACCGATCCATATCGTGAGCCAGTCCTCCGTTCTCAGGAGGGTCGACCCGAAACCGGCGCCTTGGTTGGATTTGTCAGCCATTGCCGCTCCTCCTTTCATCCTGCCGTCGGCGGGCCCGCAAAGGGCGGCCCGACGTTGTACCGGTCACCCTCGAGACGCGAGCGGGAGCGGTCGAAGGGGATCCCGATCTTCTCCAGCAGGGGCTCCACGGGCACGGTGTGAAACTGGATTCCCACCGTTTCATAGGGGTCCCAGCCGAGGAGCAGCCCCGCCAGCTCGACATAATTCAGGACGGGAATAAAATGGCTCTCTCCCGCCACCTCGTGAACGGCCCACTGGCCCTTGTCCAGAAACGTGGTGCATCCCGGGCAGTTGGTCACGATGAGATCGGGCCGGCAGGGAGCCATGCTTCGGATTTTCTTGAGCGTCCTCGCGATGGTGGCGCCGCGGTTGGGAGTGATCATGCACTGGCGAAACCCCATCCCGCAGCAGCCCCGGCGTTCGGGGTAATCCACTTCTTCGCCGCCCCAGGCCCTGACCGGATCCGCGAGCACCCGGCAATCTTCCGCACCCCCGATCGCGTGCTGTTGGGGGAAGATCTTGCTGTAGTGGCACCCCACGTGATCGACGACACGCAGCGGCCGTCCCGTGCCTTTCTCGGTCAGGGTGTAGTGGAAGTGCCTGTCCCGGAGCGCGTCACGGTAGCGATAGAAGACATCGCTTACGTGAATAATGTGCTTCGGGATTTCGAAAGTCCTGCCGCAGGCATCCATCAGCAGGCGGTTGATCTTCTCCTTGAGACCCGGCTCCTTTTCATAGAGCTCCCGGCATTCCAGGTGAACCCCGAACGATGTGACGCAGACGGGAGTGATCACGGGCAGGCCGGAGGCCTGGGCAATGGACCAGAGCCTCGCCACGGTCAGGAGGGTCCCCTCGATGGGCATCACGTCGCCGTGGTACGCGATCCCGGTGCAGCAGGTCCAGCCGGACCCTGCATCGGAGTTGATTCCCCATCGAACCCCGAGGAGGTCGTAAACCCGGGGGATCATGCTCTCGGAGCCCGGGAAGAACGATCCCATGATGCAGCTGAGGGTCAGGTAATAGCCGCCTTCCGGGATGCTCTTGATGTGCCTGCCCCAGGGGTTCCCCCGGCCCCGCCGATCCATCTGCTCTGCGTTATCCCTCATCCCTCGGTCTTGGCCTTGTCGTGGTATTCGTCGATCGTCAACCCGTCCTCGACGGCCCCGCGTGCAGCCGCCTCGTCGATCATCTGCCACAGGAAAAGGGCGCCGCCGGCGTGCCAAAGGCGACGCACCTCCTGCAGGGTCTCCGGATGAATCTTTCGAGCTGAAAGAGAGCCGCTCATGTCCGGGCAGGCCCCCACTTGCCGAAAGGCAATTTCGATGCTTCGGTAGAGGGTCTCGTGCCTGGGCCCGAAATCGCGGTGAGTCTCGGGGTGGGAATCCCTGTAGTAGAGAGAGCAGGCACGGTTCCAGAGGTTCCCGCCCCAGAGGTGGCGGGCGGCAACCTGCTGCCTGCCGCGGATGCTGTGCACGTGGTATCCCTTCAACTGGCTGAGCTGCCTCAGGGAGGAGAGCATGCCGAAGGGGCTGTTCTGCCGGGGGCACTTCACCTTGCAGGAGGCGCACTGGTAGCAGTACCAGATCGTATCCGAACGGAGCAACTCGACAAGGGTTTGCTCATCCTTCTCCTGGACGATTTCCATGATCGTGCGGGGGTTGTAGTCGAAGAATTCCGCCGCCGGGCACAGGGAGGTGCAGACCCCGCAGCTCATGCAACTTGTGAGAGCATGACGCGCGATGATGTGGTTCTCCACCCACCAGGCACAGGGCTTTTCCCGGGCCTCCCGGTACCACCGGGCCACCTCGCTCTCGTCATGGGCCTCGCTCCAGATTTTCTGCTCCCGCCGGTCCTTCTCCCGTTCAAAGGCAGTGCCATGAAGGATCCGGACATTGGGGTAGTACCAGCCTTCCGCACGGGGGACCTTCTCGTCCCGCAGGATCCGATAGCCCTCCAGGATCTCCCGGTCGGAGAGGCTGTCCAGGCAAAGACGGAGCCGTCTGTATTCTTCGGGGCATGTGGGCCTGTCCAACCACGGGGCGTTCGCGCCCGATTGATTCTGCAGACCGGTGTCCTCCGGGGCGCTTCTCTCCGGCGTGTCGTCGCCGGGGAAGGCCTGCCTCTGCAGGTCGAAGTCTGCGGGGAACTTGCTGCTGCTCATCGTTTCTATCCCGATTTTCTCAAGCGAAGCATAAGACTGATATTCACGCCGGTATAGCGCATGCCCATCTTCTCGAGTCCGCGGATCATCTGGTAGTTGTTGATGTTGGCGCCGAAGTAGCCGTACTTCAGCCCCATCTCCCGGTAGAGGTTGTGCCGGGTTGCCACGAGGCTCAGCGACACACCCTTTCTGGCCGCACGGGGGTGGACGATGATGCCCATGGAAAGCGGGTTCACGATGATCCCCGTTTCCTTCCGGATCTCCTCGTCGATGAGGCAGATCAGGGCGCTTGCGAATTTGCCGTCCATCTCCCCGATGAGCAGGCGCCCCTGTTTCTGCTCGTGCACCTCCCGGTAGCGCTTCACGTAGAGCTGGACCATCCGGGCCTTGTCGAACTCAGGCTCGTAGAGCCAGTGGCTGGGGAAGGGGACCTGATCGTAGCTGTAGGCGATCTCGTCGAAGTCCGACGGCATGGGATCCCGGACCACCAGGTCCTTGAGAAGGACTGCATCGTAGCTGTCCCGGTAATCGGACATGACGTGAAGGAAACCGTCGGCGTAACGAAACCCGTTGTCCTCCAAAGCCCGGAGCCACTGGAAGGCCGTGGAGGCCACCGCGGCCGACATCAGCACGAATCCTCCGTCCGCGGCCCGGTTGCGAAGTGCGCCGATCAGCGCGAACGCCGCCTCGTAGGAATCCTTTGACCCGTCATGAAGGAATGCCTCGTTATCGAGGCTTGCCACCTCCACCCCGAACTGGCTGGAGAGATGGTTCACCCTCGCAAGCTGGGCGGCTCCGTACAGGCGTCCGCCTACCTCCACAACGAGCATGTTGCCGGGATCTTTTGCCGCGGACTCGCCGACTTTCCGGAAGCGGTAGGCCTGGAGGGATTCATTGACGATGGGCGTGCCCCAGTAGGGGGGAAAGGGGTATTTCATGTACATCTCCCGCAGGGCCGCGGGGTCGGCATCGTTCCACGGGATGATCCGGACGCTCATGCCTCGCCTCCTTTCCATTCGAAGTTGTGTTCACTCATGAGAAGATCCATGACCTGCTCGATGACCCGCTCGGTGCCCCGGCCGTCCACGAGTTCGAGTCCGGCCCGGGCCATCTCGCGGCGCTTTTTCCCGTTCGCCATCAAGCCGCTCACGGCAGCGCGGATCGAGTTCTCCGTCACCTCGCCTTCGTGCCCCAGGCAGATACAGCACCCCCGCTTTTCCATCAGAGGGGTGTGAATACGCTCGCGCTCGGACGTGGAGATGACCACGTTGGGCACCCCGATGCAGGCCAACTCCCAGATTGTGAGCCCGCCCGACGTTACGGCGATGTCCGCTTCGGCCATGAGCTCCGGCATCTCCGGGGTGTTGACATGCAGATCGACCGGTAAGGCGGGGTTTGCGCGGGCAAAGGCCGAGATTTCGTCCAACCGGCCGTGAAGCGGGCCGACGACCGTGATGACCCGGCGCAGGGGCTGCTCCATGGCCGCAAGACTTCGAAGGGCCTTCAGCGTCAGGTTTGAAACATCGGCTCCTCCGAAAAAAAGGAACAGCCTGTCCGCAACTCCCGAGGGCACGTCTCCCCGGGAATCCCGCAGTCTGCTGAACCGCTCGTCGAGAATGACGTAGCGGGGCCCGAGCAGAAGCCTTGTGTACAGTTCGACCGAGTAACTCTCCTCGAGGGCCAGCAGGTTCTGGTTGTGAAGCGCGTCGGCGTTGAAATGCCCCTCGCTCCGGAACGCGATCATCATGAGCCTTACCCCTCTGCTCCGGATTCCTTCCTGGAAGTCTCCGGAGTAGAAAGAGGGCAGCGGGCTGTCGACGATGAGAAGGGCCCTGTCTGCACCGGAGGCCGATATGACCGCCGCCAGGGCGTCGGCCTCGTCGGATGGCCCCTTGGGGAGAATGAGCACCTCGAAGCCCTCCCGCTCGAGGGAGTCCGTGACGGGGCTCGCAGGGCCGGCCATGAGGAATGACGATGGGATCCCCTGTTTCAGGAGCCCCCGGGCGAGACACCGGCAGCGGGCCATGTGGCCCGTCCCGATCAACCTGTCGGCATCTGCCCTGAAAAAGACACGGGGCCCGGTCATGGGGTTTCCCCTCGATCGGATGATCGCAGCCATTCAGTCTTCGACGGGCGGGACATGGATGGTGGAGTGCTCCCGGATCTTCCGGATGAGTTCCTGGTCCACTTCGTATTTCAAGACGATGTGCTTGTTGAGGTCCACCACGTCGGGGTTGTTGTCCAGAAAGTCGAAGATGTTGTATATCGTCGGCTCGAGTCCCCTCGCCGACAGGTGGCTTTCGATCCGGTTGAACAGATCCAGGTCTTCCTGGTAATCGACGGTGAGACGATAGTTGCGGATGAGCTCCGGCGGCAGATCGACCATGTTGAGCTTGAAGTGGCCCGGGTTGTTCAGGAAGTAATATGTCAGGTATTCCGAATACTCCGCGTCGGGGAAGTATTTCTTGGCCCTGCGGAAGGCTTCCCCGTTGGTGATGGAGATGGCGGTGCCCACGGCCATCTTGACGGACTTGGTGTAGTCGGCGCCGCTTCTGAAATGGGAAGCCAGGAGATGGTCGAAGATCTCCGAGGACAGGTAGGGCATGTCGGCCGTGGCCCGGATGACCACATCGATCTTGTACTTGTTGACGATCTGGACGTAGCGGTCCAGTACGTCGTCGGGGTGCCCCTTTTCGAAGATCACCTGCTCCGAGTACGTGTAGTTCTCCAGCTCCGCATCCTCCTCGAGCCAGGAGCTGGCCAGGATGACGTGATTGACGTTCTTGAAGCGAAGAGCGCTTTTGAGGCACATCTCCACGGAACTCAGGTCCCCGATCTTGAGAACGGCCTTCCTGGGCAGGCGGGTTGACTTCATGCGGCAGCCCACGATGACGGCGATGCTCGCCTTCTTGAAGTCTTCCTTCCGGAGGCTTTCGCCCGCCTTTTTCCCCCTGCCGAGGATGTAGCAGTCGTCGACCAGTGCCTGGATCTCGTCCAGGCTGAGCCCCGACTGGTTCGTGCGGCGGAAGTCCAGATCCGTTTCCACGTCGACCAGACGGCCTGCCCGGAGATTGTTCTTCAGGATCGGGACCTGGAGCGTTTTGCGCAGGTAGGTTCTCTCCCGGTCATTGATGAACGGGGAGCCCAGGGCGGATTGGAACGTTTCCAGGGTTTTCAAGTAGGCCTGGTACTGGCTTCGATCCATGGCGGACTGGTGGTCGTACTCGGGAGTCGGGCCCGGCAGACGGATGTGCTTCTCGATGATTCCCACCCCGAGGGAAGCGGCCAGCGCCGGGAGGGAGCGCGCCTCGTCCGACTCCGGCGAGGAGTGGTCGGCGAAGCCGAGAGCCATGTCCGGGAACTGCTCGCGCAGCCGCCTTATTTTCTGGAGCCCCGCATCGGCCGGCTCCGTCGGGTAGGCCTGGAATCCGACCTGGAGGATGATCGCCCCGGGTCTGAGCCTCGACTGGAAATCCTGCACCCGGAGGGCCAGCGCCGCCGGATCGATTCCGGACACGTTCAACATGACCTTCTTCAGTCGAAGGTCGAGTCCGGACAGCAACTGCAGCACATTCCGGTTGTCCAGGATCGACGGCTGGAATTTCAGCCCCGCGATTCGGTCGAGGTTTGCGGCGATGATCTCGCAGCCATACTCGTCGAAGACGTCGATCCAGACATCCTTGGTTTCCCTTGCCTTGCCGATGAACCGGTCCCACTGTTTTGCCGTGAAATGCAGCCTGCGGTAGAGATCGTACGCTCGGAAATCGGGCAGCGCGATGCGGTCGGGGTGAAAGGGCTGGAACTTGATGCCGAATCCCTCTCGGAGATCCCCGAATCCGTCGATGAGGCTCTCCATGACCTCGGGGTTTCCGCCGTGTACGTTGGCCACTTCCAGAATGTTGTATGTCGGGTTCATGCGGACAGCTTTGCCTCCTTATGGCTTCCGGGATATCCAGTATGACGGTGCGTTCGGGTCGGAGTGCCTGGCGAGGTAGTCCGTTCCCAGGGCCCTGAGAACAAAGCCCAGGGGAGTAAGGACGACGAAGAAGACCAGGAGCAGGACGGCCTGGAGCAGAACGTGGATCAATTTGCCGGACATGATCGTGTCTCTCTCCTAATCGAGCTGGAATTCCTTGCGCCAGTCCTTTGTCTCCACATAGGGCGGCTGGCTCTTCTTGTCCAGGAGGTAGGAGCCCATGACGAGGTAGTCCATCTCGGTGCGCATGAAGCACCGGTAGGCGTCCTCGGGGCTCTCCACGATGGGCTCTCCGCGGACGTTGAAGGAGGTGTTGATGATGACGGGGCAGCCCGTCTTGTGGTGAAAGGCCTGGATCATCCGGTAGAAGCGTTCGTTGGTCTCCGGGTGGACCGTCTGGATCCTTGCCGAGTAATCCACGTGGGTTATGGCGGGAACCTCGGATCGGGTCACCTTCAGCCGGTCGAGTCCCCGGAGGGTGCTCACGTCTGCGGTGCCGTCGATGCGCTTGTCCTCCCGGACATGCCCCACCATCAGCATGTAGGGCGACGCAAAACCGTTGCAGGGGCGGCAGCCTGTCATGTCGAACCAGTTTGTTGTCTCGTCGCAGAGCACCGAGGGGGCGAAGGGCCGGAAGCTCTCGCGGTACTTGATCTTGAGGTTCATGATGCTCTGCATCTTCGGCGAGCGGGCGTCCCCGAGGATGCTCCGGGAGCCCAGGGCCCGCGGGCCGAACTCCATCCGCCCGTCGAACCAGCCCACCACGTGCTCGCCGGCGATGAGCTCGGCGATCCGCCCGGGGAATTCCTCGGGTGCGAGTTTCTGGCAGGGGATCTGCCGGCTGTCGAGAAAGCGGCGGATTTCCGCATCGGAGTACTCGGGCCCCAGGTAGGAGCCCCGCTGCGAATCCGACAGGCCTTCAACCTTTCTCGGCTTGCCGAGAATCCGGTGCCAGGTGTACAGTGCCGCGCCCAGGGCGCCGCCGGCATCCCCCGCCGCCGGCTGGATCCAGATGTTCTCGAAGGGGCCCTCCCGCAGGAGCCGCCCGTTGGCCACGCAGTTGAGGGTGACGCCGCCCGCCAGGCAGAGGTTCTTCTCGCCCGTGACGCCGTGGACGTGCCGCCCGATCTTGAGGACGATCTCCTCCGTCACGACCTGGATGGAGCGGGCGAGGTCCATGTCGAGCCGGGTGATCTCGCTTTCGGGCTCACGCGGCCCCCGGCCGAAGAGGGCGTCGAACTTCTCGTTGGTCATGGTGAAGCCCGTGCAGTAGTTGAAG
This sequence comes from Syntrophaceae bacterium UBA5744, assembly GCA_002419215.1. Classification (GTDB taxonomy): domain Bacteria; phylum Desulfobacterota; class Syntrophia; order Syntrophales; family UBA2192; genus UBA2192. Next base: position 32,482 of record DIFQ01000027.1, read on the forward strand.
TAGTCCATGTTGAGCCGGAAGGAGCCGTCGTCCTTCACGTCGACGAGCTTGTCATAGATGAGATCCACGTAGACCGGGTCCCCGTAGGGGGCAAGCCCCATGACCTTGTACTCGCCCGAGTTGACCTTGAACCCCGTGTAGTAGGTGAAGGCTGCGTAGAGAAGGCCCAGGGAATGGGGGAATCGGATCTCCTTGAGGATCTTCACGTCGTTGCCGCGTCCCGTCCCGAAGCTCGTCGTCGTCCACTCGCCCACGCCGTCGATCGTGAGAAACGCGGCGCTCTCGAAGGGCGACGGGTAGAAGGCGCTTGCGGCATGGGATTCGTGGTGCTCGGGGAAGTGGATCTCGCCCCGGTAGCCCAGCTTGCTCTTCAGCTCCGATTTGATCCACAGCTTCTGCCGGGCCCAGAGCGGCATGGCCGCCAGGAAGGACTCGAGCCCCCTCGGCGCGAACATGAGATAGGTCTTGATCAGGCGGTCGAACTTGACCGCCGGTTTTTCGTAGAACGCCACGGTGCCGAGGTCCTTCGCGGAGATCCCCGCCTGCTCGAGGCAGAAACGGATCGCTCGCTCCGGGAACCGGTAGTCATGCTTGACGCGCGAGAAGCGCTCCTCCTGGGCGGCGGCGAGGATCACACCGTCCCGGACGATGCAGGCGGCGCTGTCATGATAGAAGGCGGATATGCCGAGAATGTGCATGCTCAGTTTCTCTCCAGCCGGTCTGCGATGGCGGAAAGCCTCCCGTCGTATTCCTCGAGAAGCCCTGCCGAGTGGTCCCCTTCGGTAAAGCGGCGGCTGTATTGTTCGTGGGTCTGTACCGTCTCTTCGAGAATCCCGACGAGGTCCCGGATTTCCCCGTGGCGTCCCGCGGCGAGCCTCTTGTCCAGAAGCATCGCCACGGCGAGGGCCTCGGCTATCCGCTCCAGCGGCACCCGGTCGTAGCGCATGGAGATGCGCGAGTGGGAACCGAAGCGGAGCGTCTCGCGGAAGTACCAGGCGATGGTCGTCTTCATTCGCTCGTAGACCTGGTTGCCCTTGCGAAGATGGGCCGGCAGTTTTGTGCGGCAGGACTCGAGGATGGCTGCGAGCCTCTGTGCCTCCAGGGCCGGATCGACGGCCGGCTCGCCGCTCTCGACGAGGGACGCGATCTGAGCGGGAAGCATGGCGCGAAGCTCTTCCGAGGACCGCAGGAGGCCCGGCACAGTGAATCGGTTCTTGAGGTCCGGGTCGGCTTCGACGCTGCGCAGGCAGGGGATCAGGTGGCGGATCAGGAAGTACTCGGGGAACCGTCCCACGTCGGAGGGGTAACGGGGGCCGAAGGGCAGCAGGAACCGCAGCTCCGGGAAGCAGGGGTGCGTCAGGTGATAGTCCAGGGCGGCCCGGATCTCTGCAGGCAGTCCCTGTCGCACGCTGTCGGCCTTCTGCGCCGATCCGTCGACGGCCTTTCTCAGTGCATCCCGATGTGCGGCAATTTCGTTTTCGCTGAAGGGGGCGTAGGTCCGGAAGTAGGCAAAGAACTCCGTCGAATTTCCCAGGGCCAGCTCCGGGTTGTAGAGGAGGTTGCGGATCTCGGCCGTCCTGTCCCCCGCCAGCCCGCAGCCTTTCAGATGATCGATCACGCGCCCGGCGATCCGCTCCTGTCCCTCCGGAAGGGGGTGGGTGTGATCGACGTAGAGCTCATCCTCGATGAACGAGGCCATGTCGACGACATGGGCCTTGCCGTCGAGGCGGGCGGCGATCCGGTCGATGGCTTCCAGGTACGGTGTCCGGATGCGGTACATGGAGCTGTCCGTGTCGAGGGACTCCCGGAGGAGCCGGCGGGATCGTTCCTCGTCCCCCCGCATGCGGTGAAGCCGGGCCAGATTGTAGAGAATGATTTCCCGGCGCGCGCCGCGTTCCTTCAGCAGAAGATTGAAGAGGGCTTCCGCTTCATCGAGGTCTCCTTTCTCGGCGGCGCAGACGGCGTAGTTGTTCACGACGATGAGCGGGAACTCGAAATGGGAGGCGAGCCGCCCCGATTGCAGGAGGATCTCCCGGTATGCAGCGGCCGCGCGTTCCCGGTCCCCCGACTCGTGGAAGCGAAGGGCCTCGAGAAAGCGGCCCTCCGGGATGGATAGACGGCCCGAGAGCCTGTCGCCGATCCCGAGGTAGCGGTAGAAGGAAAAGTTTCCCTTTCCCGCTCCGGGAAGGAACTGAGGGTTTGCCTTGGGCCGGATCAGCACGACGGCCACCGATGCCGATGCGCAGGCCCCGACGATGCGCGAGAGGTTGTACTCGTAATCTTCCGGCTTTTCGGGTGCTTCGATGGCGGGGTCGAAGGCGCCGTTCCACTCGAAGGGCAGGAGGCGGTTCTTCAGCCGCGTTCTTTCCCGTTTCACCCCTGCAGCTTCCTTCAAGCGAATCATCGACTGCCTGGCGTGCGAATAGCGCCCGCGGCGGACTTCCCACGAGGCGGCATCGCAGGTGCCCAGGTGGATGACGACTGCGCGCAGAGACGGAAACTCGGCCCGGTGACGGAAGAAAAACGCGCAGGCATCCGCCGAGGTGAAGCCCGGCTGGGAGCAATTGACGATCTCCGTGGATTCCGGCCAGCAGGATCGGTCGGCCATGACGAAGGGGTACATGCAGCGCTCGGCGCCGATCGTCATGCTCGTGGAATCGCCCAGGATGAAAAGCGTCTGTTTCGCCATTAGAAAAGGGGATAGATGTCGTCGCCTGCCTGACTCGAAGCGGACACGGCGTCGTCGGTCGCCGCTTTTCGCACAACGCGGGAGAGGAAGGGGGCGAAGAAGAGCCCCTTGATCAGATATGCCGTCCTCCGGGAGAGGGTCTTCTGCGCCGCGGAAAAACGGAAAATGTCTTTCAGGATTTCCCCGTCGATCAGTGAAGCCATCCGCGGTTCTCCATTTCCCTCCGGATCTCCCCCGCGAAGACACGGTGTCCCTTCGCGTTCATGTGGCCGTCCTTGAAGATCACCGGGTCATCGTCCCGGTGCTGGCTCATCATGGCCTCCGTCATGTCCGCGCAGGCCACGCGATTCTTGCCCAGGACAGAGAGGAGCCGGTTTCTCGGCAGGTCGTAGTCGATGAGGGCGGAAGGGCTTTTACCGCCGAACTGTTGCATGATGGCGCCCAGGCCAAAGAGCAGGTGAATGCCCCGCTGGCGGCAGAAATCCTGCATGACCCCGGTGATCTTTTCGACGAGGCGGTACATGGTGTCGTAGTAAGGGGTCTTCCATGAAAGGAATATGGGGTCGGCCCAGGGGTCGTACCCCTCCTTGAGGTTGATCCCCGCCTGGAACTCCCGGAGCTCCTTGAGATAACCGTAATAAGCGCCGATGAGCCTGCGGCAGGCCTTGTAGCGTGCCAGGGCGGGCATTTTCCGGAGTTTCAGATCCCCGCGGGCATCGAGCTGGAAATAGGGGCGCGTGTATCCGTTGACGTAGGTGTTCAGGACCCGGTGGATGGCCCAGGGATACTGCTCGACGACAACGGCGGAGGGTTTGTAGCGTTCCGCCGTCTCGAGGATCACGAGACAGATCTGGTCCAGCCCGAGGCTGCAGTGGCCGAGGTTCAGGACGGGCCTGCCGGTCATCTGTTCCAGATAGTCGGTGTAGCGGTCCTCCTGCTCGATGCCGACGCCCCAGGTGTGTGATCCCCCGAGACAGATGATCGGGCTCTTCATGCGGGCTGCCGTGCAGGGTTTGTCCCGGTTCCCTTCCTCGTTGTGCCGGCATCGGATGTAGACGTCCGGTCGAAGCCGGAACGAAACATCCATCTCGATATCGGGGATCCCCCAGAAGCCGAAGCGGGGATCGTACCGGTAGAAGGTCGTATCCACATGGCGGGAGTTCATCTGTTTTACGGGTCCGTTTGCCATGCCTTCCCTCACCTGCCTCTCGACTGCAACGCCAGAATTTCCCCGATGACGAGCTCCACCTCTTCATCGCTCAATGCGGGGTGCAGCGGAAGGGAGAGGCACCGCTCGTAGTAGGTCTCCGCCCGGGGGCAGTCCCCTTTTGCCGTGCCGAAGCGGGCCTGGAAAAAGGGCTGCAGGTGGACGGGGATGTAATGGACCTGGGTCTGGATCCCTTTGGATCGCAGCCTGAGTGCCGTTTCGGCCCTGTCCATGCCGATCCGGTCGAAGTCGAAGAGGCCGATGTAGAGATGAAAATTGGTGTCGCAGTCGGGCGATTCGAAGGGGGTCGCGAGCCAGTCGAGATCAGCGAATGCCTCATTGTAGCGGTTGACGATCCCCCTGCGCCTGCTGCGGATCCGCCCCATCTTCTCCATCTGCGAGAGCCCGAGGGCGCTCTGGATATCGGTAATCCGATAATTATAGCCCAGATCGAGCTGCTCATAGTACCAGGGGTTCGGGACGGGATTGCCCGCGGACGGGTCTCGACGGAACGCCCGTTCCCGCACGGTGAATTCCTCGGGGCGATGCGTGATCCCGTGGGAACGGAATCGCTTGAGCGTCCTGCAAAGGGTTTCATCGTTCGTCAGGACGGCTCCCCCCTCGCCGGTGGTGATGTGCTTGACGGGGTGGAAACTCGTGACGGTCATGTCGGACCAACTGCAGGCGCCGACCTTCATGCCCTTGTACAGGGAACCCAGGGCGTGGCAGGCATCCTCGATGATGAAAATTTTGCGGTCCCCTGCTGTTTGCCTGACGAGCTGGGCGATGGCCTCCATGTCGCAGCTCTGGCCCGCCATGTGGACGGGGATGACGGCGGCCGTCCGGCCCGACATCTTCTTCCGGATCTCGTCCGGTGAGATGTTGAATGTCCGGGCGTCGATGTCGGCAAAGACGGGTCTCGCGCCGCAATAGGCGGCGCAGTTTGCCGAGGCGACAAAGGTGATGGGGGATGTGATGACCTCGTGGCCCGCACCGACGCCCGCTGCAAGGCAGGCGATGTGAAGGGCCGACGTGCCGGAATTGACGGCCACGGCGTACCGGGCCCCGCAGGTATCGGCCAGGGCCTCTTCGAACGCCTCGACCTTCGGGCCCTGCGTAATGCGCTCCGAGCGCAGGACCTGCACCACGGCCTGGATGTCGTTCTCGTCGATCCACTGCCGGCCATAGGGAATGAACGGAAACGGATCGGCCTTCCTGCTTACGCTTGACTTGATTCCCTCAGGCACCCCGCACCGATAGTCCTTGTAGAATGCATCGACGGACTGATCGATGTCGGGCATGCGGTACTCCAGGGCCTCTTCGATCCTCTTCGAGCTGAGGGAGAGGTCTTTGCCCCGCCGGGCGCGGAACTCGAAATCGTCGATGGAGATGGGCCGGATCAACCGGCGGTCGAACCCGAAGCGATCGGCGATCTTCAAGGCGAACTCGTACTTGGAGCAGGAATCGGAACTGCCGCAATTGTAGAGGCCCGAGAGTTTCCGGCGGATGGCCACATCGATGACCCGGGCAAGCTCCATCGTGTAGATGGTTGAAAACACGGCGTCCCGGAAACCGCCGATCGATCTGCCCGCCGCAAGCTCGCCGAGGATCCACTCGCCGAGGCTCTTTTTGTCCTGGATGTTCCACCCGAAGAGGTTCGTTCTGAGCACGAGACCTCCCGGCCTCTCGAGGACCGGCCGCTCCCCTTCCCACTTTGTCCGCCCGTAGACATTCAGCGGGCGGGTTGCATCTTCCTCGCTGTAGCGGCCTTTTGTTCCCTCGTAGACGGAATCCGTCGAGATATAGACGAGGCGGGTATCCGCACCCCCGAGCGCGTCCGCAATTAGCCTCGTGCAGGCTACATTGAGGCGTTCGGAAAGCTCAGGGTCGCTTTCGCACGCATCCACGTTTGCCAGCGAAGCGCAGTGGATGATGACGGATGGACGAAAGCCGTCCACGACCCGGCGGAGGGCTTCAACATCCAGAAGGTCGCAGGATTCCGTCCGGATGCCCGGGATCACGACGGGGTGTTCGTTGTAGAGGCCCAGCACATCGAATTTTCCCGCGAAGTAGCAGGCCAGGTTGTTCCCCAGCAGGCCGCTTGCGCCCGTGATCAACAATTTCTTTCTGTCCGGGGAAGGATTCATTTATTGGGGCACGTCTTCCATGGACCAGCGGGTTTGCTCGATCGTGTAGTCGTCGGCGATCTGCTCGAGGATCTTGCGCAGCTCCTCGACGCTGATCATCGAGGGGTTGTTGTTCGACGTGTAGTTGAAGCCCTCGGGGCAGGGGCATCCGCCGTTGGTTTCACAGGGTTCCATCATTTCAGGGGCCGGGCTCTGGCGCACGACGTAGCACTCGTTGTACTCCACGGCGTTGCGGCCCTCGTCCTCCGAGATCAGCACCTCGTGGATCTTCTCGCCGGGGCGGATTCCGACGATCTCGTGCCTGCACTCGGGGGCGATGGCCCGGGCGAGATCCGTGATCGTCATGGAGGGGATCTTGGGGACGAAGATCTCGCCGCCCCTGCCGATCTCCAGCACCTTCAGGACGAAGTGCACACCCTGGTCGAGGGTGATCCAGAAGCGCGTCATGCGCGGGTCGGTAATGGGGAGACTCCCCGTCCGGGCCCGCTCCTTGAAGAAGGGCACCACGGAGCCGCGGCTCCCCACGACGTTTCCGTAGCGCACGACCGTGAAGACCTTCTCCCGGCCGATGGGCCGGTAGACGTTGGCGGCGACGAAGAGTTTGTCCGAGCAGAGCTTCGTGGCGCCGTACAAATTGATGGGGTTGACGGCCTTGTCGGTCGAGAGGGCGATGACGCGCTTGACGTGGGTTTGCAGGGCCGCCTCGATGATGTTCATGGCGCCGAGGATGTTCGTCTTGATGAACTCCGCCGGGTTGTACTCCGCAGCCGGCACCTGCTTGAGGGCCGCCGCGTGGATGACGTAGTCCACGCCCTGGAAGGCCCGGATAAGCCGGTCACGGTCCCGCACATCCCCGAGAAAATAACGGATGCAGGGATACTTCTTGACGTTGAAGCGCTGGGACATCTCGAACTGCTTGAGTTCGTCGCGGCTGAATACAATCAGCCGCTCGGGTTTGTAGTGCTCGAGCACGATCTGGACGAACTTCTTCCCGAAGGAACCGGTCCCTCCGGTGATGAGAATATTCTTTCCGTTTAACATGTCACCCTCGATTCATCGTGTTGTGAGGTTTCCCGCTGGCAGGCAAAAATGATGGAAGCGGGTCATTTTGGGGCAGAAAAGGGTCAAATAGACACAGCTCCGCCCTTTCGATTACATGATCGATGATAATAAACCATTCGCCATATTGGATTCAGCCCCTACGGGTGTCCGAAGGGGCTGTAAATACTGCATTTCGCTATCGCAGAAGGGTAGCCCACCCATGGGGCTAAGTCAAGAAAAAACGTCTCAAGAGTTGCATCGGATGAGCACGTTGAAAAAATTGTAACATCTCGGATTTAATCGATGATTATTGCTTTGACGACTCCTGTTCCATGCCGGTGCGGGGGCCGTGACGGTCCCGCGGCCCGGGCCGGCCCGCTGAAAGAAGAAGCTGAGAAGTTCCCGAATCCAGCGATAAACCACGTCATCGCGGTGAGCCGAAGCCCCGAGCGCAGCGCGGGGGGAAGCGTGGCGATCTCGCCATCTCCACAAGATTGCCGCGCACCCTGCGGGTGCTCCTAAGAAACAGCAGTACCACTGGTCGAAAGATGTAGGGGCCGTTCCCCGAACGGCCCAACATGCCCGATCGGGGATCGGGCCCTACGAGTTGAAGCATGTTTCTTCCATCGATAACCCCGTCCCCGGACGGGGTCCGTGGCTCGCAATGACCCGTTCAAACGGCGTTTCTGCTTCTTATGGCTGGATTCGGGACGTTGTGAAGTTGAGAAGCTTGGAGAGACAGGCAAAATACGAGTGTCCGGGAAATGATCCGAATTTCTCAACTTCCCAACTTCGTAACTTCGCAATCTGCCGGGGGCATCCGACAAAAATCTTTATCATCTGGCCCGATTAATGCTAAGAAGGACTGTCGAAAAACCCCTTATGAAACAAGGCAGGTACCCCATGAGTTTCGACAAGCGCATCCTCTGCATCGGGGCGGGCTACGTGGGCGGTCCCACGATGGCCGTGATCGCCTCGAAGTGCCCCCGCTACAGCGTCACCGTCGTCGACGTGGACCAGGGCCGGGTCGACGCCTGGAATTCCGGCAAGCCCCCCATCTACGAGCCCGGCCTCGATGAGGTCGTACGCCAGGGGCTGGGACGGAACCTGTTCTTTACCACAGACATCGCCCGGGGCATCCGCGAGAACGACATCATCTTCGTTTCCGTCAACACGCCGACGAAGACCTTCGGGGCCGGCGCAGGGCTTGCGGCGGATCTGCAGTACTGGGAGCTTGCGGCCCGTCAGATCCTCGAGCACGCCGACTCGTCGAAGATCGTCATCGAGAAGAGCACCTTCCCCGTCAAGACGGCCCAGGCCATGGAGCGGATCCTCATGTCGCGAAACGACGGCATCCACTTCGACGTGCTGTCGAACCCGGAGTTTCTCGCCGAGGGGACGGCGATCCGGGATCTCGTGAATCCCGACCGCGTGCTCATCGGCTCGCGGAGCACGGAGCGAGGCCTGAAGGCCCGCGATGAACTGGTGGCCATCTATGCCAACTGGGTTTCCCGCGAGCGGATCGTCACGTCGAACATCTGGAGCAGCGAGCTCTCGAAGCTTGCCTCCAACTTCTTCCTTGCCCAGCGCATCTCGACGATCAACGCCATCTCGGCCGTCTGCGAGAAGACGGGCGCCGATGTTTCGGAAGTGGCAAGGATCGTGGGGATGGACAGCCGCATCGGCAGCAAGTTCCTCAACGCCAGTGTCGGCTTCGGCGGTTCCTGCTTCAAGAAGGACATCCTGAACCTCGTCTACCTGTGCCGCGTCGAGGGGCTCGAGGAAGTGGCCGACTACGTCGAGAAGGTCGTGCAAATCAACGAGTACCAGAAAGAGCGCTTTGTCTTGAACATGCTCTCGGCTATGTTCAACACGCTGGCGGGGAAAAAGATCTGCCTCTTCGGATTTGCCTTCAAGGCCGACACGGGAGACACGAGGGAAAGCCCGGCCATCCAGGTCGCCCGCAAGCTTCTCGACGAGCACGCCGAGGTGGTGATCACGGATCCGCAGGCGCTCGTGAGCGCCCGGGAGGATCTGGCCGACGCGGAGTGGGGCGTTTCCTACGTGGAGGACCCCTACGAGGCCGTCCGCGGCTGCCACGCTATCGCCGTCATGACGGAGTGGAACCTCTACCGGGAACTCGACTACCGGAGGATCCACGATCTCATGGTCAAGCCGGCCTTCATCTTCGACGGCCGGAACATTTTGGACCACAAGGCCCTCTTCGAGATCGGATTCAACGTCTACCCCATTGGGAAGAGGCCGCTCAGTCATTTCTAGCGGACACTTGGAGGGCTGCGTCTGTCCGTGCTCTTCAGTGAATCGCCGGGATCTGCCGTGCGAACATCGGAAGAGCGGAAGTGAGGAAGAGCGGACAAGAAGAAAGAAAAAAGAAATCTTCCGCTTCCTTTCCGCTCTTCCGCTCTTCTTCACTTCCTGACTTCACAATTGAGAAGCGGGGGCCTTGCAGGAGGGAAAGACGGCGCTTTGACGGGCCGATCGGTCAGCCTCCCGGGGCGGTGCCCAGAAGCTCCTCGTAGATCTCCATCTGCCTTCGGGCCACCTCGTCCCAGCTCTGCCCGCAGGCCGTGCGGAAGGCCTCCTGTCCCATCCGCTGCCGCAGCCGGGTGTCGAGAAGCCGGGCAAACCTGCCCGCCACGGCTGCCGCATCGGCAGGATCGCCGACCACGAAGCCGTTGACCCCGTCGCGTACCAGGTCCTTTGCGCCCACGTTGCCGCTCAACACAACCGGAAGCGATGCGGCCATGGCATCGAGGGCCGCCATGCCGAAGGTGTCGAAGCGCGATAGCATGGCGAAGAAATCGCTCCCCAGGTAGAGGGCGTCGAGGTTCTCCCGTCCCGTGACCCCCGAAAAGCGAACGTTGGGGCCGATGTCGAGCTCTTCCGCCAGCCGCCGGTATTGTCCCTCGTTTCCGCGCCCCACGACAAGCAGCAGGGGCACGGGCTGTCCCGTTTCACGCTTGAGCTGCGCGAGCCCCCGCATGACGTAGTCGAGTCCCTTCACCTCGAAGTTCATGGATACGAACAGAAGGATCAGGGTCGAGAGGTCCAGGCCCAGCGATCGGCGCAGCTCGGCCCTGCAGCCCTCGCGGTTGCCGCCCGCGAAACGCTCGACGTCCGTCCCCGGCGGCACGACGAGCACCCGGTCGCCCTCGACGCCGAACTCGGCGATGAATTTTTCCCTCGTGATCGTCGAGACGGCAAGAAATCGGCGGCAGCGCGGATTTGCGACGAGCTTTTCCTCGACCCATCGAGTGGACCGGTCGAAGAGGCTCATCCTCTTTTTCCTGACGTCGCGCACCCAGAGCCGGTGGGGAATGCCGTGCATGGTGAACAGGTCGGCCTCGAAAATGCGATCGTGGGTGTGGACGAGATCGAAGCCTTCCCGCGCAAGGGCCCGGTTGGCAAACCAGGCAAAGCTCGGTGTGGTGAGCGACCGGGGGAAGCGGACGATGGGGACACGGTGAAAGGTGATGCCCGGGGCCTCCTCGCGCCAGCGGTTGGCGAACACGTGGACCTCGTAACGGGAGTCGGCGGCGATCCGCGTCGTCAGTTCGCTGGCGAAATTTTCGGCTCCGCCCACGAGACCGTACCGGGGGATCACGACGGCGATCTTTTTTCTCTTTCCCATCGGCCCTCTTTCAACGGACGGCCGGGATGGCCGTTCTTCCGGTTCCGCGATTCATGTTATTAAGGAAAGCAGTTATGGTTCACCCATTCCTGCGCACAGGCTCCGAGGTGTCATTCCCGCGAAGGCGGGAATCCATGTCAGGACAGGAATGGATTCCGGATCAAGTCCGGAATGACAAAATCCACGGTCACAATGGCTGTGAACGATTTCGTGACCCCATCATGAATGAATCCCTATCGCTCATTTTCCCGGGGCAGGGATTCCAAGCCGGGCCGCTGCCGCTGTCAGCTTGATGTCCAGGGTGATCAACTCCGCTTTCAGCCTGAGGGCAAGCCACAGGTAGCTCGCATCATAGGCCGACAGACCGCTTTTTCTCGCCAATGGAATGACTTCGTTGTGATCCACGTCGGTGAGCTGTATCGCAATCCGTGTGCCGAGATCATGCGCCTCGAGCAGTTTCATCTCGAGGGAAGGGTGGGCTTTGATCTTTTTCAGGCAAATATTGGCCAGTTCGAACCGGATCAGAACCGGAGCTGCCAGGGGCCCGCTGCCCAGACGTCCCGCAACCGCATCGGCCTGAGGTTCCCCGAAGACCAGCGCTCCCAGGGCCGAAGCATCAACGACGCGCACGGTCATCCCGGTCCTCCCTGACGAAACGGGCCGATTCGGCAGGGGTCTTGAGGCCCATTTTATTTACTTTCGCCAAAAGATCTCCGGCCGTCATGAAGGACTCTTTCGCGACGCTCTCCTCCAAAATGACCAGGAGTTCACCCTGCAGGGACCGGCGATGCCTTGCCGCCCTCTCCCGGAGTCTGTCGGCGATCTGATCGGGCACGTTCTTGATGGAAAGATTGACGGGCATAGGCCTCCTGCTGGTTCCAAGATGGTTCCATTATAGAACTTCCCGTGGGATAGTCAACAATGAATTGATCTGTTTTTCGTCTCCCGATTTCCGAAGCCTGAAAAGCGCGAGCCTCTCTCGTCCCCCCGTAATCTTTTCTTTCCTTCCTGAATCCTGAAGCCCGATGCCTGAAACCTGAAAGGCGCAAGCCTTTCCTTTAATCCGGCTGCCTTCTGTGGTATGGTGGCCGCGACCGGCAGGAACCGGCCGGTTCGTGAGACGACCATGACTGAAAAAATCCCGCTTTCCGTTGCGATCATCACGAAAGACGAGGCGGCAAACCTGCCCGGCTGCCTGAATAGCGTCGCCTTCGCACGGCAGATCGTCGTCGTCGATTCGGGGAGCACCGACGGGACCCTCGAGTTTGCCCGCGACTTCGGCTGCGAGGTCTTTGTCGAGCCCTGGAAGGGATTCGGCCCCCAGAAGCAGATGGCCATCGACCGGTGCCGCGAGCCCTGGGTACTCGTCCTCGATGCCGACGAGCGGATCCCGCCGGAAACGGAAGCGGCAATCCGGGCTGTCGTCTCGGGCGGCGAGTCGAGCGCTTCGGGCTGCAGTTTTCCCCGGAAGAATTTCTTCCAGGGCCGCTGGATCCGCCACATGGGCTGGTGGCCCGACCGGATCACGCGGCTCTTCCAAAACGGCCGGGGCCGGATGACGGAGGCCTCCGTGCACGAGGCCGTGAACGTCTCCGGGCAGGTCGTGCCCCTGGAGAGCCCCATCGAGCACTACACGGAGAGCCGGCTGAGCGAGATTCTCAAGAAGATCGACAAATACTCCACCCTGGCTGCCGAGGAGGCCTTCCGGGAAGGGCGCAGATCCTCGGTCTGGGGGGCGATCGTACGGGCGGAGCTGACTTTCTTCCAGGGCTACGTCCTTCGCCTCGGGTTTCTCGACGGCCGGCAGGGCCTTGTCCTCTCCGTCACCGATGCCGTGAACAAGTTCTTCAAGTACGCCAAGCTCAGTGAGCTGAACAGGCAAAAAGAAGGAAGTGAGGAAGAGCGGAAGTGAGGAAGAGCGGAAAGGGAAAAGTAAAGAGGATTTCTTGTCCGATCTTCCGCGCTTCATAACTTCCTGACTTCGCAATCGTACGGCTGGGACCCTGCGCCCGTTAAATTTGACAGCCTGGGGAATTGTAAGCATATCTCACATGGATCTCTCCGTCGTCATCGTCAACTGGAACACCGAATCGCTTCTTCGCGACTGCCTCCGGTCCGTCTACGACACCGTCGAGGGCATGACCTTCGAAGTCATCGTCGTCGACAACGCCTCGAGCGACGGAAGCGTCGCCATGCTGAAGGTCGAATTCCCTCAGGTCCGCCGGATCGAAAACTACGAGAACCGGGGCTTTGCCGCCGCCAACAACCAGGCCTTCCGGGTCATGACGGGCCGCTACGCGCTGATGCTCAACTCGGATACGGTTCTCACCGGGGGGGCCGTTCGCGAGCTGTACGCCTTCATGGAGGAGCACCCCGAGGCGGTCATGGCCTGCGGGCAGCTGCTGAATGCGGACGGCAGCAAGCAGAACTCCATCGCCGCATTTCCCACGCCGCTTTCGCTTGTCGTGAATGTGCCGCTGCTGGAAATCCTGTTCCCGGCGCGTTACCCCAGCAAGCGCCAGGAATACCGGCATCCCATCGAGGTGGATTCGGGGATCGGGGCGTGCCTGATCGTGCGCAAGAGCGCTATCGACGGGGTGGGGGGCCTCGACGAGCGTTACTTCTTCTTTTTCGAGGAAACGGACTGGGCCCGGACGATGAGGGAGGCGGGCTGGAAGATCTACCACGTCCCGACGGCGAGAATCTATCACTTCCAGGGAAAGAGCGTCGGCGCCGACGTTCGCTCGCGGATCCATTTCTACCGTTCGCGCTATCTCTACTTCCTGAAGTGGGAAAGCGGGGCCTGGCCCATTGCTGCGGTCCTCATCGTGACGCGGCTCATCGTGAACTGGGTCTTCACGGGCCTGGGCGTCGTGCTGACACTTGGCCTGAACCGCGGCCTGCGGGGGAAATGGAAAGTCTATTCGCAGCTGATCGGCTGGCATCTGCGCGGATGTCCGTGACGCGGACATCCGCGTCGGCTTCAGGAATCGGGCATCAGGCTTCCGGAAGCAGAACGCCAACAGCCAACAGCCAACAGCCAACAGGTCTCCACTGTATGCTGTCTCTTTTTTTGCTGTCGGCTGTAGACTGCAGGCTGTAGGCTTCGATGTGACGGGATAGGCTGGATGGACGGGACGGACGGGATAGACTGAAGCATGTTTGTCAAAGGCTCGAAGATCGACTTTTCGAAGATCCGCAGGGTGCTCCTGATCCAGCTCGGGGACATCGGGGATGTGGTCTGGACGGAGCCCACGATCCGCGCCTTCCGCGAGACCTTCCCGTCGGTGGAGGTCTCCGTCCTGGCGCGAAGCGGCTTCGGGGAGCTGCTCGCAGCGCACCCGGATGTTCATCGGCTGTTCAACGTTACCGCCGTCAAAGGGGGGATCCTCGCGGAGATCACCGCGCAGTCCGCGCTCACCGGCGCGCTGCGGCAAGAGCGCTTCGACGTCGTCTTCGACCTCAGGGCGGGCGACCGCGGCGCCGTCATGGCCTGGCTCACCCGCGCCCCCTGTCGGGTCTCTCTTTACTACCCCCGGGACATCCCCTTCTGGAGAAACAGCCTGTTCACCCACATCGTGGACCCGCCTCCCCTGGAGACCCTCGTTCAGGGAGCGGCGGAGCAGACCCTTCGCATCGTCCGGGAATTCGGCATCGACACGGCCGACCGGGCCCCCGGGCTACGTGTGTCCGAGGAGGTGAGAAGACGCGTGTCGGTCATTCTTCAGGAAGTGGGATTGGAAGGCGCCGGGCGCTGGGTCTCCGTCAACCCGTTTTCTCGCTGGTCCTACAAGGAATGGCCCCACGAGCGCTGGATACCGGTCCTCGAAAGGCTCTGGGAGCAGCACCGCATTGCGGCCGTCCTGGTCGGGTCGCCCGATGAGTTCGAGAAGGCCTCGCAACTGGCGGCCCGGCTGCAGGGTCCCGCCTTCAACCTGGCCGGGAAGACGACGCTTGCCGAACTGGCCGGAGTTCTGAGTTTGGCCGCATTTCACATTGGCGTGGACAGCGCCGCCCCGCACATCGCCGCCGCCGTGGGGATCCCCACGATCACCCTCTACGGGCCTTCCGACTGGCGCTACTGGGCCCCGCCGGGCGATCGCCACCTGGTGGTGGCCCCTTCAGACGAATGCGCCCCCTGTTATCAGAAGGGCTGCGAGGGGAAGGGCCGGAGCCGCTGTCTCGAGGAAATGCCCGCCGAGCGGGTTCTCGAGGCCGTCGATCAGATGGTCCGGAGGCTTGCGCCGGGCCGCACGTCTCAGTAGAAGAACGAAATCCCGATCAAGACATTGTGAGAGTCGATGCCCGTCAGTCCAGCTTTCTGGCCTCGTCGATGAGCATGATGGGAATGTCGTCGCGGATCTCGTAGAGAAGCCGGCAGTGATCGCAGATCAGGCCGTCTTCTTTTTCCGTCAGGCGAAGGTCTCCCTTGCACTTGGGGCAGGCCATGATTTCGAGAAGCTCCTTGCTGATCGCCATATCATCTCCTTTTAATAGGATATCATGAACCCGATGGTGCCGAAGTAGCTGTCGATGCCGCAATTGGGGTCCCGGAGATCGGCGTTGGAGACATGCCGAAAGCGAAATCCCAGATCGAGCGCCGCGCCGGGCATGACGTTGAATTGGACGCCGATGCCGACCGCGTTTGCAAAGTTGAACCCGTTGGCCTGATCGACGGTGTCCACCGTGATGAAGAGGAATCCCGCCGAGTAGAGGCCGTAGACCGAGACGGCGTCGTTCAGCGGGTATCGGTACTTGAGGCCGATGCTCGCGCCGCCCTCGGTGGAGAATTCTGCGCCGAAGACGAGGTTGAACTGGGGCTCGAGGAAAGCGGTGAGCACTCCGCGGTGATCCTGCAGGGAAGGGACCCATCGCTTCATGTCCACGCCCAGGTGCGCGATGAGGGGAACCGGGAAGTAATCCCCTTCCGTCAGCGTGCTGTAGCCGAACCCGGTGATGAAACCCGCCTCGGTGAAGAAGCTGTCCTTGCCGAGAATCGGCGCGGGTGATGGATCGGCTGCCCGGGCATCCGCGGCCGAGGACAGGAGCATGAGCAACGCGAAGACGATAGCGAACCGGCGAAAAGTCGTACGTTCCATGGCTGATTATTTTTCCCTGGGGTCTTATCTCTTCCCGGGATCCCGACTCTGCGGGAACGACGGGTTGAAATCCTCTTTGTCCGGGGCAGAACAAACGGCCGGTTCGTTCGATCTGCCCGTCTTCATGGCGATTGACAACTTACCGGGATATCCGGCGGCTTTCAATCCTTTCTCTCACGGCCTCGAACACTTCCTCGACGCGGATCGTCTTCATGCACTCCATGGTCTCGCAGGCCTTCCGGAAGCAGGGGCTGCAGTCCATGTCGCGCCGGATGACGACATGCCCCTCGCCGTAGGGGCCTGTGCGCTCCGGCGAGGTGGGGCCGAAGAGGGCCACCACGGGTGTCCCCACGGCCGCCGCCAGGTGCATGGGGCCGGAGTCGGTCGTGAGAAGTACCGCGGCCTCCCTGAACAGGGCGGCCAGCTCCCGCAGCGACGTCTCGCCTGCCGCCGAGGCCGACGGGGCTTCCATGAGCGAACGGATGCGCGCGATGGGGCCCTCGGGGCTCTCGCCCGTGAAGACAACGGGCAGGCCCAGCTCCCTCACGATGCGGTCGCAGACGGCCGCGAATTTCGCTTCGTCCCAGAGCTTCGTCTCCCAGTAGGCAACGGGGCTTACTGCCACGAAACCCCTCGCCGTGTCAACGGTCTTTGCGGCCAGGAGCTCGCTGACGCGACGGAAATGAGCCTCCCGCAGGGCGATGGGGAACTCGGGCTTCGAGGTCTCGCAGCCCAGGTGCCGCGCAAAATCGAGGTAGCGCTCCACGGCGTGCTTGGCCATGTCCTCGGGGATCTTCTCGTTGAGGACGAGGCCGCTTCCCTCCTGCAGGCTGTCATAGCCAAGCCTTCGCCTGCCCCGGCTCAGCAGCACGAGAACGGCGCTTTTGAAGAGGCCGTGAAAATCGATGACGAGGTCGTAGGGGCGGTCGCGAAGGGCCCTCAGAAAGGCTGCAGCCTCCCGGAGTACGGCAGCGCGATTCCGGCCCTCCTTCAGGTCGCGAACCCAGCGCTTGCGCCGGGAAACGAGGACCCGGTTGAGCATGGGCTGATCGGCAAGCAGATCCGAGGCGGCCTCCTCGACGACCCAGCTGATGTGCGCCTGCGGGTAGCAGCGGCGCAACGCCGCGAGCGACGGCAGCGTGTGGATCACGTCCCCGATGGCGCTGAGTTTCACGATGAGGAGGTTCATTCTTTCTTCCGGTCCTTCAGGATCCACTGCACGGCCTCGAGAATGTCGCCTGCGATGCAGGAGGGCATGTCCGTTCGGACAATGTTCATGCCGTAACCGGTCTTGACGAGGATTCCTTTGGCCCCGGCATTCTTCCCCGTCTGTACATCCCTCAGCATGTCGCCGACCATGTAAGAACGGGCCAGGTCGATGTTCATCTCGCGGGCGGCCTGCAGCAGCATCCCCGGCTTCGGCTTGCGGCATTCGCAGTCCTGCTTGTAGATGCCCTGTCCGTGGATGGGGTGGTGGGGACAGACGTAGAACCCGTCGATCCGGGCCCCTTCCGCCCCGAGGAGTTCGTTGATCCGGTCGTGGACCCCGCGCACGAAATCCTCCGTGAAGTACCCCCGGGCGATCCCGGACTGGTTGGTGACCACGACGGCCTTCATCCCGGCGGCGTTGATCAGCCGGATCGCCTCACCGCTCTGCGGGTAGAGCTTGAGCTGTTCCATGCGGCTCAGGAAGCTGACCTCTTCGTTGATGGTGCCGTCCCGGTCCATGAAGACGGCGCTGTATTTTTCTGCCATGTCCTGTCCTCAGCGATAGCCCGCCTCGGCCAGGAGGCGCACCGATTCGTCGTACACCTCGTCGACCGTGACGAGATCCATGCATTTGAAATCGGTGGGGCACTCCTTCTTGAGGCAGGGGCTGCAGTCCACGGGCCTGCGAAGGATCACCGTCCGCTCCCCCAGGGGGTAGGTCGTCTGCGGGTTGGTGGACCCGAAGATGGCGACCGTGGGCACGCCGAGGGCCCCCGCCACATGCATGAGACCCGAGTCGTTCGTGATGAAGAGGTCGCAGCGGGCGATCAGCGCGATGGCGTCTTCCAGGTTCGTCCTGCCGGCGATGTCGATGAAGGGGTTCTTCGCCGCCGCCTGGACGGCCTCCGTGCTCGCCCGGTCCCCGTCGCTGCCGAAAAGCAGGACGGGACAGGCGGCTCTACCCGCAAGCCGGTCGGCCACGGCTGCGAATCGCTCCGGGAACCATCGCTTGGCCGGCCCGTAGGCCGCGCCGGGGGCCATGCCGACCAGGGGCCGGCGCCCGGCGATGCCGAACTGCCCCAGGAGCTTCTCTGCCGAGAGCCGCTGCTTTTCCGTGGCGGCCAGTCTCAGTGCGCCTCCTGACGACCGGAACCCGAGCGCCTTGAGCATCTCGAGATAGTAGATCGACTGGTGGACGGTCAGGATCTGCGGGGTGCGCTTGACCGGGTGGGTCAGCAGCAGGCCCCGGCCGTCGGTGCTGTAGCCCGCCCGGACGGGGATCCCGGCCAGCCAGGCGATGATGGCCGCCTCGATGGCGTTCTGCAGGAGCAGCGCCGCATCGAAATTTTTTCCCCGCAGCTCGCGGGCCAGCGCGAACAGCCCTCCGGGGCCGCTGTGCCTCCCCGGCCGCTCGTAGACCATGACCTCGTCGACGGCCGGGTGCATCCGGACGAGATCCGCCACCCAGGGCTTCACGAGAACCGTGATCCGAGCCTTCGGAAGCGTCTCGCGCACGGCGGCGATCGCCGGAAAGGTCATGACCACATCCCCGATCCAGTTGGTGCCCCTGATTAGGACATTGGTTATCTTGTCGAATTCTATTCTCTTAGCCACGGTGCAGCCTTGTGCGCATGAAGTTAGGAAGAGCGGAAGTTAGGAAGAGCGGAAAGTAATTAAAAACAGAACTTGTCCGCCTGTTGTTCCATACGACTCAACATCCCAATAACCGATTCATATTCTTTATCCATGACAGTGAACAGTGTTTCATCAATATACTGACAAGCATAGCAGAATTCCAACCAGCTTTGTGTTTCTGAAGCCTCCTGCATGGCGTCTGTCAGCTTGTTGCAGAAGACGGCAGAGTACTTTCTCTTCCTCCAGGCTTCCGCGAGGTTTGAACAAACAGCCCTGGAGGATCGCCTTATCTGGTCTGTCAGAGCGTATCTCTCTTCGGAGGGCAGCTCTTTTGTTATCTGAAAGATTTTCATCGCAAGCTCGAAAGACTTCTGGTAGACCTCCAAATCACGGAAGTGCTTGATCTCTTTCTTTCTCGATCCCGTCTTTTCCATTAATCCGCTCTTCTGCTCTTCCGATCTTCCTAACTTCGAGTTGTCACGGCACGTGACAACCCGATGCCGTTTCGT
>DIFQ01000086.1 GCA_002419215.1 Syntrophaceae bacterium UBA5744
GGTAACGCATTTTTGTTGCAATCAACTTCCTGGCTTCTTTTCTTCTCCGTGCGTCTCGCCCGCTTCAGGCTTGCGGGGGCCGGCAGCCTGTCGGCTGTAGCTCAGGAGATTCTCCGCTTTTAAATCCTTGCGTTTGATCGCTTTCAGGAACCTCGCCACGAGAATTTCCGTCAGCTCCTGGTGGGAGTGGTGAGGTTTCTCGTCTGACGGGACTTTTCCCCCGGCCAGCATCTCGTGACCGCCCCCCGTCCCAAGGCCCGCCACCAACTTCTGGGCAATCCGGTCCGCCGACCCCCGCCTCTTCTTTGTCCGCAGCGAGAAATAGACGTCCCCGACAAACTCACCCAGCGACAGGACCCATTTGACACCCTCCGTGCGGACGATGAGATCGGCCATCTCGGCGATGATCTCCAGGTGTTCCACATGGCCCAGATCCAGGGTGACAACATCCTTGTAGAGCCGGGCATTGCTGATGGCCTTCTCGAGCATGCTCAGGTAGTCCCGCGGGACCTCCGGATGCTCGATCTGCGAGAGCAACCGCCAAAGAACCCTCTGATAGAAGTGCATGCAGGCATCGACGTCCTTCGGGCTGACTCCCCGGCCGAGATCGCGCGTGTCGGACCGGATCCCATAAAGGAGGGCCGTGGCCACCTTGCGGTCGATTTCCACGATCCCGGCGTCCCTCAAATACTCGGCCAGAATCGTCGAGGTGCTCCCGTAATCGGTGCGAATGTCGTAATACTTCGCAAGCTGGGTCTTTGCCCGGAGCGGAACGTGGTGATCGATGACAATGTCGGGAATGATGGATCGGGGGAGGGAGTTGTTCCCGGCGCCGGGCTGCGTGTCCACAAGGGCAATCACGCTGAAATTGTTGATGTTGATCTCGGAAAGGGCCCGAAGGTCGATCTTCAGATGGCGGATCATCGCCCGGTTCTCGGCGCGTCCCACAACCCCGCTGGCGGCGACGATGCTGCCCACCTTCCACTTCGACTGCAGAAGGTACTTGAGAGCGAAGGCAGCTGCGAGCGCATCGGGGTCGGGGTGATTGTGCGTGACAATCAGGACTTTCCGCTTTCCCCGGATGACATCCTGGAGCTTTTCGAGGCGGGCCTGGTTGTTCGTGCCGTTCTGAGCCATGATTCCAGGGTGCTGTCAGGATCCTACACGCCGGCCAGTGAATCCCGTTTCCCCGATCCCGAAGGGAACGGCTGAGTTTATCCTGCTTCCCCTCAGCCCTCGTCCTTCGGGCCTCAACCCTGCGGCCTCAGCCGCCAAAGCGTAGGGGCGATTATAAGGATTTAACGGGGAATGTCCACAACTATTTTACCGCCGGAAGAGGCAAACCCTGCGTTTCAGCCTCTTGAAGCCGCCGGTCAAGTGGGGTATGGTAAGGCAACTGGCTGCAGGCCACAGGCCGGATTCCGTTCTTTCCTGCCCGATGCCTGAAGCCCGATTCCTGAAGCCCGGTTACTGTATGCACATCATCGTTGACGGCTACAATCTCATCCGACAGTCGGACGTCTTGCGCCTGCATGAGCGCCAGGGCTTGGAGGCCGGGCGCAAGGCCCTGGTTCACCTGCTGGCCGGCTACAGAAGATCCAGGGGACATCGAATCACCGTCGTCTTCGACGGGTGGCTCGGCGGCCCTCCCCAGGAGGAGCGCGACCGGGAAGCGGGCATCGACATCATCTATTCACGGCGGGGGGAAAAAGCCGATGAGGTCATCAAGCGGCTTGCCCGACAGCACGCCGACGAGACGGTCGTCGTCACGTCAGACCGGCCTGTCATGGACGCCGCCGTCCGCGCGGGCGTCACGGCGATTGACTCAAGGGAATTCGAGACCCGGATCCGTCAAAGCCGGGTTGCCCCGGCACAGGGCCCTGCCTCGCCAGACAAAGACGAAGATCGGGACGACCCCGCATCCCGCGGGACAAAGAAAAAAGGCCCCTCCCGGAAATCATCCAGGAAAGACCGGCTCAAGAAACGCAGCATGGAGAAGCTCTAGCAAATACAGAACTTAAGAGGGTAAGAAGGTGGGAAGGTGAGACAAAGAAACTGATAATTCTTTGAAATTTCTTACCCTCTCACCCTCTTACCTTCTCACCTTCGCATTCATTCCGGCACTAACTGCTTGTCCCCGCCTGCCCGCAGAGTTCGACAAGCAGCCGCTCGAGCAGCAGCCTGGGATCCTGCCCTGTCGATTTCATGGCTGCATCGGCGGCCAGCACGAGCTCGAGGTGCCCCATCAATTCCCCATAGGAAAAGCGCGTGGAGTTGCGAAGCGCATTGTAGACCACATAGGGGTGCTGGCTTGCCAGGGACTTCCCTTTCCCCAGTTCGGCCTCGAGCCCCTTCACCGCAGGGTAGACGGCCCTTTGGAATGGACCGTAGTCCATGTCGGCGCGAAAGCCGCCGATCCTGCCCGTATCGAGAAACAGCTTCCCGTGGAAAAGGAAACGGACCTCCCGGGTGATCATGGCAAGGATCACGAGGTGATGGACGTTCTGGTACAGCAGATCGCCGAGGCTTGCCAGGGCCTTGCGGAGGTCTTTTCCAACGAGCGCTTCCGTGAGGTCGAAGACAGAATCGTCGCGGGTGCGGCCGATGACCGTCTCCACGTCTGCAGGTTCGATCACCGTCCGGTCCCCCGTGTAGGTGATCAGCTGATCGAGGGCTTCGGCGGAATCCCGAAGCCGGAATCCCGTTTTCTTCCCCAGGACAATCCAGGCCTCGGAGGTAAGCGTCTTGCCTCGCCGGGCAAGCTTCTCGCGGAGATTCTCCATCATGAGGCTGCGCTGCCTGGCTTCGCTCCGGGTCCGGATGAAGGGCAGGACGACCCCTTTCTCGGAGACGACCTTGAACAGTCTTTTTCTCCGATCGACGGAATCGGCCGTCATGACAAGGCAGTGCCCCTCGGGGAGTCCCGACGAGAGCAGTTCCTCCAGGACTTCCGTCCCGCCGGCACGATGCCTCCCCGCCATGGTCCCCTGCCCGGCACAATATTCCACGACCCGGGGGAGCCATTTCTCCCGATCCTCGCCCCCTTCGCCTCCCGCAATATCGCGCCACTGCTCGTCGGTGAGCCTTCTCCACCCGTCGTCGCGAAGCTGTTCGAGGGTCCAGCCCGACAGATCCAGAAAGATCATGAAGGCCCGCGCCGCCGCCGGGAGGTCCGTCTCGGCGCTGTCGGCGATTTTCCTGACCAGTTCGGGCAGGGAGGTCTTCGAATAGAAGAGACGGGTCTTGGGCAGAAGCACAACTTTGGGGCCCGGGATGAGAGACGGCGTCAGAAGGGCCTCGCAGACGGGATCGACTCCGGTCGAGTCGTCATCCATCACGAAGAGGCTCAGATCCCGGTCCTGTTCCGGGACGATGGCGTCGACAAGCTTTCCCAGAGCTTCTTCCACGAGGAAGTCCTCGTCCCCGTACAGGAGGTAGCAGGGCGCCCCCTTCCCTTTTGCGATGTCCCTCAGGACACTCTCGAGGCTCTTTTCCGCAACTGGCTCTTTCTGGCTCATTTTTTGGTTTCCGCCGAAAAAAATCATCCGCGGGCTGCATTGACCGGCGGACAACGAAGGATATACATCAATTCCGGATAAAACGGGAGAGGATTATGCTCACGTGAGGAAGAACGAAAGAATACCGGATTGGAAAAGAGTGAGGGAAAGGCGTCGGCCTGCATGGCATCGGCTGTTCAAAAATGGCCAGATGCAAGGCCCCCGAAGTCCCGAGGAGTGAGGCCTCTAGCAAACCCAATCCCTAGTCTTCCTCTCCCCTTCGTGGGAGAGGACTGAGGTGAGGGGGACTACTCCCCGTTCCTTTTTTCACCCTCACCCTGACCCTCTCCCCTCAAGGGAGAGGGAAACCAAGGGAAATGGTCTCCAGAGGCCGCAGGGACGAGGGGTGAGGGAAACGCAGCAGATGGCCGTTTTTCAACAGCCGATCAAACGATGACAAATTTGCGGATATAGTCCACAACCTCTTCCGGTTCGTCCATGACGCGGAACAGCTCCATGTCTTCGCGGGAGATCATGCCCTGGGCGAGCATGGTTTCCTTCAGCCAGGCGATGAGCCCCTTCCAGTACTCGCTCCCCATCAGGATGACGGGAAAGCTTTTGATCCGCTTCGTCTGGATCAGGGTCAGCGCTTCGAAGAGCTCGTCCATGGTGCCGAATCCGCCGGGCATGATGACGTAGGCCACGGCAAATTTGACGAACATGACCTTGCGGATAAAGAAATACTTGTAGTAGAGCTTGACGTTGGCAAATTCGTTGGGGGTCTGTTCGAAGGGCAGCCGAATGTTCATGCCGACCGACGTGCCCCCCGCCTCGGCGGCTCCCTTGTTGGCGGCCTCCATGATGCCGGGCCCCCCGCCCGTGATGACGCTGAATCCCTGTTGGGCCAGCAGCCGGGACAGATGTTCTGCCTTCTGGTAGTATGGGTGGTCAGGCGTGGTTCTGGCGGACCCGAAGACGGTAACGGCCCGCCCGATGTCGGAGAGTTCCTCTATGGCATCGACGAACTCCGCCATGATGCGGAACATTCGCCAGGATTCGTTAACGGAAAGGGCATCGACGAGATATTGTTTTTCTTCCATCAGACGCACTACAGGGATCGAGGCAGAAACCCTCCTTGGAAGGTCCTGCCTCCATCCCCGATGAGGGTTGTCTTTGAATATGCGTCCATGCGGCTGGTTACGAGTGGCGCCGTCTCTGAATCTTCGCAAGCCGCCGTCTTGCCTCGAGCGCTTTTCTCTTGCGCTTGACGGAAGGCTTTTCGTAGGCGCGACGCAGCTTCAGCTCCTTGAACAGGCCGTTCTTCGACAGCTTGTTCTTCAGAACCTTCAATGCCTTGTCGACATCATTGTCGAAAACCTTGACTTCCAAAAATGATCGCTCCCTTCCTTTTAAATTCGTACGTCCGAATCAGGGAAAAGCAAATAAAAACGCAGCGGAATCATAGGTGATTTCATAGGAACAGGGATGCATGAAATGATCGATGAATCCGATTTTCCCCTGCGAAACCATTGAACATTATTAGAAAACAACATAATTGTCAACCAAAACTTTGCGCCGGATGCCGATTTCAGCAATCGGCCGGCGCCCCTCCCTCTTTCCCGCCGGTATCCTGTTTTCCCTCCAGATTCCATCGGTCCGTGTTGTATTTTTGGGCCATCAACTGCTGCTTCAACTCTTCTTCGGCCTCCGTCAGTCCGTCATCGACGAGGATGATGCCCAGCGTATCCTCAAAGGCCCCCCTGAGGGCCCATGCAAGTTCATCGGCCCCTATGGCCCTTCCCAACTGCTCCCGCAGGGTCGTCGTAGAACCCGCGATCCCGGCCTCGGGAACCTGCATGACCGCCGCAGCGCGGGCATGATCGATGTCGATCAGAAGCGATCCATGCTGCAGAAAGGCGCCGCCGCTCCTCACCTGGGCGCTGCCGCAGATTTTGCGCCCCCCCACGAGAAGCTCGAATTTTGACGGGGCGGCGAAACAGTATGCTTCCAGGGGCGTCCCTGCAGCCGAGCGTCCTTCGGACACCATCTTCGGCGCGAGGCCGAGTCTCTTGAGGGCCTCCGCAATGCAGGCGCTGATGACCCGGTAGGTCCCCAGGATGTCCCCGGTGAACAGGGGGTGGTCAACAGCCGCCACGAGCGAGTAGGTCAGTTCCTGATCGTGCAAGACGGCCTTGCCTCCCGTGGGCCGTCGCACGATATCGATCCCTTCCCGACGGCAGGCGGAGACATCGATCTCCCGTGATGTTTTCTGGAAGTAACCCAGGGATACGGCGGGGGGCTGCCAACCGAAGAACCGCAGCGTCGGGGGCAGGCCCTCCCGGCGGTTGAGGCGAAAGACGGCCTCGTCGATAGCCATGTTCTCGGAGGCACTCAATGCCTGGCGGGGCAGCAGGCGCCAAACCTTCTCATTCCTCAATTTCAGCTTCCTCGCCGACATATTCCCGGTATTCTTCCGTGTCGAGGAGGTTGTTGAGTTCGTCCAGGTCCCGCAACTCCACCATGACCAGCCACCCGGCCCCATAGGGATCGCTGTTGATCACGCCGATATCGTCGACGATGTCCTCGTTGACGCTGATGATCTCGCCGCTGACCGGCGAGATGATTTCCGCAACAGCCTTGGACGACTCGATGACACCAAAGGGCTCATCCTGCTCGACTTGCGCATCCGGCTCGGGCAGCTCGACGGAATAGAGTTCCCCGAGTTTTTCCTGGGCATAGTCGGAAACCCCGACGGTGGCGATGTTGCCGTCCACCCTTACCCAGGTGTGTTCACGGCTGTAGAAGAGATCCTCCTGAAAAACGGCCATGCTGCCTCACCCAGTAAAAGAAGAAGGTAAGAAGGTGAGAACGTGAGAAGGTTGGAGAAGCGTGGGGCAGACGAACGACCATCGGCCTGTCCAAACTTCTTACCCTCTTACCCTCTTGTTTCAGCCGATCTCCTGCAATTCCTTCGAAAACTCCGTGAGTACCCGCACGCCTCCCTTTTCGACAAGGGCCGTAACCTCGATGCGGATCCCGCACAAACCGGGAAGATAGATCCCGGGCTCGATGGTGATCACCATCCCCTCTTCGAGAACGGCCTCCGACAAGGCCGAGAGCCTTGGGGCCTCATGGATGTCGAGTCCCAGCCCGTGCCCTGTCCCGTGGGAAAAACGGGGGCCGTAACCTGCCTTTTCGATCACAGCCCTCGCGGCGGCATCCACGTCGCGGCAGAACGCTCCGGGCCTCGCCGTTTCCAGGGCCCTGTCGTGGGCCTCCTTGACGAGGGCATAGAGTTTTTTGTGGCGTTTCCCGGCCTGCCCGACAACGAAGGTGCAGGTCTCGTCCGAATGGTAGCCGCTGCTGACGGCCCCGTAATCTACGACCACGAAGTCCCCCGGCCGAATCTTTCGCCTGCCCGGCCGCGCATGGGGAAGGGCACTGTTGGGCCCTGACGCAATGATCGTGTCAAAGGAGGGCGCCTCCGCACCCCTCTGCCGCATTCCGTATTCGAGTTCGATGGCGATATCCAGTTCGCACACGCCGGGCCGGATACTGACCAGGGTCGATTTCAGCGCCCCGGTGGCGATCCGGATCGCCTTGCGTATGTGCTCGATCTCGGCGGGATCCTTGACGGCGCGGATGGAGCCCAGTTCCGACGGAAGGGGTTTCCAGCGCACCCCCTTCGCCTTGCGCCGCAACGCGCCGAGAAACTCCACGGTCATGACGGAAGGCTCGAACCCCACTTGCCCGTAACCGCCCGCAGACAGGGCATCGGCAATCCCGGAGGCCTTGTCGCTGTAGAGGACCACGCGGGCTCCCGGGGCCTGTTTGGCGGCCTGGGTCGTGTACCGGCCGTCCACGAGCAGAACCGGCTTTCCGGCGCCCACGAGGAGGGCCCCGTCACTGCCGGAAAAGCCTGTCAGGTAGCGGATGTTCTTGAGGTCGAGGATGAGAAACGCCTCCACGCTCGAGCGCCGCAGGAGCGCCCGCAGCCTGGATATCCTCGGTGCGGTGGAAGGTTGGTCAGGCATGGCCTTTCATCCTGTCGAGAGAGGCGAGCCATCGGTTCAGCTCTCCGACAACCCTCTCGCGGCGTTTCGGGACGGCGCCTTCCCGCCCTTCTGCGGCGGCTGCGCCGGGCGCCAATTCATCGGGCTCGAGAAGCCCTGTTGTGACCGTGCGGCTGAACAGGCCCTGGAAAGGGGGTGCTACAGGCTCCCCGAAAAAGAGATCCCTGCGTCCGCCGTCCGGAACGGTTTCGCCGGCAGCGGTTGCAATGACCTCCTCCCGGGCCTGCGGCCGGAGTTTCGCGAGTCTGTCCAGGGCATCCTGATTCTGGGGATCCGAGGCGAGAATCTCCTTGAGAAGCGCCTCGGCCAGCTCCCGGTATCCCTGCCGGGCATAGAGATCGGCCAGCGTCAGGGTCTT
This sequence comes from Syntrophaceae bacterium UBA5744, assembly GCA_002419215.1. Lineage (GTDB taxonomy): Bacteria > Desulfobacterota > Syntrophia > Syntrophales > UBA2192 > UBA2192. Next base: position 7,929 of record DIFQ01000086.1, read on the forward strand.
GAAATCGGCCGACCGGGGCAATCCGACCTCCTCGTCGGATTTCTCCGGGCCGGGCTCCGGGTACGTCCGGCTTTCCCTCCGCAGCCTGTCCTCCAGATCCGCAATGGCCTCCGGGGACTCCGGATTCATGGACATGTAGATGCGGGTGGCCCGTTCGGCCTCCTCGTCGAGCCCCCGGTCCCGGCACAGCTCCGATAGAATGGTGAAAGCCGGTGACCAGCGGACCATGTCGTCGCTGAGCCCCCTCAGCACATCGAGGGCGGGGTCCTTCTCCCCTTTACGGTACCAGCCGATGCCCAGAACGATCTTGGCTTCCACATCATCCGGATAGATCCGCAGGCGCTCGAGCGCCAGATCGACGGCCAGGGCGGGGTCCTGCTCGAGGCACGCCCCGGCCCGGGCGATGAACTCCTTGCGGTCCACGACCTCGCTGAGACTCACCATCTCATAGCCGCCTTGGGTGCCGTCCTTTTCCATCAGCTTGCTTCCCTTAAACTTTCCGTCGTTTTCCTGTCCGATCTTCCTGGCTTCCGCTCTTCCGATCTTCGTGTTCAGTTCGGGGGACTAACACAGCCCCCCTTCACTGTCAAGGTTGAAAAGGAAAACCCCGCAGCCCTGTGGACTCGCGGGGTTTTTGTTTTTCATTTCCTAACTTCTCAACTTCCCAACTTCATCACTTCTTCCTGATCAGCTTCCCCTTGCGTCCGAGACGACCCTCGGCGTGATGAAGATGAGGATTTCACGCTTGGTCCGCGTTTCCTCCTCCGCCTTGAAGAGCCAGCCCAGCACGGGAATCTTGTAAAGGGCGGGCACGCCGCTGACTCCCTTCAGGTCGTTGGACTTGTAGATGCCACCGATGACGATCGTGTCGCCGTCATGGACCACGACGGTGGAGTCGACCTCGTTTTTGATGATGGGCGGGTTGCCCACGATCGACCGTGAATAGTCGGGATAGTCGTTGGTGGCCTTGATCTCCATGGAGATCTTTCCCTCGGGGGTGATGGTCGGCTTCACGTCGAGCTTGAGCACCGCCTCCTTGAACTGGACGGTGCGGGTGACAACGCCGCCCGAGGTGGATTCCGTCACGTAGGGCACCTCCTCGCCCTGCTTGATCGTCGCCTTGACGTTGTCAAGCGTCGTGACCTTCGGGGAGGAGATGATCTTGCCCTCGTTCGAGCTCTCCAGCGCATGGATCTGGGCACTGAGAACGAAGTTGGAACCGCCGATCAGGATGCCCAGGGCCGGCGTTCCCGGGAAGGTGTAAGGGAAGTTCACGGCCTGGTTGGTGCTGGTGAACCCGACGCCGTTCGGGAAGTTCTGCGGGACCGTGACTGCGCTCGTCGAGCCTGCCGTCAGGCCCGTGGCGTACCCCGCGGAGCCGCCCAGGGCGCCGAGCTGTGTGTTGCCGGAATTGGTCAGGATGCCGCCGCCCCACTGGACACCGATTCTCCTGATAAAGGTATCGACGGCCTCGACGATCTGGGCTTCGATGGAGATCTGCTTCAGCTTGCCGCGGGAGACGTCCTCCTTGAGACGCTGCTCCTCGGCCTTCTTGATCTTGTCCGCGGGCATGACGACGATCACGTTGCCCTGTGTCTTCGTCCCCAGCTGCTGAATGTCGAGAATCGTTTCGAGAGCCTGGTCCCAGGGAACCTCGTTGAGCTTCATGGTGACGAGACCCTTCACGTCCTCGCCGGCCACGATGTTGAGGCCGCTCACCTCGGCAATCAGGCGGAAGACGCTCCGGATGTTGGCATCCTGGAAATCGGCCGTGATCTTCTGACCCGTGTAGACCTTGCCTTCCTTTTTCTCGACCTTGATCTCCTTGGACTTCGGTTCCGGCTGAGTCGCCCGGATCTTCTCCACTTCCCTGGTCATGGTGAAGCTCTGGGGCATGTTGGCAATGTCCACGTCGATGGTCAGCTGGTTGCCTTCCTCGCGCACGAGGTGAGGCACGGCGTCCTTCAGTACGATCTTGACGGCCGTCACGGGACGCTCGCCCGTCTTGGTCTGGCTCGAGTAAACGCCCTCGATGACCTTGAAGCCGCCGTCGGGACGCTTTGTCTTCAGGTCATCGGGCACGTGCATCTTGTCGAAGGTGATGACGAACGTCCTGGCCGCTTCTCTCGAGGCGGTGTATCCCGAGAGCCTGGACGTGGAGACGATCACTCTTTCCTTGTCCGCCGTCCTGTCGAAGGCGATCTTCTCGACGTAGCCGACGCTGGCCTCCGCGGCCGAAGCGACGGGCTTGACGCCTTCGCCCGCAGTCGGGTCGGATGACTCGGGCCCGGCGTTCATCGTTGCGCAACCGGCAATCAGCAACCCACAGAATGAAATCGTCAGTGCCCACAGGCTCAGCTTCTTCATGGTCTTCCCTCGCCTTCTTCTTTATGGAGCTTCAGCGCCACGCGATGCGATTTTTCCTTGCCCTTGCTCTCCTGGTGTCTTTCTTCCACGACGACCCGGTCGGGAAGGATCTGGATCACCCTGCCGCCGTCGGGCCCGATGAGCGTGCCCAGATATACGATGTAGCCCTTGCCCCCTCCGTCTTCGACCATGGCCACGCGCTTCGACGCCGAGCCGGCAATGCCCGTCACCCGGACCTTGTCCAGGGCAACCCGCTGCAGCGGCGTAAGATGCCCCGTGAGTCTCCTCTTCTCCGGGCCCTTCTTCGAGGGAGTGGGCAGCTCCAGCCTCACGAAGGGCTTGAAGGGGTCGGTCTTCCCCTTCGGGTCGTAACGATAATCCGGCATTTCAAGGGGGGGCGCCTGTGGTTCTGCCACCGGATTCAACGCCACGGGTTTTGCCGCAGGCGGGGTGGCCGCCGGGGAAACCGTCACGGAACCCGCAAGCAGGAAAACGAAAGCCAGGCTTCCCGCCAGGAGCTTACTTCTTCTGGGCCGCTTTTTTGTCCGTTCCATCAACCTTCTTGCTCCCTTCAACGGGCTTTTCGACAAACATGTAGGTCTTGATCAGGAAACTCGTCGCCAAAACAGGGCCCTTGGGGCCGTTGGCGTCCTTGGCGCCTTCCCGCCGTTCCATGGAGACATCCGACACGTTGACGATGCGGGGCAGCTTCGCCACCTTCTCGAAGAAGATGGCCGTGTCGTGGAAGACCCCGGTGAGCGAAATCTTCACGGGCAGCTCGGCGTAGAATTCCTTCTCCACGGGAGCCAGGGGCTCGAAGAGCTGGAATTCGACCCCGCCGAGGCCCTCCGCCTCCGACATGGAGATGAGCAGGCCCGGGATCTCTTTCTGCTCGGGCAGCTTCGCCATGGCCACCTTCAGCTGCTCCTGCAGCTGGGCGATCTCCTTCTCGAACTTGAGTTTTTCCTCCATGAGCTTCTGCTTCTGGGTCAGCTCGATCTGGAGGGTCGCAAGATTCTGCTGGAGCCGCTCCTCGTCCTGCATGGCGCTCTGGTAGTAGATCGAGTAATAGGCGAATCCCAGCAGGATGAAGAGCACGAACAGCGCCAGGACCTTCTGCCTCACGGGCATTTTTTTGATATCGTCAACGCTCAGTGCCATGCTCAGAACCCCTTCTTGAGATTGCAGGACAGGGTGAACTGCTTCAGCTTGTTGCCCGCGATTTCCGTTTGTTTCGACGAGACCAGGTCGACGGAGGTGAGGTGCTTGGATTTTTCCAGGTTTCTCATGAATTTCGCGATCGCGATGTTGTCCTTCGCGAACCCGTCGATCTTCACGTCCGCTTCGGTTTCCTTCATCGACTTGATCCAGACCTGGTTGGCCGGGACCATGGCGGTCAACTCATCGAGGAAGAAGACCTTGGCAAACCGGTTCTTCTCGAGGTAGCTGATGATGTTGAGCCGCTTTTCCAGGATCTCCTTCGCCTTCTTGTACTGGTTGATGTCGCCGATGCTCGACTTGAGCTGCTGCAGCGTCTGCTGGGTGCTCTGCACCTGGTTTTCGAGATCGCTGAGCTTCATCACGGTGAAGATGTGGAACCCGCCGAGCAGGACCGCGAAGGCGACTCCCAGGGCGCCAAGGATGACGGCCTGGTTCTTCGACTGGACTTCCTTTTTCTTTTCCCTGTAGGGAAGCAGGTTGACCTTGATCATTTGTCCCCGATCCTCCTCATGGCGAGCCCGACACCGACAGACGCCTGCGGCCCGATTTCTTTCAGGTCTTCGGCAGAGAATGACTTCTTGTCGAAGGACACCTTCCTGAAGGGATTGGCGATCTCGACCTCCACGTTGAGCCGCTGGAGAAGGGCCTCACCGATGCCGGGCATCCGGGCCGTCCCGCCGCACAGCAGGATCTGCTTGATGAACTTCCCGGGGTAAGTGGAGCGGAAGTAATCAACGGAACGTTCGATCTCCAGCAGCAGGGGGTCGGCAAAGTTGAGGAGTTCTTCCTTGCTCTGCTCGTCGGCGGAATTTGCCTTCTCCAGCTTCACGCGCTCGGCCTCCTCGAAGGAAACCCCCGTCTTGTCCTGCAGGTTTTCCGTGATCGAGTACCCCCCCAGGGGGAAGTCGCGGATGAAGATGGAGGCACCGCCCTTGACGACATTGATGTTGGTCATGCTGGCGCCGATGTTCACGAGGATGCAGACGTCGTCGTGACCGTAATCGTAGTTCTCCTCGTACATCGTTTCCAGGGCGAAGGAGTCCACATCCATGATGACCACGTCGAGCCCCGCCTTGCGGAGGGTTTCGATGTAGCTCTGGACGACGTCCTTCTTGGCGGCTACGAGAAAGACCTCCATCTGGCCGGGGCTCATCTCGCTGGGGCCCAGGATATGGAAGTCGAAGTTGACGTCTTTCATGTCGCCGAAGGGCAGGTATTTCTCGATCTCGTCGCTGATCAGCTCGCGCAGCGATTCCTCATCCATGGAGGGAAAGCTGATCTTCTTGGCGATGACGGAGTATCCGGAGAGGGAGGTGACGACCGTTCGGGCCTTGCAGCGGGAAATCTTGAGGAGCTCCTTGGTGCGCTCGACCAGGGCATTGGGGTTGACGATGAGGCCGTCGGTGACAATGCCCTTTGCAAGGGGAACGCTGGCGTAGTTCTGGAGCACGTACCCGTCGGGCCCCTCGGCGATCTCCGAGACCTTGATGGAACTGGATCCGATGTCGAGTCCCGCAATCTGTTTCTTGCTTGCAAACAGGCCGTTCAGTTTGAGCATGGGGTCCTCTGTGTTCTGCGGTCTCGCCCGGCCCGCAAACCGGGACAGGCTGAGTTGGTTATGACTGAATCACTTCGCACCACTACGGGCACTACGTTAAGCAAGCACTGTGCCATGGACTGGCTCCGGAGCCGCCTGCGGCCTGGCTGTCCCGGCTGTAACCCCGGAAGGCCGTGATTTTGAGGCCTTTTCAGCGAGGTCTGCCCCGCGGCGGCATTCCAAGAGGCAAAGCGGCAGCGAAAAAACCCTAACGTTTATAATCGGCAATGTCGGGGCAGGAGTTAAATAAAAAAAACGGCAGGGGATTTCAGGAATCGGCGGGCAATGGCTGAAAAACGCCGTATGACGGTGTTCTCGGGAGAATGTAAAGGTTTTTGACACCCTCGCAGGAGGGAAGAAGGTGAGAGGGTGAGAAGGATTCACTCGACGTGGCGGTAGACCCGGTCGTTTTGCTTGACCATCCCCAGCTCGTCGCGGGCCACCTTTTCGATGTAGCGCAGGTCGTTGCGGAGAAGGAGGATCTCCTTTTTGAGGGTGTCGTTTTTCGCGACGATCTCCTCGTTTCCCTTTTGGAGGTCGAGGAGCTTCTGATTCAGGCGGTAGTTGTCCAGGACTCCCCTGCTGCCAAAGAGGATGACCGACCCCATCAGGATCAGGAAGAGCAGAAGAAATTTCCCCACCTTCATCCGCCGTTCCCCCGCAACAGGCTCTATCGTTTACGGCGTGCCTCCGGCGGCACAGGGCTCACCGAAGGAAGGAGCATCTGGGGTTCGCCCAGCTGGAACTCTCCTTTTTCCATCCATGTTTTGAGCGTCTCGGCGATCTGCCGCGCCCGGTAATAGCTGGACATGGAGGCTGTGGCCACTTCCTTGCCGTTGAGGACGATCCGGCCGCTCCGAAGCTCCTTGTAACTCACCTCGCCGAGGCTCTTGATGTCGCCGCCGCCGGGATAGTCCATGCTGTAGTCGTAGATCTGGGTCGTGATGTTCTCGTCCTTCACGGCGGTGAAGCGGGCCATCTGCTCGTCAAGGATCGGAATGGGGATCCCGATGCCCACATAGAGGGAGACACCGTACCCCAGGAAGCTGGCGCCCACGAGCCACTCCGGTGACATTTCCTTCAAATCGCCGATGACGGCGAGGGTCCCCGCACCGCCCGTCGGGACGCCGTTGGGCCCCCGGGGCGTGTTGGGGTTGTGCTGGGTGCCATGCCAGGCCACGTAGCCCTGGGCCCCGCCAAGGAAAATGCGCGTACCGATGCCGATCGTCCGGTAGTAGGGGTCGTTGAAGAGCGGGCTGAGCTGCCCTGACGTGGCGTAATTGGCATTGGCCATACGCGGCCGCAGGACCCCCATGTAGGTGTAGATCGTCTTGTCGGACATGTTCACGGCACAGTTGTAGTTCTGGTAGCAGTTGCGCGGATTGAAGAGCATCGCATCCCGCAGGTCGTGCAGCAGGATGTTCTTCTCCTGCTTGCGCGAGGGGTAGCAGTCCGTGCCGTAGCCCTCCAGGCGCAGGCGGATCACGTTTCCGGCCACGAGGTCCTCGATGACATGGCCGCCGCCGTAGTTGAACTCGCCCGGGAAAACGCTGTTGAGGGGATCGCCCTCGGCCACCTCGGTGACCCCGAGATAGCAATCGACCGCCGCAACACCGCCATAGGCAGCCACGTCATTGAGCCAGACCTTGTGAGCCTTGATGCGGGGGGAGGTGTGGCCGAAGTTCAGGAAGGCCCCCGAGGAGCACATGGGGCCGAAGGTCCCCGTCGTGACCACATCGACGCGCCGGGCCGCTTCCACGTCCCCGTGGCGCTCGACAATGTCGATCATCTCCTCGGCCGTCACGATGACCGCCTTCCCCTGCCGGATTTTCTCGTTGATCTCGGCGATGGTTTTTTTGACTTTGAAGGTCTTCAAGAGTCTGTCCGGTCTGTTCAGTCTGTCCGGTCTATCCGGTCGTTTGAATACAGCAGTTCTTCCCTTTTTCCGCGCTTCTTAACTTCCTGGCTTCCTAACTTCCTGTTTCATGGCGTCCCGAGACGAGCCGCTTTTTGAAGTATTAGACTATTTCAACCCCGCTGTCTACCGGAAATCCGGGCGGGACGCAGCCCCTGCGGGGCTACCCGGTGTGCCCGAAACCGCCGCTTCCTCGGGCCGTGTCGGAGAGCCCCCGCCCGAGATCCCAGGTGACCCGGGAAACGGGCGCCACGACCATCTGTGCGATCCGGTCGCCACGCCTTACCACGAAAGGTTCTGTGCCGTGATTGATCAGGATGATCCGGACCTCGCCGCGGTAATCGGCGTCGATCGTGCCCGGCGTGTTCACCAGGGTCACCCCGTTGCGAAGGGCCAGGCCGCTGCGCGGCCGGATCTGGGCCTCGTAGCCTGCCGGCAGGGCGATGGCGATGCCCGTGGGGATGAGGGCTCGCTCACGCGGGGCGAGGGTGATCTCCGTCGCCACGGCGGCAACGATGTCCATCCCCGCAGCATGATCCGTCATGTAACGGGGAAGCGGAAGGTCCTCCGACCCGCTCAACCGCTCAATGGCCACGCGCACCGATTCCATCGAACTCGTCTGTTTCGTTCTTTTCGTTGATTTCGTCAGTCGCTGATGCGACAGGCCAAAGGCTGCAGTCCACAGGCTACAGGCTAAAAAATGAAAAAAGGGGATTCTGCCGCCTGCGGCCTGTTGCCTGTAGCCTGTTGCTTTAAAGTTCGACATCCCCCCTGGGCATCTCCGCTTCCGTCATCTCCCCGAGGAATACCATGGAAAGGTTGGCGCCGGTGAACATCTGCTGCGACAACGCCAGGATGTCCTCGCCGGTGACGGCATCGATCTTGCCGACAATCTCCTCGGGCAGGATATTGCGGCCGAAATAGATCTCGTTGGTCGCGAGCTTCTGCATCCGGTTGTCGGTGCTCTCCATGCTCAGGAGCAGGTTGCCCTTGATCAGCTCCTTGGCCGATTGGAGCTCCTTCTCGGTGAACAGCTCGTTCTTCATCCGCCCCATTTCGGACAGGATGATGTCGATGACCTCCTGCGTCTTGTCCTTCGAGGTCCCCACATAGATGTTGAGCATCCCCGTGTCGCGGTAGGAAACGATGTAGGAGCGCACGGCATAGGCAAGCCCTCTCTTCTCGCGGATCTCCTGGAATAGCCGGGAGCTCATGGAGCCGCCGAAGACGGAGTTCATCAGGATTCCCGCGAATCGCGTCGGCTCGAGGGTCGCCGGGGCCGGCGTGCCCACGACGAGATGGAGCTGTTCGAGGTCCTTCTCGATGCAGGAGAAGCGGGCCGTGGTTTGCGGTTTCGTTTCGTCGAAATGCAGCCGGAGTGCCGGAAGGGTCCCGAAGAGCTTCGCCACGAGGTCAACCAGCTTCTCGTGCTCCATGTTCCCCACGGCGGCGATCACCAGGTTGTCCCCCCGGTAACGCTCCTCGAAGAACTTCATGACCTTTGCGCGATCGAACGCATCGACGGAGTCCCTCGTCCCGAGGACGGGCATGCCCAGGGAATGCCCTTCCCAGAAATGCTTCTCGAAGATGTCGTGGATGTACTCGTCGGGCGTGTCCTCGACCATGCTGATCTCCTGGAGGACGACGGCTTTCTCCTTGTCGATCTCGTCCAGGTTGAACAGCGAGTGGTTGAAGATGTCGGCCAGCAGGTCGATGGCAAGGGGGAGGTGGTAGTCGGGCACCTTGACGTAGAACGCCGTCAGTTCCTTGCCGGTGAAGGCGTTCATCACGCCCCCGACGGAGTCGATGTCGGAGGCGATGTCAAAGGCCGACCGCCTGGCCGTCCCCTTGAAGAGCATATGCTCGATGAAGTGGGCCGTCCCGTTGATCCGCTCGTCCTCGTGGCGCGAGCCGCAACTGACCCACGCTCCGATCGAGACGGAGCGAACGTGACGGATCTCTTCCGTGATGACCTTGATCCCGTTAGAAAGGACTGTTTTTCGATACGTCTGCACCCAGGGCATCCTTCCTGCTAAGGCGGATCTTCCCGTTGCTGTCGATCTCGAGGACCTTCACGGGGATCTTGTCACCCTCATTGACCACGTCGGTCACCTTGGCGACGCGCTTCGTGTCGAGCTGCGAGATGTGGACGAGCCCCTCCGTGCCGGGCAGGATCTCCACGAAGCAGCCGAAATCGACGACCTTCTTCACCGTGCCCATGTAGATCTTCCCAATCTCGGCCTCCTCGGTGAGCCACTTCACCATGGCGATGGCCCGGTCGGCGGCCTCGAGGTCGGTGGAGGCGATCAACACCGTGCCGTCATCCTCCACGTCGATGGACACGCCCGTTTCGGCGACGATCTGGCGGATGTTCTTGCCGCCCGTGCCGATGAGATCGCGGATCCGGTCGGGCCGGATCTTCATGGTGATGATCCGCGGGGCGTACTGGGAGAGCTCCTTGCGGGGCTCGGGAAGCGTCTCCTTCATTTTGTCGATGATGAAGAACCGGCCGTCCTTGGCCTGCTGGAGCGCCTTGCGCAGGATCTGCTCGTTGATGCCGTCGATCTTGATGTCCATCTGCAGGGCCGTGATGCCCTTTCGGGTGCCGCAGACCTTGAAGTCCATGTCGCCGGCGTGGTCCTCGTCGCCGAGGATGTCGGAAAGAACGGCCACGTTGTCGCCTTCCTTGAGCAGCCCCATGGCGATTCCGGCCACGACGTCCTTCACGGGCACGCCGGCATCCATCAGCGAGAGGGTCCCGCCGCAGACGCTGGCCATGGAGGAGGAGCCGTTCGAGGAGACGATCTCCGACACGGTGCGGATCGTGTAGGGGAACTCCTCCGCGCTCGGAAGGACGGGAAGAAGCGCCCTGCGAGCCAGGGCCCCGTGGCCGACCTCGCGGCGGCCGGGGCTTCCCATGCGCTTGACCTCTCCCACGCAGTAGGGCGGGAAGTTGTAGTGCAGCAGGAAGGAGCGCCTCTCCTCGCCCGTGATGTAGTCCATCCGCTGCTCGTCCGAGGAAGTCCCCAGGGTGATCGTCACCAGGGCCTGGGTCTCGCCCCGCGTGAAGAGGGCCGAGCCGTGCGTGCGGGGCAGCAGCCCCACCTCGCTGTGGATCTGACGGATCTCGTCGTAGGCGCGGCCGCCTACGCGGCGCTTCTGCGACAGGATCATGCTCCTCAGGATGCCCCGGTCGATCTTCTCGATGACGTGCTCGACGAGGGGCTTGAGCGACGGGTCTTCCTTGCAGAGGGTCTCGATGGCCTTCTCCCGGACGTCCCTGAGCTTGCCGTAACGGTCGAGTTTCTCCGCGATCCCGTAGGCCTCCTTGAACCCTTCCGTCACCAGGTCGGAGATCTTCCGGTAGAGCGCCTCGTCGATGACGGGCGGCGTGAAGGCCCGCTTGGCCTTCCCGATGGCCTTCTGCATCTCGTCCTGCAGCTCGATGACGGGCCGCATGGACTCGAGCGCGAGGTTGATCCCCTGGACAATGTCCTCCTCGCCCAGTTCACTTGCGCCGCCCTCGAGCATGACGAGGTTGATGTCATAGGGCTTGCCTCCCGTGCCGGGGGTCACCTTGCGCCCCACGATGAACATGTCGAGGTCGCTTCCCTCCATCGAGGTGGGGTTGGCGACGAGATTGCCGTCGATCCGGCCGATCCGGACGCCGGCAATGGGGCCGTTGAAGGGGATGTTCGAGATCTGCAGGGCCGCCGAGGCTCCCAGCAGGGCCGCCACGTCGGAGTCGTGCTCGCCGTCCACGGAGAGCACCGTGGCGATGAGCTGCGTCTCGAAGTTGTACCCCTTGGGGAAAAGCGGGCGGATGGAGCGGTCGATGATCCGGCAAATGAGGATCTCCCGCTCGTTGGGGCGCCCCTCGCGTTTGAAGAACCCGCCGGGGATCTTGCCGGCGGCAAAGGTCATTTCCTGGTAATCCACGGTGAGGGGAAGGAAATCGAGGCCTTCCCTCTGGCTCCGGGCCGAAACGATGGTGACAAGCACAACGGTTTCGCCGTAGGTTACGAGAACGGCACCGTCAGCCTGTCCGGCGATGTAATGTACTTTGATGCTGAGATCGCTTCCTGCGAACTGCTTCTTGAATATCTGACTCATACTTCTTCCTTCTCCTTGCTGATGACGATGAGGTTCTGAACGTGCCCCGGCATCGGCCGGAAGACAGACGGCTCCCCTGTCCTGAACGAACCTGTTTCGATGTTGCGGATGGATCCACCATTCCAGGAGCCTGAACCCGGGAGTTCGACTGGATCGACCGTTGCGATCGTTGCCCTCGCCGCTACTTCCGCAGACCGAGCCGCTCGATGATCTTGCGGTACCGGTTCACTTCCTTGTTCTTGAGATACTCCAGCAGCCGCCGGCGCTGGCCGACGAGCTTCAGGAGACCCCGGCGGGAGTGATGATCCTTCTTGTGAGTCTTGAAATGCTCGGTCAGGTACTGGATCCGGGCGCTCAGCAGTGCGATCTGCACCTCGGGAGAACCCGTGTCGCCTTCGTGGGTCTGATAGCCGGCAATGATTTCTTTCCTCTTGTCTACATCAAGCACGTCCGTAAAACCTCCCTTTGTCTGACTCTTGGTCTATATCCATCATTTTGATGACTCGTTGAAAACTCTCAGGATGCGGGCGGCCTGCACGCAGGGCGCAAGCGACGGGATCTCCTCCGCCGAAACGAGCATCCTGGCCAGAGCCACGAGGCACCCCCCCTCGGATACGAACTTTACCACATCTCCCGTTGCAAGAGAAGGGATTTGCAGGGCCGCAAGGCCCTCGGCATCGGGCTGATGCCCCTTCATAAGCTTCCGCTCCATGAGCGGCGGGATTACGATGTCGCCTATGCCCGGGAGGGCGCGGCTCATGGGAATCAGACCCTGTCGGAGCCTCATCCGGATCCCTTCGTCGCTGTCCCCGTCGAGGCGGACGGCATCCTCTTGCCGGAAGATACCGCTTGCCGTCCTGCGCAGCTTTTCGAGGACAGCCCCGCATCCGAGGCGATCGCCCATGTCGGCACAGAGTGTCCGGATGTAGGTTCCCTTGGAGCAGCGTACGGTGAACCTCACAAACGGCATCTCGACGCCCTGCAGGAGGATCTCCCGAATCTCGACCTCGCGCGCCGGCACTTCCATGCGGACCCCCTTGCGGGCCCACTTGTAGAGGGCCTTGCCCCCGACCTTGACGGCCGAGTACTGCGGGGGGACCTGGCTGATCTTCCCGGCAAAGACGGCAAGCACCGCCTTCACATCCGCTTCGGTCGCCCGGGGCTCCTGTTCGGCCAGCACCTGCCCGGTCATGTCCAGGGTGTCCGTCCGGACACCGAGGCGCATCGTGACCTCGTAGACCTTGTCGTCGCCTGCGAGGAAGGAGGCGATCTTCGTCGCCTCGCCGACACAGACGGGAAGCACGCCCGTCGCCATGGGGTCGAGGGTCCCCGTGTGGCCTGCTTTCCGTTCGCCGAGGAGCTTCCTTACCCTGTCGACGGCGTCATGGGATGTGATTCCCGCGGGCTTGTCGACGACGACGACACCCTTCATCGGCCACCGTTCTTGACCGCATCAAAAAGCCTTCGCTTCACCGCGTCGTGATCGCCCTGGATCCGGCAGGCCGCGGCGTTGATGTGACCGCCCCCTCCGAACTTCCGGGCCACTTCCTCGACGCTGAAACGCCCCTTGGAGCGAAGGCTCACCTTGTAGAGGCCCTCGCTGATCTCGCTGAAGAAGGCGGCCACCTGCACGCCTTCGATGGAGCGGGGGAATTCGACGAACCCTTCCGTGTGCTCCCACTGGGCGCCCGCGTCTTCGAGCATTTTCTTCGACACGGTAACGGCCGCAATCCGGCCCTGCCAGTCGAACTCCAGCGTGGACAGCGCCCGGCCGAGCAACCGGATCTTCACGGCCGGGAAGGTCTCGTAGACCATCTGGGCAATCCAGGCCGGGTCGGCCCCTTTCTCCAGCAGCCGGCCGGCAACGGCGAAGGTCTTCGGCCCCGTGTTCGAGTACCGGAAGGCCCCCGTGTCGGTCAGGATCGCCGTGTAAAGATTGACGGCCATGTCCCGCGTCAGCTCGATTCCCATCCCGTCGATCAGACGGAAGATCATCTCCCCCGTGGAGCTTGCCCCGGGGTCCGTCAGCGTCAGATGGCCGTAGTGGTCGTTCGAGATGTGGTGGTCGATGTTGACGATCCGCCGGATCCCGGCGATCCGCGGCGCTTCTTCCCCCATGCGCTCGATCTCGCTGCAGTCGAGAACGAAGACGGCATCAAAGCCGTCCAGGGGGCCCAGCCGGTTCACGATGACCCCCGCGTCGGGCAGAAACGCATACATCTGCGGCGTGCGGTCCTGGTTGTAGACGACCACCTCTTTGCCCAGGCCCTTGAGCGCCTCGTAGAGGGCAAGCTCCGAACCTACGGCATCCCCGTCGAGCCTCACGTGCGAAGTCACGAGGAAGGTGCGGCCTTTTTGTATGATTTCAGCGATCTGTCGGATCATCCGGTTCTTCTTTTCGAACTTCTTTCAGCAGCTTTTCAATCCGGGACCCATACTCGAAAGACGGGTCGTAGAAAAAGGTCAGCTCCGGGATGTAGCGCAGCTTCAGCCGCTTGCCCAGTTCCCGCTTGAGAAACCCCTTGGCCTTCGAGAGCCCCTTCTCCACCTCGGGGCTCAGGCGGTCCTTGCCGAGCTCGACCACGTAGACGCGGGCGGAGCGAAGGTCGTCCGTGAGCCTCACGTCCGTCACGGTGATATGGGCAATCCTCGGATCGCCGGCCTCGCGCCGCAGGATGTCTGCGATCTCCTGCCTGATGAGGTCCGCAACCCGGTCAGCTCTCTTGAAATCCATCGGGCAGCGCCCCCCCGTCGTAACGGCCCGCCAGGTCGGAGTAGTTCGTGATCTCCCTGCGGACGTTGACGACCTCTGCGAGGTGGAGGTTCTCGACAAAATTCAGGATCATCTCCATCTTCGAGTTCACGAAGCTCCGGTCGTTGCCCACGACGGAAAACCCGATGATGCCCTGCTTCCAGTTGTCGTGCCCGTCGACCTCGGCAATCGAGATGTTGAATTCGTTCTGCGTGCGCCGGATCAGGCTCTTCATCACGCCCCGCTTCTCCTTCAGGGAGCGGCTCTCGTGGATGTAAACCTCGATGATCCCTACTCCGACAACCATGCTCGTCTATTTGGTCTATTTGGTCCGTTTGGTCCGTTTGGTCCGTTTGGTCAGGAGCCGTCCTTCTTTGACGAAATAGACGAAACAGACCAAAAAGACGAAATAGACCGGTTTAGAGTTTTCTCTCGATCTGCTCCATGATGTACGCCTCGATCACATCGCCCACCCGGATGTCATTGTAGCCCTCGATGCCGAGGCCGCAGTCCATCCCGGCGGAGACTTCCTTCGCGTCGTCCTTGAAGCGCTTGAGCGAGGCGATCTTGCCGTCGTAGAGGACCACCCCGTCACGCACCAGTTTGACGTTGGCGCTTCGGGGGATCTTCCCGTCCGTCACGTGGCAGCCCGCCACGGTGCCGACCTTGATGATCCGGAAGGTCTCGCGCACCTCGGCACGGCCCTGGACGACCTCCTTGAACTCGGGCTCCAGCAGCCCCTCCATGGCATCGTGCACGTCGTTGATGGCGTTGTAGATGACGTCGTAGAGCTTGATCTCGACGCCTTCCTTCTCGGCGATCTCGACGACGCGGGCGTCGGGCCTGACCTTGAAGCCCAGGATGATGGCATCGGATGCCGAGGCCAGCATGACGTCCGTCTCGGTGACGGCGCCCGTGGAGTTGTGGATGAGCTTGAGCTTGATCTCGTCGGTGGAGAGCTTGTTGAGGGCTTCCATCAGGGCCTCGAGGGATCCCTGGACGTCGGCCTTGAGGATCACGTTGAGCTCCTTGGCGCCTTCCTTGATCCTCTGGTAGAGCTGTTCCAGGGTGATCTTGGAGGAGGCCGCCAGCTCTTTCTCGCGCTCCTTGCGGACCCAGTACTCGCTGATGCTCTTGGCCTTCTTCTCGTCCTCGACGCCGATGAACTCGGAGCCCGCCTGGGGGACACTGGAGAAGCCGATGACCTCCACGGGCATGGAGGGGCCCGCCTCCTTGACGCGCCGGCCCTGGTCGTCGATCATGGCCCGCACGCGGCCGTACTCCGTCTTCGCAGAGAAGGCGTCTCCCTCGCGCAGGGTCCCTTCCTGGATGAGGACCGTGGCCACGGGGCCCCGTCCCTTGTCGAGCTTGGCCTCGATGATGATGCCGCGGGCCGGGCGGTCCGGGTCGGCCTTCAGTTCGAGGACATCGGCCTGCAGGAGGATGAGCTCCAGCAGGTTCTCGATGCCGACCTTCTTCTTCGCCGAGATGTCGGCAAAAAGCGCATCGCCGCCCCAGTCCTCCGGCGTGAGGTTGTGCTGGGCCAGTTCCTGCTTGATCCGGTCGGGTGTGGCGTTGGGTTTGTCGATCTTGTTGACGGCCACGATGATGGGCACACCGGCCGATCGCGAATGGTTGATGGCTTCCACGGTCTGTTCCATGACGCCGTCGTCGGCGGCCACGACGAGGACGACGATGTCCGTCACCTTGGCACCGCGGGCGCGCATGGCCGTAAAGGCCTCGTGACCCGGCGTGTCCAGGAAGACGATGTCGCGGTCCTTGACATGGACGTGGTAGGCGCCGATGGCCTGCGTGATGCCGCCGGCCTCGCCGTCGATGACGTTGGTCTGGCGGATGGCGTCGAGCAGCGACGTCTTGCCGTGGTCGACGTGGCCCATGACGGTGACAACGGGCGCCCGGGGCTTGAGGTTCCGGGGCTCCGCCTCGGTGCGCTGGAGCAGTTCGTCGTACTCGGCCGTCACGGCCTCGACCTGGTAGCCGAACTCGGCGGCGATGAGGCTTGCGGCATCGACGTCGATGGATTGGTTGATGGTGACCATGATGCCCAGGCCGAGGAGCTTGTTGATGACGTCGCTGGCGCGCACGCCCATCTGCTTGGCCAGCTCGCCCACCCGGATAGCCTCCGAGATCCGGATCCGCCGCTTGATCGCCTTGGGGACCGTGATCTCCGTCTTCTTCATCTTGACGACAGCGGCCTTCTTGTCGCCTCTCCACCGGGCGGATTCCTCCTCCTCGATCTCCCGGAGCCTCACTCTCTTGTCCTTCTTGTCGATGCCCTGCTTGATCAGGGTCCTCTTCTTGGCGGCCACCCCGTCCATGACCACCTCGACGGCGCGTTTGCCTTTCTTGTCGGCCGACGGCGCGGCTCCCCTCGAATCGGCACCGGCGGGCGCGGCTGCGTGGGCGCGAGG
>DIFQ01000138.1 GCA_002419215.1 Syntrophaceae bacterium UBA5744
GTCTACGATGTCGTGGCACTTAACAACTAGTGTCTAAATAAATTACTGATCTATTTGCTTGCATGTAAATAATCAATTAATTGTTTCTGCGTGATATAAAACAAACCGGGCCGCCGATGCGCTCGCAAGCGCCCCAGCAGCCCGGTCTTTCTTCCCTATACCCGATACCCGGGATTTCAGCGTGCGACCCCCGACTGCTGGGCGGTTTCCACGGGGTAGAGCCGCACGTCCTTCTCCTCCTTCTCCTCCGAAGCCGTGCCGTTGACGTGGTAGGTCTGCCGCAGCTCGAACTCGGCCTGCTTTCCCTTGTTCCACTGCTTGACGGGCCGCAGGTAGCCCACGACGCGCGAGTAGATCTCGGTGGCCGCGTTGCAGTCGGGGCAGGCCACGATCTCGCCGCGGATGTAGCCGTGGTCCGGGCAGACGCTGAAGGTCGGCGTCAGCGTGAAGTAGGGCATGTGGTAGGTCTCGCAGATCTTGCGCACGAGGACTTTCGCCGCGATGGGCTCTGCGATGCGCTCGCCGATGAAGGTGTGAAACACGGTGCCGCCCGTGTACTTCACCTGGATCTCGTCCTGCAGATCGAGGGCCTCGAAGATGTCGTCGGTGTAGTTCACCGGCAGCTGCGTCGAGTTGGTGTAGAAGGCGGGCCCGCCGTTCTCGTTGGCCGAGATGATGTCGGGGTATTTCTCCTTGTCGATCCGCGCGAGGCTGAAGGAGGTCCCCTCGGCCGGCGTGGCTTCCAGGTTGAAGTTGTTGCCCGTCTCGGCCTGGAACTCGAGGAGCCTGGC
The DNA here is from genome assembly GCA_002419215.1 of Syntrophaceae bacterium UBA5744. Classification (GTDB taxonomy): domain Bacteria; phylum Desulfobacterota; class Syntrophia; order Syntrophales; family UBA2192; genus UBA2192. Next base: position 792 of record DIFQ01000138.1, read on the forward strand.
GTTCATGAAGTCGAGCACGCGCTTGGCGAAGTCCATGCCTTCGCGATCGGCGATCGTCTTGCCCGTGAGATTCAGGCAGGCCTCGTTCATGCCCACCAGCCCGATCGTCGAGAAGTGGTTCTTCCAGTAGCTTCCCATGCGCTCCCGGATGCCCCTCAGGTAGTGCTTCGTGTAGGGGTAGAGGTTGCGGTCCGTGAAGGCCTCCAGGACCTTTCTCTTGATCTCGAGGCTCTCCTTGGCGTGGTACATGAGCTTTTCGAGGCGTTCGAAGAACTCGGCCTCGGAGCCGGCCAGGTAGCCCAGCCGGGGCATGTTGAGCGTGACGACGCCGATGGAGCCCGTGAGCGGGTTGGAGCCGAAGAGGCCGCCGCCGCGCTTGACGAGCTCGCGGTTGTCGATGCGAAGCCGGCAGCACATGCTGCGGGCATCCTCGGGGCTCATGTCGGAGTTGACGAAGTTCGAGAAGTAGGGCACGCCGTACTTGGCCGTCATCTCCCAGAGGCCGTCCATCAGGGGGTTGTCCCAGTTGAAGTCCTTCGTGATGCTGTAGGTGGGGATGGGGAATGTGAAGACTCGGCCCTTCGCATCCCCCTCCGCCATCACCTCTAAGAACGCCTTGTTGAAAAGGTTCAGCTCTTCCTGGAACTCGCCGTAGGTCTCCTTCTTGGGCACGCCGCCGATGATGACGTTGCGGTCGGCGTAGTGCTTCGGCACGTTGACGTCGAGGGTCACGTTCGTAAACGGCGTCTGGAAGCCCACCCTCGTGGGGACGTTGATGTTGAAGATGAACTCCTGCAGGGCCTGCTTGACTTCCTGGTAACTGAGCTTGTCGTAGCGGATGAAGGGCGCCAGCAGCGTGTCGAAGTTCGAGAAGGCCTGGGCGCCGGCCGCTTCCCCCTGGAGGGTGTAGAAGAAATTCACCACCTGCCCCAGGGCGCTGCGGAGGTGCTTTGCCGGGCGGCTTTCCACCTTGCCGGTGACGCCGCGGAAACCCTCGATGAGGAGATCGTAGAGGTCCCACCCGACGCAGTAGACCGAAAGGAGGCTCAGGTCGTGGATGTGGAAGTCGCCGTCGCTGTGCGCCTTCTTGATCTCGGGGGTGTAGATCTCGTTGAGCCAGTAGACCTTGCTCACCTCCGAGGAGATGTAGTTGTTGAGCCCCTGGAGGGAGTAATCCATGTTGGAGTTTTCGTTGATCTTCCAGTCCGCCTTGGAAAGGTACTGGTCCACCAGGTCGACTTCCATCTTGTTGATGACTTCACGCAGGCGGGCGTGCTGGTCACGGTAGATGATGTAGGCCTTGGCGGTTTTACGGTATGGAGACTGAAGCAGGGTCTCCTCGACGATGTCCTGGATTTCCTCGACGCTTGGAATCCGGTCGCCCAGGAGTTGCTCGGCCAGCGTGAGCACCTTGATCGTCAGGCGCCGCGCGGTTCCCGAGTCGTATTCCTCCGTGGCTGCACCGGCTTTGGCAATGGCGTTGGTGATCTTCTCCGGGTCGAATTTGACAACACGTCCGTCCCGCTTCCGAATTTGACTGAACATTCGGTTCCCCCTTTGCTTAGATTTTATAGAACGCGAGCCTGAGATTGAGATGGACAGGAGTAGGTTTGCGTCCCCTCTACGCAAAGTGTCCGTGTCGCACAAGATATAGTGGTGCAATTTTGATGCAAACACTACATCTAGTCAAGAAAAAATTTAAAAATTCTTTTTGAGTTTTGGGTACGAATCAACTGCCCGAAATAATTTGCAATTTCACGCAGCGATCCTGCCTCTCCGGCCGGACGGTGAAAAATTTCTCGAGGGTGTCACAGAGCGTCAATTCCGGGTAAGTGCCTGTTTTTTGACGGGGTTCGATGAAGAATCCAGCCCGAGAGGCCCTCCGGGAGTACGTTTCGGGGCTTTTACCACCATTTTGACGGTGTCCCTCAAAGCGTCAAAAAAACATACCAGATGTGGGGGTCCAAAACTGCACCTGGTGCCAGATGTTGCGGTTTGAGTCCCCGTTGCCGAGAAGGGTAACGGTTTCGGAACGGAAAATCAATACCAGATTAATGACAGGGTCCGGGAGCGGAAAAAAAGTATCGGAGTGCCTGGGTGTTTAAGTGTCATCATTCCTGTTGCGGGTCGAGACTGTCGATAAAAATCTGCAAATTGTAAAATATCCTTACAAAAGAGGGTATTTAGATAATAGTTAACGATTTCGAATACATATTAATGATTTTCTCCGGGGCCACAGATAAACCGTCGGAGATGTTTACGATTATTGTGGGCTGCCGGAAGGGTGATTCTTTATAATGCCAAGTGATATCAACTGATTGCGAGATTGGCCCCGAAGTTGCCATATATAAAAGGCTGTCTCTTCAGGCTCTCCATGGGGTGAGGTCGAACAACAGATTCGAACCGTTTATAATAATCGCATTGGAACCGTCCGATGTGCAGCATAATGAGGGAGCCATGATTCTCAAGTTCACCATCCATTGCCCGGTGGAATGTGTGCCTTGCCATCGGGCCTGAGGCGTCGTCTTCCTTCCCCCGCTTTCACCCTGGTGTCAATTCGACGATCGCGCCGGATTCCCCCTCGCCATGAGATCCCCATTCCGCATCCGGCATCGGCATTTCTTCACGGGGCTGACTCGAGCAGGTCATCGGGGGGACCGATCCATCCGTCATTCCATAAACCAATCTCGAAAGCAGCATTACAAAAGCGGGATCTGGCGGCAGCTCGCGGCTGCTGTCCCCGCGGGGGATGAGTCATCACGGTGCGGTTTGCACGAGCGTTTAAATCTGTCGGGGCGATCTCTGTCCGACGGCACTGCCCGGCGTGTGAACCCGGGGCAACGGTTTTCAGAAGGACGAAAGGAGGAAACGGGTATGAGGACAAAACAACTCTTGAGGACAGGGGTCGTGTTTTTCTGTTTCGTGATCCTTGTCTTCATCAGCCTGCCGCAGCCCGCCGGAGCAGGCGACAAGGAACTTGTTGAGAGCTTCTGGAAAAATGATTACGGCAACATCACGCTGCCATCGGATCCGTCCGTCTTTTCCTGGGAGCTGCTGGCGAAGGCGAAACCCGATGAGTGCTTCTATGGCATCGGTGATTCAAGAAACGATTTTGTGTATCCCGGTGATCTCTCGAGCTGTCCTGCTCCGGGACAGCCCAAGGTCAACCAGGCCTATGTCTGGGGCATGGTCAAGTCAGGCGATAACATCTGGTTCGGAACTGTCGCCAACACCCTCTGCCAGGTGCTCGATTCCTTCGCAGGGTTAGGAATCGAGATTCCTCCGACCAAAGACTGGGTTTGCGAGGGTGGGGGAAAAGATTCACGTCCTCCCCGGATTTTCGTCTACAACACAAAGAGCAAGCAGCTGTTCGACATGACTTCAACAGTATTGGAATACAGCGCGGATGACAAAGAACGCCTTGAAAAAACCACAGGGCTGCGGTCCGCAGGAGCCTTCGGCAACGTCGTTTTCCTGGGCGGGATTGCGGGATTTTTTGGCGAGAAAGGAGTAAACATTTTTGCCTTCAAGGCGGACACGATGGAGTACTTGGGCTCTGAGAACCATCCGGAACTGAGCAACATCCGCCAGTGGCAGGTGATCAATAAGCAACTCTATGTCGGTGTGGGAGTCCCCGGCGCGACGTTGCCTGACGGCAGAAAGCTCAGTACGGGGCAGATCTGGCGCTGGATCGGCAGTGCAGACAGGCCATTTCGGTTCCAGACCGTCGGGGTATTGGGGGCGGACCCTGCTTACATTGCCGAGCACAAGGGCCGCATATTTGTGTCGACATGGGGTGCGCCGCGCAGTTTTGAAGGTGCAACGCTATACATGAGTCCCCTCTTCGGGTCCGACCAGCGACTCGGTCCCGAGGATTCAGGCGGATGGACGATAGTCTGGAACATCCACAATAACTACGAGGTCGAACGGGCAGCCTTCTACTATGGCGGGGCCCTGGCCTCCTACGGCGCCTACCTTTACTGGGGTACCATGACCATTCCCGGGGCAGGACTCATGCTGTTTCCTCTCGAACATCCGGCGTGCAAACTGGATACGGCGGGGACGATCACGGCATTCCTTGCTACCTACAGGCCCATCCACATCTTTCGGGGCAAGGACTTCGGCAAGAAGAATCAGAGGATCGAGCTTCTCTACGGGTCTCCGAAATTGCCCAAACTCAACGACTCCACCTGCAAGTGGGAGATCGTGCCGAACGCGGCCGGTCAGGTCCCCAGGTTCGGTCTTGCCGGCATGAACAATTTCTTCAACAACTACACCTGGTGGATGGAGCGCTACCACGGCAGGCTCTTTGTCGGGACGATGGACTTTCTCTACGTCGCCGGCAGTTTCCTGGATGCCTTCGGAGTCACCATCCCCGAGGAGATCAAGAACTTCGCTCACCCCTTCAGCGGGGCCGATCTCCACAGCTTCGTGTCGCTCGACCTGCCCGCCCTCCCGGTGAGCCTGAACGGGTTGGGTAATTACCTCAACTACGGAATCCGTACGATGGTGGCCGACGACTTCCTCTATCTGGGGACGGCCAACCCCATGAATCTTGCGACGGAGCCCGGTCAGCCCCAGGGAGGCTGGGAACTCTACAAGTTGCGAATCGAAGATGACGTGTACGATCCCGGTGTCACTGAATGATGTGAGGGCTTGACTACCCTGCCATTCGGTCTTCGACGATACGGAACGGTAATTCCTCCCGGGGCGGTGGCAAAATCACCGCCCCTTTTCATCCCGCACCCCGGCATGGATCGAAAAAAACTTTACCTCTGAAAATAAGGCGTGTATAGCAAGGTGCCTCAGGCATTCCCCGTCACCGCAATCCTCTCCCGCCGGGGAAGAGAAAGATCGGCAAAACGGCGGTTGCAGGCGGCGGAAAGGGAAAATCAAGGCGACGCTCCTCGTATGGCACCCGAAAAGAAGAATCAGATGGATAAACGGCCCAAAGTCATCCGGCCTCTTTTCAACCGGATGGCGGCCACCTACGACCGGGGAAACCGCGCGCTGTCGCTCCTGATCGACCAGATCTGGCGGCGCCGGACCGTGAGCGCTCTCGGCATCCGTGACGGCCAGTACATCCTCGACATTGCCACGGGGACGGCCGACATGGCCATCGAGGCGGCGCGCCAGGCCGACTGCCGGGTCGCAGGCATCGATCTCTCCGAGGAGATGCTCCGCGTTGCCCGTGGGAAGAACGCGCAGAGCCCCTTTCCCGGCCGGTGTTTCTTCCTGCAGGGCGACGGGACCCGGACGCCTTTTCGGGACGGCAGCTTCAACCATGCCATGATCAGCTTCGGCGTCCGCAACGTCCAGGACATGGACGGCCTCTTCCGGGAGACCCTTCGCATTCTGAAACCGGGGGGCCGCTTTGCCATCCTGGAGTTTTCCCTGCCCGAGGCTCCCGTCATCCGCCAGGTCTATCTTTTTTACTTCAAGCGGGTCCTTCCACTTATCGGCGCCGTTGTGGCCGGGAGGAAGGAGCCCTACTTCTACCTGCGCGACTCCGTTCTGGACTTCGAGCCGCCGCGAGCACTGGAAGAACGGATCAGGCGGAACGGTTTCCGCCTGATCCTGTCGCGCCCCTTCACCTTCGGCATCTGCCACCTCTACGTGGCGGAAAAACCCTGAGCACGGGCTTAGGGTCCAGGGTTCGGGTTCAGGGTACAGGGCAACAGGCTTCACTTCTGCTGCACCCGCCACTTCTTCACGGGTCTTCTTTGCCCCTTGCATTCGCCCGCCCTTTTGTTCATAATTCATTCGTCACTTCTTACTGCTGTTGTCGTGGTTCATCTCTTCATCACGTAACCCTGATCGAAGCATACACGGGACCGTCCCGAACTTTCGGCAAGATCTCTTTTCGTGAGGTTTTCCCTGTGAAGGATGCCTTCCTTGATCTCCCTCTCCCTTGAGGGGAGAGCCCTTCGACGTGCTCAGGGCCGTGAGTTTATCGAACGGGGCCGGGGTGAGGGTGACGGGACCTTTTCCCTATACGGAGGATGCCTATGAAGGCGCTCGGTATCTGCGTCGGGGCTTCCACGATCACCATGGCCGGCCTCGAACGCGACGAAAGCGGCGGGATCGCGACGCTGGTTGTCCGCGTCGAACCCCACCACGGAAACCCCCGCCGCTACCTCCTCGAGATGTTGAACGAAGTCGATGCGAGCCGCTATGAACGGGTGAGCGTGACGGGGAGGAGCTTCCGGGAATTTCTCAACCTCTCCTCCATCCCCGAGCCCCAGGCCGTGGAGCAGGCCCTCGTCCACCTCAACGGCCGCGGCGAGAACCTGGAGGCCGTCGTCAGCGCCGGCGGCGAGACCTTCCTCGTCTACGCCCTGGGCCGCGACGGGCGCATCTCGACGGTCCACACGGGCAACAAGTGCGCCTCCGGGACAGGCGAGTTCTTCCTCCAGCAGGTGAAGCGCCTCGGGATGGACGTGGTTGAGGCGACGGGGCTTGCCCGGTCTCAGAGCCCCTACCGCGTCTCGGGCCGCTGCAGCGTCTTCTGCAAGAGCGACTGCACCCATGCGGCCAACAAGGGCGTTCCGAAGGGGAGGATCGTGGCGGGGCTCTGCCAGATGATGGCGGGAAAGATCATCGAGATTCTCCACCAGGTGCCACGGCGTGACATCATGGTCATCGGGGGCACGGCGCAAAACGATGTCGTCATGGATCACCTGCGCCGGGAGATTCAAAACCTCCGGGTCCCCGACGAGGCGCCCTACTTCGAGGCCCTGGGCGCCGCGCTCTGGGCCCTCGAAAACGAGACGGTCCCGTTCCCGGCCGCAGGAAGGCTCTTCCGCGACGAGAAGAGTTCCTTCACAACCCTGCAGCCCCTGGGCGACTTTGTCGACCGGGTGGAGTTCAAGCCCTCGACGCGCGGCGAAGCGAGGGCAGGGGACAGGCTGATCCTCGGGCTGGACGTGGGTTCCACGACGACGAAGGCCGTCCTCGTGCGCGAAATCGAACACGCCATCGTGGCTTCCGTATACCTGCGGACCAACGGCGACCCTGTGCGGGCCTCGCGAGCGTGCTACCGGTCCCTCCACGAGCAGTTGGGCCCGCTCGCCGAAGAAATCCATATCGCGGGCCTCGGCGTGACGGGTTCGGGCCGACAGATTGCAGGCCTGCACGCCCTGACGGAAGGAATCGTCAACGAGATTGCCGCCCACGCCGCCGCGGCCGTTTTCTTCGACCCCGACGTGGACACGATCTTCGAAATCGGCGGCCAGGACGCCAAGTATACCTGCATCACCCACGGCGTGCCCTCAGACTATGCCATGAACGAGGCCTGCAGCGCCGGCACCGGCTCATTCCTGGAAGAGGCGGCGCGGGAGTCGCTCAACATCGGGATGGAAGAAATTGCCGAAATCGCCCTGGCCGGCAGGCGGCCGCCCAACTTCAACGACCAGTGCGCCGCCTTCATCAACAGCGACATCAAGCGGGCCTTCCACGAGGGGATCTCGAGAGAGGACGTTGTGGCGGGGCTCGTCTACTCGATCTGCATGAACTACCACAAGCGCGTGAAGGGCAACCGCTCCGTGGGGAAAAAGGTCTTCCTGCAGGGCGGGGTGTGCTACAACCGCGCAGTTCCCCTGGCCATGGCCGCAGTCACCGGCAAATGCATCATCGTCCCGCCCGACCCGGGACTGACGGGCGCCTTTGGCGTGGCCCTGGAGATCGGCCGGCGTCTCGATCTCGGCCTGTTGGGCAGGCAGTCCTTCTCGCTTGCGGCGCTGAGGGACCGGGAGCTGGGATATGGCTCCCCCTTCATCTGCAACGGCGGCGCCGGCCGGTGCGACCGGAAGTGCGAGATCGCCCGCATCCGCATCAACGGAAAGACCCATCCCTTCGGCGGGGCCTGCAACCGCTGGTACAATCTGCGCCTGGCCCGCAGCGCGGACCCCGGGGGTCTCGACCTCGTTCGCCAGTGGGAGCGCCTCGTCTTCGACAAGGCAGATGGTGTGATGGACCGGCCCGCCGGCGTCATCGGTCTGAACAAGTCCTTCTTCACCGACACGTACTACCCGCTCTACCGGCGTTTCTTCGAGGAACTGGGCTTTGCCGTCGTCCTGCCCGAAGCGATCCGCCAGGAAGGCTTGGACCGCAGGGGTGCGGCCTTCTGCTGGCCCGTGGAGATCTCCCACGGCTACCTTCTGGATCTTTTGGAGCGGAGAATCGACTGGCTCTTCCTGCCGCACTTCAAGGGTAGCGCGCCGCGAAACGGCAAGGGCGGGCGTGCCCCGGCCAAGAGTATCACCTGCCCCCTGTCGCAGGGCGAGCCCTACTACCTGGGCACGGCCTACAAGGACCACCCGATCTTTCGGGCCTTGAAAACAGGCGGGCGCATCCTGTCCCCCGTCATCGATCTCTCGAAGGGCTGCGAGGCCGCGGAAGGGGCTTTCATGGAGATGGCCTGCATGCTCGGACGTTCGATCCGGGAGGGCAGGCGGGCCTATGCGGCAGCCGTGCAGACCCAGAAGGCCGTTGAGACGACGATGCGGGAGGCGGGCCGCAGGGCCCTCGAGGAGCTCGAGGCCGATCCCGGCGCGTTTGCCGTCGTCGTCTTCGGGCGCTCCTACAATGCCTTCGTCTCCGAGGCCCACATGGGGATCCCCCGGAAGTTCGCCACGCGCGGCATCCGCGTCATCCCCATCGACATGCTCCCCAGCGACGACGAGCCGGTCAGCGAGCAGATGTACTGGACGGCGGGGCAGGCCGTTCTCAAGGCGGCAAGCTTCGTGGAGCGCCACCCGCAGCTATTCGGTTGCTACATCACGAACTTTTCCTGCGGGCCCGACTCGTTTCTGATCGGGTTCTTCCGGGACATCATGGGAGGCAAGCCCTCGCTCACCCTGGAACTGGACAGCCACGTGGCCGACGCGGGCCTGGAGACGCGGATCGAAGCCTTCCTCGACATCGTGAAGGCCTGGCGGGAGCTGAAGAAGGGGGAAAGCCCCGGGGTCGCGGCGGGCCGCCTGCGAAGCTTCGCCCCCTCTCGCTTCGACTACCGCAAACAGATCGTCATCGACTCGAAGGGCAACGAACACTCCTTTTTCGACCCGCGCGTGCACCTGCTCTTCCCGTCCATGGGACGGCTCAACACGGAGGCCGTGAGCGCCGTCTTCCGCAGCCTGGGCATCCGAAGCTCCTGCCTGCCTCCGGCCGACGAAGAGGTCCTCGAGTGCGGCAAGGGCCACACGCTCTGCAAGGAGTGCCTGCCGCTGCAGCTCGTGACGGGCGGCCTGCTGAAATACCTCGAGGGCCGCGAGCAACGCGACGAGCTGCTGCTGTACGTGATGCCCACCACCTCGGGGCCCTGCCGCTTCGGCCAGTATGCCCCCTTCATCGAGGGCGTCGTGGAGAAGCAGCGCATCCCCGACGTGGCCCTCTTCTCGCTCTCCGGCGAGAACAGCTACTCGGACTTCCACGGGAGCTCCTTCACGAAGAAGGCCTGGACGGGGATTGTTCTGGCCGACATGATGCAGGACATCTACTCGGCGCTGCTGGCCTGCGCAAAGGAAAGGCCCCGGGCGATGGAGGTCTTCTGGCGCGAGTGGTCGCAGATGCTGGGAGTCCTCGAGCGGGGATGCGAGCCGACGGAGCTGCGGGAGTTGCTGAAAGAGACCGTCACGGCGCTTGCGCGGATCCCCCTGCGGCGAAGCCCTGCCGGGATGCCCGTCATCCTGCTCACGGGCGAGATCTTCGTGCGCAACGACGACCTCTCGCGGCAGTTCATTGTGGAGAGGCTGGCCGAGGAAGGGTTTATGGTGAAGGTGTCAAGCGCCATGGAGTGGATCTACTACACGGACTGGTGCTACGCCAACGGGATGACGGCCGACGACATCACCTTTCGACAGTGGCTGCAGCTCACGCTCCGCCAGACGGTGATGAAACGCCGGGAGCGGCTCCTGAAGGGCGTCATGAGGCGGTCGGGCCTCCTTCACCATCGTCTCGAGGACGTGGGCCGCCTCATCGACGGGGTGCGACACCTCATCAACCCGCGGCTCGTGGGAGAGGCGATCCTCACGGTGGGGGCCTCACTCACGGAGATCCTCGAGGAGTACTGCGGGGTGATCGCCATCGGGCCCTTCGGGTGCATGCCGAACCGGATCGCCGAGGCGATCCTCTCGCGGGAGATGAACCGGGAGGGGAAGGGGGCCCTGACGGAAAACAGCGAGCGGGTCCTGCGTCTCCTGGAGCGGTTCGATCACCTGCCGTTTCTGGCCGTCGAGAGCGACGGCAACCCCTTCCCGCAGAGCATCACGGCGAAGCTCGAGACGTTTCTGCTCCAGGCGCGGCGGGTCCACGATGCTATGATATCAGGGACGTTGTTGACTAATTATACTAACTCGCCTGTCGCTGACTTCTTCATCTCTCCAACCTTTCGAGTTAGTATAATTAGTCAACAAC